>NZ_JAPMLV010000001.1:606042-909063 GCF_026420145.1 Enterobacter pseudoroggenkampii
AGAACTCGCCGGTGATCCGCCTGATCAACGCCATTCTCGGCGAGGCGGTGAAGGACGGCGCGTCGGATATTCATATCGAAACCTTCGAGCGCACGCTGAGTATTCGCTTCCGCGTTGACGGCGTGCTGCGCCCGGTGCTGCAACCGGCGCGCAAGCTGGCACCGCTGCTGGTGTCGCGCATCAAGGTCATGTCGAAACTGGACATCGCCGAGAAGCGCCTGCCGCAGGATGGCCGTATCTCTCTGCGCATCGGCCGCAAGGCCATCGACGTGCGCGTCTCGACCATTCCGTCCCAGTACGGCGAGCGCGTGGTCATGCGCCTGCTCGATAAAAGCAACCTGAAGCCCGACATCAACAAGCTGGGCCTGATTGATGAAGAGCTGGAGAAGTTAAAAGGGCTGATTGACCGCCCGCACGGCATTATCCTGGTCACCGGGCCGACAGGTTCCGGTAAAAGTACCACCCTGTACGCCATTCTCTCGGCGCTGAACGGCCATGAGCGCAACATCCTGACCGTTGAAGACCCGATTGAATACGAGCTGGAAGGGGTGGGGCAGACGCAGGTTAACCCGCGCGTGGACATGACCTTTGCCCGCGGGCTGCGCGCCATTCTGCGTCAGGACCCGGACGTGGTGATGATCGGGGAAATTCGCGACGGCGAAACCGCGCAAATTGCGGTACAGGCCTCGCTTACCGGTCACCTGGTCATGTCTACGCTGCACACCAACAGCGCCGCCGGGGCGATTACCCGCCTGCGGGATATGGGGCTGGAGTCGTTTTTAATCGGTTCATCGTTGCTCGGTGTCATTGCCCAGCGTCTGGTGCGTCGGCTGTGTACGCACTGCCGCACCACCAGTCCGCTGGACGCCAATGAAAAAGCGCTATTCAGCTTTATGGAGACGCCGCCGAAAGCGATTTACCGCGCGGTGGGGTGTGAACACTGCCGCCAGAGCGGCTATCAGGGCCGTGCCGGTATTCATGAATTTCTGGTGGTGGACAGCACCATGCGCCGCGCCATCCATGAAGATAAGGACGAAATGTCCATCGAAACGCAGCTCTTTAAGCAGGCCTACAGCCTGCGCGAAAACGGGCTGCTGAAGGTGATTAGCGGCATCACCTCTCTGGAAGAGGTGATGCGCGTCACCGCCGAGCGTGGAGGGGATGAGTAATGGCCTTCTACGCCTGGACGGCAACGGATGCGGCGGGCAAAACCCGGCGCGGCACGCTGCAGGTCGAGGGGCAAAAACAGGTTCGCCAGTGGCTTCGCGAACAAAAGCTAATGCCTGTCAGCATCACCGAAACCCGCGAAGCGGCGGTGTCCGGGAAAGCAAAGACCGGGGCTAAGCTCTCCACGCCGGTGCTGTCGATGTTTACCCGCCAGCTTTCCACGCTGGTCAACGCCGCGCTGCCGCTGGAAAGCGCGCTGAAGGCCATCTCGAAGCAGACGGAAGACAAAAAGCTGGCGGCGATGGTGGTGGAGATCCGTGAAAAGGTGGTGGAAGGGCACACGCTGTTTGACGCCTTCAGCCAGTTCCCGCGCACCTTCGACAAGCTCTACTGCACCCTGGTGATGGCCGGTGAAAAGACCGGTCACCTGGGCGACGTGCTGGAGAAGCTGGCGGAGTACAACGAGCAGCGTCAGAAGATGAAAAGCAAGCTGACGCAGGCGATGGTCTACCCGATTACCCTGACGGTGGTGGCCATCGCGGTGATCGGCATTCTGCTGGTGGCGGTGGTCCCGCAGGTGATCGAGCAGTTCACCCACATGAAGCAGCAGCTGCCGATCACCACCCGCACGCTGATCGCAGTGAGCGATTTCCTGCAGGCGTACGGCATCTATATTGTCGGGATCCTGGCCGGTGGGTTTATCGGCTTTAAGACCTGGCTCAGAAATGCCAAAAACCGCTTTCGCTGGCACAGCTGGCTGGTGAACGGCTCGCCGATTAAAAAGCTGATGTGCGCCATCAACAGCGCCCGCTATATCCGAACCCTGAGCATTCTGCAGGCCAGCAGCGTGCCGCTGCTCGAAGGGATGTATATCGCGATGGACGGTATCGAAAACCTCTACGCCCGGCAGGTGCTGGAGCAGGCCGCCGATACCGTGCGCCAGGGGGCATCTTTATATGCCGCGCTTGAACAGGCGAAATTATTCCCGCCGACCATGCTGTACATGATTGCTTCCGGCGAAGAGAGCGGGGAGCTCGGCAATTTAATGGACCGCGCGGCGGAAAACCAGGAGTCGGCATTACAGCATCGAATTACGTTAACGCTGTCGGTATTTGAACCGGCGCTGGTGGTCTCTATGGCGACGATTGTTTTATTTATCGTGCTGTCAATATTACAGCCGCTTCTGCAACTTAATAATATGGTAGGTTAAATCATGGCTATAAAACGTAAAAACCTGGCTCGCCAGGCGGGCTTCACCTTGCTCGAATTAATGGTGGTGATCGTTATTCTCGGCGTTTTAGCGAGTATGGTGGTACCAAACTTAATGGGTAATAAAGAAAAAGCGGATACGCAAAAAGCGACCAGCGATATTGTCGCGCTCGAAGGCTCGCTGGATATGTATAAGCTCGATAACCACCGCTACCCGACAACAGAGCAGGGCCTGCAGGCGCTGGTGACCAAGCCTGAAATCGCACCCATCCCGAACGGCTACCGCGCTGACGGCTATATTCGCCGCCTGCCGCAGGACCCGTGGGGAAACGATTATCTGCTCGTCAGCCCGGGCGAACACGGCGCCGTAGACGTCTTTTCTGCCGGTCCAGACGGCGAAGCCAATACCGCCGATGATATTACGAACTGGTCTCTGGATAAGAAAGAGAAATAATGAAAAATCAACGCGGCTTTACGTTGCTGGAAATTATTCTGGCGCTGGTGATATTTGCCAACTGCGCCATGATGGTGGTGTCAACAATACCCTCACGCAGCGGTGCGGATATATTTGGCCAGCAATTAAAAGCCCTCGTTGATTATGGTTCAGACCGTGCGGTAATGGACGGAAATATCGTTGGGCTGGTAATCACCACCGATAAATATCAGCTGGTCACGCTAGACGATAAAAATGGCGTGCGTCACTGGGTGCCTTTATCTGCCGGACGAATTACCACCAAAGGCGATTTTCCGCAGGAGATGCATGTATCGCTGTCGCCCCAGCGTCTGGCGGCCACCGTCGAGGCTGATCCGCAGATCCTCTTTCTGCCGGACGGCGAGATTGGCCGCTTTACGCTTACGCTGCAACGCTACGACAAACAGCACCATTTCCGCGTGGTGTCGCAGGGCGCGGCCCCGGTATCGGTAGAGAACGATGACTAAAGGCAAGGTTAAGCAGAACGGGATGACGCTGTTGGAGGTGATGGTCGCGCTGGTCATCTTCTCCACCGCCGCGCTGGCGCTGATGAACTCGGTCTCCCTGAACGTGCGTTTTACCCACGGGCTGGCCGACACGCTGCAGGCCAGTTGGGTGGCCGAGAACCAGCTGGCGGAAGCGCAGCTCGCGAAAACCGACTTCCCGGATGCTGAGGAGCAGGGAACGGAAATCATGGGCGGGCGCGGCTGGAACTGGCGCAAGCAGCGGGTCAAAACCTCCGACAACGGCTGGGCTAACGCGATTCGCGTGTATGCCGAAGGTGACGACAGCCAGCCGGTTATTTCGCTGCAGATCGTTGGGCCAGGAGAGAGCCAGTGAAGAGAACCCGACGCCAGCGCGGTTTTACCCTGCTGGAGATCATGATTGCCCTGACCATCTTTGCGGTGATCGGCACGCTGGCCTGGCAAATTCTGGACGGGGCGATGCGCACCAGTTCGGCCACCGATGCCAGCGCGGCGAAGCTCAATCAGCTGCAGCGCGCATGGAACCTGATGGAGCGTGATTTCTACCAGCTGCAGGCGCGCGCGCCGCGCAACGAGCCGGATCTGTTCCGTCAGGCGGACGATGCGCTTGAGCTGACCACGCTGAACGGCGTGAGCGGCACGGTCCAGCTGGAGCGCGTGCGCTGGCGGCTGGAACAAGGGCGTCTGTATCGCGACGTCTGGCCGGTGATTGACGGCCCGGCGGACGCGAAACCCGACGAGGTGCCGATTGTCAGCGAAGTGAAATCCCTGCAGTGGCGCTTTTACCGTCAGGGCTGGCTGAAAAGCTGGAGCGACCCGGCGCATCTGCCGGACGGCGTGGAGCTGACGTTGACCATGGAAAACGGTGATACCTGGCGCTGGGTCTTTACGACGCCGGGCGATCTGCCTGAAGCGGCTGCACCTGAAAACGCACCCGTACCGCCACCGGAAGCAAAATCATGAGTGCATTGCGCAAACAGAAAGGCGTAGCCCTGCTGGTGGTGCTGATCCTGCTGGTGATGATGTCGGCGCTGGCTGCCAAAATCAGCCAGCAGTTCTGCCGCAACCTGCAAAAAACGCATTACCAGGTAAGCCAGCAGCAGCTGCGCTGGGCGATGCAGGCCCAGGAAAAGGTGGCGAAGGACCGGCTGCAGGCCGACGCCAGCGGGGAAAGCAAAGCGCTCTCCCCCGACGGCGACTGGCATCAGCCGCTGGAAACCCGGGGCGAAGACTACACGGTGGTCGGCCAGGTGGAAGACGCGCAGGACTGCTTTAACGTCAACAACCTGCTGGCGGTCGAGAAAGTTGCCCAGGGGAAAAACCCCCCGGCGGTGCCGGAAAAGCCCCGCAGAGAGCAGATTGTTGAACAGCTTCTGACGCAGAGCGGCCTGAGCCAGACCAACGCGGAAGAGGTGTATCTGCAGCTGGTGGACTATCTCGATGGCGACACGACGACGGCCAAAGAGGGCGCAGAGACCGATGCCTGGGCTGGCGTGGTGCCCGCTCGCCAACCGGCAAACCAGATGATGCGAACCATTGCCGAGATCACGCTGCTGCCCGCATTTCCGGCTGCCGCTTACCCGAAGGTGAGCAAGCTGCTGTGCGCGCTGCCGGACGCCGCCAGCAAGGTGGATGTGAATACCCTGAAACCGGAGCAGGCCGCCTTGCTGGCCGCCCTGTTCCCGGGAAAACTCAATGAAGATGATGCCGTTCGCCTGATTGAATCGCGTCCTGAAACCGGCTGGGAAAGTATGGAAACCTTCAGCAAAGCGCTGGAGCAGGCCTTCCCGCAGTTGAAAGACGACCTTCCGCAGGTGGCCGACTATCTCTCCATTAACAGCCGGTATTTCCGCGTCAATTATACCGGCAATACCGATGAATTAACGCTTCGCGTGGTGAGCCAGCTTCAGGTCAATAACGAAGCCGGTGAGATCGTGACGTGGCAGCGCCGTTACCGAATGATTGAATAAGAAAAGTAGAACGCTATGAAACAGGTCCTTTTTGTGCGTCCCGACAGCCGCGAGGGCGGGAAAATAATGTGGTGTGAATCCGGTAGCCAGCAGGTTGAGACGCTGGATAGCCTGGATGCGCTGATAAACCATCCCCAGGCGGCACGCGTTTGCCTGCTGCTGCCTGCCAGCAACATGATCTTCCGCCACTTTACGCTGCCGAAGAAAGTTGCCTCTCAGGCGACGGCATTCTCGTGGATGGCGGAAGAGACGCTGATTGGTGACGTGGATAATCTTCACTGGACGGTGCTCAACAAAAAGGGCGCCGAGGTCGATGCGGTGGCGATTGATGCCGACCTGCTGCGCGGATGGTTAACCCGTTTTCAGGCCGCCGGAATGAAGGTGATCCAGGCGTTGCCGGATGCCTGGCTACTGCCGGTGGCAGAGGGAGGAAGCGCGCTGGTTAAGCAGGATGAAAGCTACTGGCTGCGTTTATCCCCCCACACCGCCGGGGAGATGGAGGCCAGCCTGCTGCCGCTGCTGATGCAAAAAGCGGGCGAGGGCGAGGTGTGCTGCTACGGCGCGCAGCCTGAAGGGGTTGACGTTGACCTCCTGCAGCCCTGGCAGCATCCGCTGGTACTGATCCAGCCGCAGTGGCAAACCTGCCGCGTGAATATTATGCACGGTGAATTCAGCGCGAAAGCGGGCTCGGGTAAAGCCCCGAAAGGCATCAAAGCGGCAATGGCCGCAGCGGGTCTGCTGTCTCTCGGCCTGTTGCTCGGCCCGCGCGTCGCCATGGCCTGGATGCTGGTGCAGCAGGAGAATGCTAATCAGCAGGAGATTGCTCAGATTTTTCAGCACCATTTTCCGAGTATGCGCCAGAAGACCAACATCAAATACCACTTTGATCAAAACATGAAAAAGCAGACCAAAGGGGTATTTTTGCAGCTTGAAGCGCTGGAGAAGGCCAGGCAGGCCGTGCCGGCGATGGAAATCGATCTGCTGGAATACGACGCCCAACAGAACACGCTGACGCTGAGCGTCAGTGCGCAAAACCAAACCGCGTTGCAGACGTTTGTGGATCAGGCGGGGGAAAATTTTGATTTTACCCTGCAGCCTGTTTCCACCGCTGCACCTTATACCGCCATGATCGCAGGGAAATATAAATGAAAGAGCGAATCGCGCAGCTTAAGTCTCGTTATCAGAATTACAGCGCCAGGGAAAAAGTCATTATAAAAATATGTGCCGTTGCCCTGGCGGGGGCGGCCGTTTATTACGCAGGCGTGATCCCGCTGGATAATATGATTCTGAACAGTAAAGCCACGCTGAGCAGACAAAAAGAGACGCTGAACTGGATGCGCAGTGAAATAGATAAAAACCATCTCCAGGTCCAGATTGTCAAAACGGACAATCCACGCACGGTGGTGGAGAGTAGCGCGCAGGAAATTAATCTTCCCCTGACGGATGTGCGTCAGGATGGACAAACCTTATCGTTCGTCGTGAATCGCGTTAACGTCTACGAATTAAAGAACTGGCTGCGGGAAATTAACCAGACCTCCGGCGTCAGGCTGCAAAAAATGAACCTCACGCCGGTCGATCACCTCAGTGATGTAAAAGCGGAAGTCCAGCTTACCTGGAGCAAAGCCGCATGAACACCTTCGCGCTGATGCGGGAGGTTTACCCGGTGGGGTTCCCGGTGATGAGTGCAATTCTGGGCGGCATTGTGGGGAGCTTTCTGGGCGTCGTCGCCGAGCGCGTACCGGGCATGGTGATGGACGAAGAGGGGGGCGGCAATTTGCTCTTTCCGGCGTCGCACTGCCCGGCCTGTCAGCACACCCTGGCCGTCTGGGAGAATATTCCGATCGTTAGCTGGCTTGTTTTACGCGGACGCTGCAGCCGCTGCGGCACCGCCATCCCGCTACGGATATTTTTAATCGAACTTTTTTCCGCGCTGTTTTTTGGCATCACCGCCTGGTGTATGCCGGACGTCCAGGCATTGTTCTCCCTGTGGCTGCTGGCGGCGTTTTTAATGCCCCTTACGCTGATCGACTGGCGGCAGCTGCTGCTGCCGGACTGCCTGACGCAGCCCCTGCTGTGGGCAGGATTATTGCTGCATGCCTTTGACCATACGCTGCCGCTACGCGATGCGCTGTTCGGCGCTGTGGCGGGCTATCTCTCGCTCTGGCTGCTGTACTGGGCGTTTCGCCTGACCTCCGGGCGGGAAGGGTTGGGGTATGGTGATTTTAAGCTGCTGGCGGCTTTAGGTGCCTGGTGCGGCTGGCAGGCGCTACCCACGCTGGAATTAATCGCCGCGCTGAGCGGTATTATCGGCTATTTCGCGTTAAATAATTTAAATAAAAATAACCTCACTATTTCTTTCGGTCCCTACCTCTCATTTGCTGGAATAGTGGTGTTTATTGGGCAGCAGTTTGCTTTCATATTTTAAATATTCAGGTCAATTTTTTTTTATAAGTTTTTTCGACGGTGTAAGAGCAGGACGTCTCTTTGCGCTCAGTGTATCGTAAGGGATATAAGCTATACGGAATTTTGGCTTGTATCTTTTTATGGAGGAATACAACGCAGCAAAATATTTTCTTGTCACGGTTGTAAGGTCAGTTAAATACGCATTATGCAAATAGATTCCATGCTCTCAAGGAAGACATGGATTATTAACGTAACGAATAAATTTATCAGGAAATAAAAATGAAATTTATGAAGCCTAAATATCTGGCGCTCTTCATTGCGGCGGCATCCGGCTCCGCATTTGCAGCAGCACCGGGTACACCGACTATCAGCAGCGGCAATGATAAATTTGCGCTGGTAGAGGTAGACCAGGCGGCTCAGGACTACAACAGCCTTGTCAAAGTGCATAAAGATGGCGTGGATGTGAAAGTTGAGTGGAATGTCTGGAGTGGCGCTGCGCCAACGTCTGCAAAAGTTCTGCTTGATGGCACCCCTGTCTGGACCGGGGCCGGTAGCGCTTCCGGCTCCGCGACGTTTAAAGTGAAAAAAGGTGGCCGTTACCAGGAACAGGTTGAGTTGTGTAACGCCAGCGGCTGTACCAAAAGTGCCAGCAAGCTGATTATTGTGGCGGACACCGACGGTAGCCATCTGCTGCCGCTGAATACAACCATGAAAGAGAACAATAAAACCTTCTCTGAGCATACCGATAAGGTCGTCGGGGCCTATTTCCCTGAGTGGGGCGTATACGGCCGTAACTTCCCGGTTGATAAAATCCCTGCCGCTAACCTGAACCACATCCTCTACGGCTTTATTCCAATCTGCGGTGGCGATGGCATCAACGATGGTCTAAAAACCGTTGAAGGTGGTAACAGCTTCGCCGTATTGCAGCGTGATTGTGCAGGCCGCCCGGACTATACCGTGGCTATCCACGATCCATGGGCAGCCCTGCAAAAACCGCAGGCTGGCGTGTCTGGATGGGATGACCCCTACAAAGGGAACTTCGGCCAGCTGATGGCGCTGAAAAAAGCGCATCCCGGCCTGAAAGTCCTGCCATCCATCGGTGGCTGGACCTTGTCCGATCCGTTCTTCCACATGGGCGATCCTGCGATCCGCGCTCGCTTTGTATCGTCTGTAAAAGATTTCCTGCAAACCTGGAAGTTCTTTGACGGTGTGGATATCGACTGGGAATTCCCTGGCGGCGGCGGTGTGAATGAAAACCTCGGTAATCCGCAGCAGGATAAAGCGACCTACACTGCGCTGATGCACGATCTCCGTGCGATGCTCAATGAACTGTCAAGCGAAACGGGCCGTTCCTACGAGCTGACCAGCGCCATTGGCGCTGGTAAAGATAAAGTTGAGGATGTGGATTACACCACCGCTCAGCAGTATCTCGATCATATCTTCCTGATGAGCTATGACTTCTACGGCGGCTGGAGCAACACCGACCTGGGCCACCAGGCCGCACTGCGTGCACCGTCATGGCGACCAGATACCAACTACACCACCGAAAACGGCGTGAATGCGCTGCTTCAGCAGGGTGTACAGCCAGGTAAGATCGTCGTGGGTACAGGTATGTATGGCCGTGGCTGGACCGGCGTGCACGGCTACACCGGCGATAATCCATTCACCGGTACTGCAACCGGTATGGTGAAAGGCACCTGGGAACCGGGTGTTGTCGACTATCGCCAGATCGTAAATGAGTACAAAGGCAAGCCGGGTTGGGAGTATGGCTACGACGCGACTGCAGAAGCGCCTTACGTCTTCAACAAATCAACGGGCGATCTGATCTCCTATGAAGATGCCCGCTCCGCGGCCGCGAAAGGCAAATACGTCCTGGCCAACAAACTGGGTGGTCTGTTCTCCTGGTCTATTGATGCTGACAACGGCGATATCCTGAACGCGATGAACGAAAGCCTGCTGGGCAGCGCTACCCCGGTTGATCCGGTGGTGACTAACCATGCGCCAATCGCGTCATCTTCCGATCAGAACGTCTCAGGCCCGGCAACCGTTACGCTGGATGGCTCTGCCTCTACCGACCCGGATGGCGATGCTATCACCTACAAGTGGACCCAGATTTCTGGTCCATCGGTGACCCTCACCAACAGCACCAAAGCCAAAGCGACCTTCAACGTTGCGGCCGTGACCAGCGACCAGACCCTGGCGTTCCGCCTGACGGTAACGGATGCGAAAGGCCTGAGCAACGCAATTGATGTGCAGGTCGTGAACAAAGCGCCAAAAGCGAACCAGGCGCCGGTAGTCAATCAGATGGAAGCGGTAACGCTGCAGGCGGGAGAAACCTATGCTCTGCATGCGCAGGCGGCGGATCCTGACGGCGACGCGCTGACCTACGCCTGGAGCATTCCGGCGGATATGCACGCAACCGGAACCGATAGCGCGAACGTGACCATCACTGCGCCAGAGGTGACTTCAACGTCTACTTACACGCTGAGCGTCGTTGTCGGTGATGGTAAAACCAGCGTGCAGTCTAACGTCCAGGTTACCGTGAATCCGAAACCGGCTGATGAGGTGACCCCACCTGCTGACGAGGTTACCCCTCCGGCTGATGAGGTGACTCCGCCATCTGATGAAGGCTCTGCAGCCGGTAGCTGCGACGCGCCTGTCGATGCTAACGCCAGCAAATATGCCGCGTGGGATGCCAGCAAAATCTACAACAATGGCGATACCGTAAGCTTCGACCATCTGGTGTGGAAAGCGAAGTACTGGACCCAGGGCAACCAGCCTGGCTTCGGTGTGGATGCCTGGGAGCTGGTCAGCAACGTGAAGATGAACTGGCGATCTGACCTGGTCTACAACGGCGGCGAAACCACAACCTACCAGGGCAAAGTTTACCGTGCCAAATGGTGGACCCGCGGTGATAACCCGGCTAAGAGCGATGTATGGGTGAAAGAAGGCCCATCAACAGACTGCAAATAATATAGCCCAGTAATCACTCACCACCCTTTTGGGGTGGTGAGTGATTCAAAATTCATTTTACAGGATGTTCTAAGGAGAAATCACAGACGCTTACAGCAGGTAAATATGAAAAAGGTAATGTTGTTGTTATTGATAATAAGCCAAAGCGCGCTGGCAAACTGTTGGGATAAAGCGGCGCATTATTATCATGTCGATCCGTACTTATTATATGCCATCGCCAACGTTGAATCCGGCATGAACCCGTACGCGGTTGGTCAAAACCATGACGGCACGCGTGATGTCGGGCTAATGCAAATTAACAGCTCCCATTTTGCGCAGCTTGAGAGCAGGGGGATCGATGAATACCGGCTGATGACCGAACCCTGTACCTCCATCATGGTCGGCGCTTCCATCCTGTCCGGGATGATTAAGGTTTATGGCTATAACTGGGAGGCGGTAGGCGCGTATAACGCCGGGTTAAAAAAAGAGAATTATCCGCAACGCATGAAATATGCCCATAAAGTCTGGGCGAAATATCAGCAATTGAAATTAGCGGCACGTTATTAAGGTTTTTTATTTTTGAAGAATTCCCGAGGGTGTTCTTCGAAAAGTGAAAACAGCCGTCTGTGGTTTATTTATTAACGGATTAATACATAAGCCGGGATTTTATAATTTAACTTCTATTAACAGGAATACAGAAATGAACAAAAGGACGTTACTGAGTGTACTCGTTGCCGGCGCATGCGTCGCCCCGTTTATGGCGCAGGCTGCCTCGCTGCAAGCGACCCCCAGTGAGCCGTACACCATGAAAGCCAGCGATCTGGCGAAAAAGGAAAAAGAACTGACCAGCTTCCCGCTGATGGCCTCGGTGAAAGAGACCATCCAGAAGCTGGACAACGCTCAGGTAGAAATGATTGAGCCAGGCCGCGCGGCAAACCCTGAAAACGTGAAGCGCGTGGAAGGGATCGTGAAGGCCAGCGACTGGGAATATCTCTTCCCACTGCGCGCGCAGGCGTACACCTACAGCAACTTCCTGAAGGCGGTAGGTAAATTCCCGGCGCTGTGTAAGACCTACAATGACGGTCGCGACAGCGACGCCATCTGCCGCAAAGAGCTGGCTACCATGTTTGCCCACTTTGCCCAGGAAACCGGCGGCCACGAGAGCTGGCGTCCGGAGGCCGAATGGCGTCAGGCGCTGGTTCACGTGCGTGAAATGGGCTGGAGCGAAGGCCAGAAGGGCGGCTATAACGGCGAATGTAACCCTGACGTCTGGCAGGGGCAGACCTGGCCATGCGGTAAAGATAAAGACGGCGACTTCCTGAGCTACTTCGGTCGCGGTGCGAAGCAGCTGTCCTACAACTACAACTACGGTCCGTTCTCTGAGGCGATGTACGGCGACGTGCGTACCCTGCTCGATAAACCTGAGCTGGTGGCGGACACCTGGCTGAACCTGGCGAGCGCGATCTTCTTCTTCGCCTACCCGCAGCCGCCAAAACCAAGCATGCTGCAGGTTATCGACGGCACCTGGCAGCCGAACGCTCACGATAAAGCCAACGGTCTGGTCCCTGGCTTCGGCGTGACCACCCAGATCATCAACGGTGGCGTAGAGTGCGGCGGCCCGACTGAAATTGCCCAGTCGCAAAACCGTATCAAGTACTACAAAGAGTTCGCGAACTACCTGAAAGTGCCCGTTCCGGCGAACGAAGTGCTGGGCTGCGCTAACATGAAGCAGTTCGATGAAGGCGGTGCTGGTGCCCTGAAGATTTACTGGGAACAGGACTGGGGATGGAGCGCGGATACCCCAACCGGCCAGACCTACTCCTGCCAGCTGGTGGGTTACCAGACGCCGTTCAGCGCCTTTAAAGAGGGTGACTACAGCAAGTGCGTGCAGAAGTTCTTTAACGTCAACATCGTGAACGACGATGGCTCTGCCACCACCCCGGACGAAACCCCGGTAACGCCAGCGCCGACGCCGGATGAAACCCCGGCTGAGCCGGTGGCGGTGAACCACGCCCCGGTCGCGCATATTGCGGGTCCAGTCGGCGCCGTTGAAGCCGGTGCGCAGGTCTCTCTGAGCGCGGAAGGATCCACAGACGCCGACGGTAACAAGCTGACCTACACCTGGCGTTCACAGGATGGTCAGACCGTGACCGGTCAGGACAAAGCGGTTGTGACCTTCAGGGCGCCAGAATCCGCCACAGCACAGCAGATTGAAGTGAGTCTGACCGTTAGCGATGGCGAACTGAGCAGCACCACCTCTTACCTTCTGAACGTGAAGGCGAAAGCGGCACCGTCTCAGGACGAAGGCACTTCCGGCTCTTACGCCGCGTGGAGCGCGAACAGCAAGTACAAGGCAGGTGATATCGTGAACAACCACGGTAAACTGTTCCAGTGCAAACCGTTCCCGTACAGCGGCTGGTGTAACAACGCCCCGGCATACTACGAGCCAGGCGCAGGTCTGGCATGGGCTGATGCCTGGACGGCACTGTAAAAGCAAACGGCAACCGAAAGGTTGCCGTTTTAGTGTTTGCTCTTTCCCCTCACCCTAACCCTCTCCCCAAAGGGGCGAGGGAACAATACGGTGCAGTTGTAGGCCCGGTAAGGCGAAGCCGCCACCGGGCAAAAAGGCTAGCGATGAAGCTTCCCGTGATCCCGCAGCCACGCCGCGGTGCGCATGATCCCTTCATCCAGCGTCACAACCGGTTTATACCCCAGCTCATTCTCCGCCCGCGAAATATCCAGCGTGAAGTCAAAGTTGAGTTTAGAGACGCCGTAATGCGTCAGCGCAGGCTCTTTGGCCGATTTACTGCCAAAACGCTCCATGCTGCGGGCAATCATATCCAGCATCGGGTAGGGCACGGAACGGATACGGCAGTCGATCTGCAACTCGTCGATCAGCCGCTGCACAATGCTGCGCAGCGTGCACGGTTCGCCGTTAGTGATGTTGTAGGCGCGACCGGAGATCAGCTTATCGCAGTCCGGCTGGCTTGCCAGCCACATAGCGTGAACGGCGTTTTCGTAATAGGTCATATCCACCAGCGCATCGCCGCCGCGCGGCAGCAGCACGCTGCCGTAGTGGTGCATCATCTGCGCCAGACGGGGAATAAACACCTTGTCGTGCGGCCCGAACAGGCTCTGCGGACGCAGGACCGTAAAGCGGGTATGCGGGTTTGACTGCGCCAGCAGGTCAATCACCTCTTCGCTGGCCGCCTTGCTGCGGGCAAATTCACAGGCAAAACGGGCAGGGCGGAAATCTTCCTGCACGTCACGATGGTGGTGATAGTCGAAATAGAGTGACGGTGACGAGATATGAATAAAGTTACGCACGCCCCAGGCAACGGCCCATTCACCCAGACGACGGGTGGCGCGCACGTTGGCGAGATCGAAGGCTTCCTGGGTCCCCCACGGGGAGGTAAAACTGGAACAGTGCCATAGCGTGTCGATACCGGCGAGCATCACCTTTGCCTGAGAGGAGACCAGCTCCGTCAGGTCAGCATGGACGAACTCTGCGCCCATTTTTTGCAGCAGTTTACCCATCGCTTCGTTGCGACCGGTAGCCCTGACGCTGATGCCTTTATTGCGCAGAAATTCGACCGCATTTCGGCCTAAGCCGCTGGTCGCCCCGGTAACCAGTACCTTCATAGCTATCCACTGTGTTGAAAAGAATTTCGTGCGCATTCTTTCGTGAATTACGGCGCTATGCAATGGGAAAGGTGAAAGAAAGAGAGTTTTATTTATATCTTTTCCGTCTTTTGTTCTGCCCGTTGCGCAATGCGTTTCGCCATTCCGCGGAAGATAAACAGGTGGGCAGGAATCATCAACAGCCAGTAGAACAGCCCCGGCATTCCGTGCGGATGCCACCAGGCGCGGACGTCCAGCTCACGGTGATCGCCTTTGTCTTTCAGGGTAAAGCAGAGCCGGCCTAGCCCCGGGGCCTTCATACCGAACAGCAGCGCCAGCTGTTTTTCAGGCTCGACGATGATCACCTTCCAGCTGTCGACCGCATCGCCCACCTCAAGATACGGGCGTGTCGGGCGGCCTTTTGCCAGCCTGTGCCCCACCAGCAGATCCATTGCCCCGCGCGTTTGCCAGAGGATATTGCCGAAGAAATAACCGTCTTTGCCGCCAATCTGGTTCACCACCTCCCACAGATCTGCGAGGCTGGCAGAAGTCTTCACCGTGCAGCCCGCTTGTTTCGGGTAATAGCCGTACTCCGGGCGCCAGCGGGCAAACGCCTGGGCGTCGTAGCCCCAGTCGCTGGAGTTCACCAGCTGCTCTTCCTCTTTCAGCGTATTACGCACGGCATCGTCAAAGCGGATCAGGTCCTGGGGAATGAGCGCCCGCAGCGCGCGATCGTCCGCCAGCAGATCGTGCTTCAGCCCCTGGATCAGCGCTTTGGCGGTCGTCGGCGGCACGGAGGTGATCACATTCAAAAACCACACCGAGATCCAGCGGGTTGGAAAGGGGATGGGGATCAGCCAGCGGCGGCGGCCGCTGACGCGCATGAAATGTTCGAACTGCTCCTGATAGCTCAGGACTTCAGGCCCGGCGGCCTCCAGCACGCGGTGCTGGTCGGTTGGGTGATCCAGCAATGCCACCAGATAATGCAGCAGGTTCTCCAGCGCAATCGGTGTGGTGCGCGAACGGACCCAGCGCGGCGGCGTGAGCACCGGCAGGTTATACACCATATCACGCATCACTTCGAAGGCGGCGGAGCCTGCGCCGACGATAATTCCGGCGCGCAGTTCGGTGACGGGAATAGCAGCGCCGCGCAGGGTTTCAGCCGTCAGCTGGCGGGCGCGCAGGTGATCGGATTGCTCATGTTCGGGCGCCTGGAGCGAGCTTAAAAAAATCACCTGCTTCACCGGCGTTTGCAGCAGCGCATCGCGGACGTTCATCGCCACCTGACGCTCGTGGGCGATAAAATCCCCGCCTTCGCCCATGCTGTGCACCAGATAGTAAAGCGTGTCGACCCCTTCCAGCAGCGCGGGAAGCTCCTTCGGCCAGTTGAGATCAACGTTGTGGCAGGTGACGCCAGGTAAACTGAGCTTTTGCAGGCGCTCCGTGTTGCGTGCCGTTGCCAGCACCCGGTGTCCCTGCTGGCTTAGCGCCGCGGTGAGGTGCTGACCGATATATCCGCTGGCGCCGAGCACCAGAATGCGTTGCGGCACGTGATGCTCCTTATCGCTGTAAAAACGCCTGCCAGTGTTTCACTACGTCCGCCAGCTGCTCGCGGCTGACGTCAAGATGCATGACCAGACGCACGACGGGTGAGGCGTTGATCAGCACGCCACGGGCTTTCATAAATTCCCCCAGCGCTGCGGCGCGATCCTCGCCCACGCGGACGAACAGCATGTTGGTGTCGTGGCGCATCACGTCGGCGCCAATCTCGCGCAGCTGAGCCGCCATCCACGCGGCGTTGTCGTGATCGTCCTTCAGGCGCGCCACGTTGTTTTTCAGAGCATACAGCCCCGCTGCCGCCAGAATACCCGCCTGACGCATGCCGCCGCCGGTCATTTTGCGCCAGCGGTTCGCGCGTTTGATGTAGTCCGCATTGCCCACCAGCAGGGAACCCACTGGCGTGCCCAGCCCTTTAGAGAGGCAGATGGTGAACGAGTCGCAGTATTGCGTAATCTCTTTCAGCTCGCAGCCGTACGCCACCACGGCGTTGAAGATGCGCGCGCCGTCCACGTGCAGGCCGAGCCTGCGCTCGCGGGTAAACTCCCATGCGGCTTTCAGGTATTCGCGCGGCAGCACTTTGCCGTTGTGGGTGTTTTCAAGGCTGAGCAGCCGGGTGCGGGCGAAGTGAATATCGTCGGCTTTGATTTTCGCCGCGACCTTATCGAGCGGCAGGGTGCCGTCCGGCGCGGCGTCAATCGGCTGCGGCTGAATGCTGCCGAGCACCGCGGCACCGCCGGCTTCGTAGAGGTAGTTATGCGCGCCCTGGCCCACGATGTACTCTTCACCGCGCTCGCAGTGGCTGAGCAGCGCCACGAGGTTAGCCTGCGTACCGGTTGGCAGGAACAGGGCGGCCTCTTTTCCGCTGAGCTCTGCGGCATAGCGCTGCAGTTCGTTTACCGTCGGATCGTCACCGTAGACGTCGTCCCCGACCGGGGCGGCCATCATCTCTTCGAGCATGGCGCGGCTCGGGCGGGTTACGGTATCACTGCGTAAATCGATCATGGCATGTCCTTATTATTAAAAAGGCGATGCCAGATGTTTTACCTGAGCCAGTTGGTTTTTGCCAGTTCGATCACCTCGTCACCACGCCCGCTGATGATCGCGCGCAGCATATAGAGGCTAAAGCCTTTGGCCTGCTCAAGCTTGATCTGCGGCGGGATCGCCAGCTCCTCTTTGGCGACGACGACATCCACCAGCACCGGACCGTCGATGGAAAAGGCGCGCTGCAGGGCTTCATCCACCTCGGAGGCTTTCTCCACGCGAATACCGGTGATGTCGCAGGCCTCGGCGATACGCGCGAAGTTGGTATCGTGCAGCTCGGTGCCGTCCGTCAGATATCCGCCAGCCTTCATCTCCATCGCCACGAAGCCCAGCACGCTGTTGTTGAAGACCACAATTTTCAGCGGGAGCTTCATCTGCACCACCGACAGGAAATCCCCCATCAGCATGCTGAACCCGCCGTCGCCGCACATCGCCACCACCTGACGCTCCGGTGCTGTCGCTTTTGCGCCCAGCGCCTGCGGCATGGCGTTAGCCATCGAGCCGTGGTTGAACGAGCCGAGCAGGCGGCGCTTGCCGTTCATCTTCAGGTAGCGCGCGGCCCAGACCGTTGGCGTGCCCACGTCGCAGGTGAAGATGGCATCGTCGTCGGCGAAATGGCTGATCTGCTGCGCCAGATACTGCGGGTGAATGGCTTTGTCGCTCGGTTTGGCGAGATCGTCCAGCCCCTTGCGCGCATCGCGATAGTCACTTAGCGCTTTATCGAGGAACTTGCGATCGGTTTTCTCTTCCAGCAGCGGCAGCAGGGCGGCAAGGGTGGATTTGATGTCGCCCACCAGCGCCATATCGACCTTGCTGTGCGCGCCGATGCTGGCCGGGTTGATATCAATCTGGATGATTTTCGCATCCGTCGGGTAGAACGCGCGGTACGGGAACTGGGTGCCGAGCAGGATCAGCGTGTCGGCGTTCATCATGGTGTGGAAGCCGCTGGAAAAACCGATCAGACCGGTCATGCCCACGTCGTAAGGGTTGTCGTACTCGACGTGCTCTTTGCCGCGCAGGGCGTGGACAATCGGGGATTTCAGCTTACCGGCAAATTCAAGCAGCTCCTTGTGCGCCCCCGCGCAGCCGCTGCCGCACATCAGGGCGATATTGCTGGAGTAACGCAGCAGCTGTGCCAGCTTTTTCAGCTCCTCCTCGGCTGGCGTCACCACCGGCTGCGGAGCGTGATACCAGTGGGTGCTGGCACCTTCCGGTGCGGCCTTGAGGGCCACATCGCCCGGGATAACGACCACCGAAACGCCGCGGTTCAGCACGGCCTTGCGCATGGCGATCGCCAGCACCTGCGGGATCTGCTCCGGGGATGAAACCAGCTCGCAATAGTGGCTGCATTCACGGAAAAGCTCCTGCGGATGCGTCTCCTGAAAATAGCCGCTGCCGATTTCGGAAGAGGGGATATGAGCGGCAATCGCCAGCACCGGGACGTGATTGCGGTGACAGTCGAACAGCCCGTTGATCAGATGCAGGTTACCCGGCCCGCAGGATCCGGCGCAGACGGCCAGTTCACCGGTAAGCTGTGCTTCAGCGCCTGCGGCGAAGGCGGCAACCTCTTCATGGCGGGTGGGCATCCATTCGATGGTCTTCATCTTGTTGAGGCTGTCGCTAAGTCCGTTCAGGGAATCGCCGGTTACGCCCCAGATACGTTTCACGCCAGCCTGTTCGAGCGTTTTCGCAATATATGCAGCCACGGTTTGTTTCATGGTTGTCCGTCTCCTTTTTGTGATATCGCTTACAAGCTTAGAAGAAAGTCTCCGTATTGCCCGTCATCTCCCCCTAATTAAAAGGTGCTTTTCACGCGCAATTATTCGGCATAATCTGGCAATACCTCGGTGAAAACAGGAATCATTTCAAATGGTTAAATCATTGTTAATTGCTGTTAATGAAAAGCTATCGTGCGACGATCTTGGCAAATTCTTGTTACGACTTGCCGTCGGCGGGCTGATGCTTTTTCACGGTCTGCACAAACTGTTTGGCGGCGTGGGCTTTATCAGCGGCATGCTGGTGGAAAAAGGGCTGCCGGGATTTATCGCCTACGGCGTGTTGGTTGGCGAAGTGGTGGCGCCGATCCTGATTATTGTTGGGCTCTTTACGCGCCCGGCCGCGCTGGTGCTGGCGTTTACGATGATCGTAGCGTGGCTGATGGTGGGAATGGGGGAAACGCTCGCCCTCGATAAGGTAGGCGCATGGGCGATTGAAAGCCTGGTGTACTTCTTTATCGGCTCGCTGGCTGTCGCGTTTTTAGGGGCAGGGCGCTTTGCGGTAGGGAAAGGTCCGGCGTGGCGGTGAGGATAACAAAAGCCCGGTGGCGCTGACGCTTACCGGGCCTACGATCTAACATTTAACGTTTATGCGAGGACGAGATTGCCCTGTGGATGGCACGAACATGCCAGCACGTAACCCTCGGCAATTTCCGCGTCGGACAGCGTCATGGTGCTGGTGACGGTATACTCTCCCGAAACCACCTTCGTCTTACAGCAACCGCACACGCCCGCACGACAGGCAGCCACTACCGGCACCTTATTGCTTTCCAGCGCCTCCAGCAGCGTGGTCCCCACGCGGCCAAAGAAGGTCTGCGCAGGCTGCAGTTTGGTGAACTTAACGCCGCTGGTTGCCGCTTCCGCCACCGGCGTGAAGAACTGCTCTTTGAAGAAGCGGGTCACGCCAAGCGCTTTCACCTCTTTTTCCACGTTATCCATGTACGGCGCCGGGCCGCAGGTCATCACGGTGCGGTTCGCCATATCCGGCACGCTTTGCAGCAGCTCGCGGCTCAGGCGACCGGGCACAAAGCCGTGGGTCGCGTTGTGCTCAGCCACCAGCGTTACCGGATAATTCCGCCACTCATCGGCAAAAATCACATCTTCCGGAGAGCGCACGCTGAAGATCGCCTGCACGTCTGCCTGCGGACGGTTCTTCGCCAGCCAGCGGCGCATCGACATAATCGGCGTTACGCCACAGCCCGCCGCCAGCAGCAGGAATTTATCGTCTGCTTTGTCGTCACAGGTGAATTCCCCCTGTGCGTCAGACAGCCAGATATAATCCCCGCGCTTCACGTCCCGCGTCAGCCACTGCGAGCCCGCGCCGTCATCAATACGGCGGACGGTAAGCGTGATGTACTCGCTCACGCCCGGCGTGGAAGAAAGGGTGTAGGCGCGCAGGGTGTCTGCCGAATGGCGAACGCTAACCAGCGCATACTGACCCGCACGGTACGGATAGTAGTCATGGCACAGCAGCGACAGCGTCCACACATCCGGCGTCTCCTGATGGATGTGATGAACCTGCATCCGCCACGGACATTGTGGGGTTGGCATGGTCATGAGTTACTCCTTACGCGCTCAGCAGCTGCTTCATATCATCTTCAACGTTGGTCACGGAACGTAGACCGAATTTCTCGTTCAGCACCGCCAGCAGGTCCGGCGTCAGGAAGCCAGGCGCGGTCGGGCCGGTCACGATGTTGGTGACGCCGAGAGAGAGCAGGGTCAGCAGGATGACAATCGCCTTCTGCTCAAACCATGACAGCACCAGCGACAGCGGCAGGTCGTTCACGCCGCAGCCCAGTTTCTCCGCCAGCGTGACCGCCAGAATGATGGCCGAGTAAGCATCGTTACACTGGCCCGCATCGATCAGGCGCGGCAGGCCTTCGATGTCGCCGAAGTCCAGCTTGTTGAAACGGTATTTGCCGCACGCCAGGGTCAGGATCAGGCAGTCTTCCGGCACGCGGGTGGCGAAATCGGTGAAGTAGTTACGCTCGCCGCGCGCGCCGTCGCAGCCGCCAACGAGGAAGATGTGGCGCAGCTTTTCACGGCTGACGAGGTCGATCAGCGAATCAGCGGCACCCAGTAGGGTTTCACGACCAAAGCCGACGGTGATCAGGTGCGGGATCTCGCTGTACGGGAAGCCCGCCATCTGCTGCGCCTGGGCGATAACCGGACCGAAATCGTCGCCTTCGAGGTGGCTCACGCCCGGCCAGCCGACGATGCTGCGGGTCCAGATGCGGTCGTCATACGCGCCGACGGTAGGGTCGATGATGCAGTTAGAGGTCATCACGATAGGGCCCGGGAAGCGGGCGAACTCCACCTGCTGGTTCTGCCAGCCGCTGCCGTAGTTACCGATCAGATGCGTAAACTTGCGCAGCTCCGGGTAGCCGTGCGCGGGCAGCATTTCGCCGTGGGTATAGACGTTAACGCCGGTGCCTTCGGTTTGCTTCAGCAGATTGTAGAGATCTTTCAGGTCGTGGCCGGAAATCAGGATGCACTTGCCTTCGGTCGCCTTGACGTTGACCTGCGTCGGCGTCGGGTGGCCGTAGGTGCTGGTTTCACCGGCATCCAGAATGCTCATCACGCGGAAGTTCATCTGGCCGATTTCCATTGAGCACTCAAGCAGGGCATTCATATCGGCAGGCCAGGTGCCCAGCCACGCCATGATTTTGTGGTACTGGGCGTAAATCTCATTGTCGTATTGCCCGAGCACGTGCGCGTGTTCCATATAAGCCGCCGCGCCTTTCAGCCCGTACAGGCACAGCAGGCGCAGGCCGAGAATGTTCTCGCCAATCGCCGCCTTGTCTTTATTCGGGGTGAATTCTGCCGCCTGACGCTGGAGGTCGCCCAGATCGTCGCTGACCAGCTGAAGTTCTGACATCGGGTTTTCCACGCGAGCGCTGGCGTCCGCCTTCAGACACTGTGCTTTCAGCGTTTCACGCAGGGCAATCGCTTCGCGGGCATAGCCGACAATGCGCGGAGAGTCGAAGTTAACGTTGGTCAGCGTGGAGAAGAAGGCGCGCGGGGCGAAGCTGTCGACGTAGTGGTCGACAATACCGTATTCACGGGCCTTGAACGCCCAGGCGGAAAGGCCTTGCAGGGCCGCAATCAGCAGGTCCTGCAGGTCAGATGTTTCTGCGGTTTTGCCGCACATACCCTGTGCGTAAGAGCAGCCATTGCCTGCCGGGGTACGGATGGTTTGTTCACATTGCACACAAAACATAATCACACCTGTTAAAGTTATATTTGATATACATGTTTAAGGTTATGCCTGTGCCAGAACGGTGAAAAGGGCTTTCTGCTACAAAATAGAGGGAGATTGATTTAGCGCAATTTTGGCGGCAGGAAACCTACCGCCAAAGAAGTATCAGGCAGAGAAGAAGGCCATCAGGACCGGAACCAGCAGGCTTAAAATAAAGCCGTGCACGATGGCGGCGGGCACCATCTCCAGCCCCCCGGAGCGCTGTAGTACCGGCAGGGTAAAGTCCATCGACGTTGCGCCGCACAGGCCCAGCGCGGTAGAACGACTGCGGCGAACCAGGCTTGGGATCAGCATGATGGCAATCAGCTCTCGCGCCAGATCGTTAAAGAAGGCGGCGCTGCCGATCACCGGGCCGAATGATTCGGTCAGCAGAATACCGGAGAGGGAGTACCAGCCAAAACCTGACGCCATCGCCAGGCCGGTTTTCAGCGGCAGATCGAGAATAAAGGCGTTAATGACGCCCGCGACCATTGAACTGGCGACAACAATCACGGCAACCATCATTCCCCGACGGTTGAGGACAATTTGCTTCAGGGTCATGCCATTATTTCGCAGCTGAATACCGATCAGGAACAGCAGGAAGATAAGCGTATATTCGCTGGCCTCTGTCGCGTGCTGTAAAAATGCCCAACCGGTCAGTCCAAGAAGAAAACCGAGCACCACGACGCCGCACAGTTTTAATGATTCCAGCGCCATGGCAATTCGTGAAGGGAGTTTTTCCTGATGATGGTGATTTTTCCATGGAATAGTGCGTTCCAGCCACAGCAGCGCGGCAATATTGCACAGCAAAATAACCACCACGGTGACGACAGAATAATGGAGGATGGAGAGTAAATTCGCCGACAGGTTATCCAGGAATGCCAGGCTTATCCCCATAAAGAAAAGAATGACGTAAACAATCCAGCTGAGAAAACGGTTGATAAGCCGTAATGCAGATTCCTGATGCAGCGGGATAAGGTAGCCCACAATCAGGGGCAGCAGAATAATGAGGAGTCCTGAAAACATGAACAGCCGGTCCTTTTGAGTATCTGTTGAGCGCCAGAGACACTACCCAATAAAGGCTGTCAGGTAAAGGAGCAATAAAAAAGCCGGGTGGCGGCTACGCCTTACCCGGCCTACAAAGTGCACTCTAACGTAGGTCGGGTAAGCGTTAGCGCCACCCGACACCGCGCTCGATTAATCGCGTTTTTCCAGCAGGGTGCGGTACAGCACGCCGCCCAGGATACCGCCGATAATTGGCATCACCCAGAACAGCCACAGCTGTTGAAGCGCCCAGCCGCCCTGGAAGATGGCGACGGCGGTGCTGCGTGCCGGGTTAACGGAGGTGTTGGTGACCGGAATCGAAATCAGATGGATAAGCGTCAGCGCCAGGCCAATCGCAATCGGGGCAAAACCGGCTGGCGCGTGTTTGTCCGTTGCGCCGTGGATCACCAGCAGGAAGCCGGCGGTCAGCACAATTTCAATCACGATGGCAGACAGCATGGAGTAACCGCCCGGAGAGTGTTCGCCGAAGCCGTTAGAGGCAAAGCCGCTGGCCGCCGCGTCGAACCCGGCTTTACCGCTGGCAATCACGTACAGAACGCCAGCTGCAATAATACCGCCAACCACCTGCGCCACAATGTAGCCAATCACGTCTTTTGCCGGGAAACGGCCGCCTGCCCATAAACCTAATGTCACTGCCGGGTTAAAATGACCGCCGGAAATATGTCCCACGGCAAACGCCATGGTTAATACGGTTAAACCAAACGCCAGCGCGACGCCGACAAAACCAATACCCAATTCCGGGAATGCTGCTGCCAGAACGGCGCTACCGCAGCCACCAAATACCAGCCAGAATGTACCAAAGCATTCTGCCGCTAATTTTCTAAACATAACCACCTCAAAATAATTATCCGCACGCTTTCCCGCGCGCGGGATATATCGTCATAAAGGGATGACGACTCAAAGAGTCTCTATTCTAAAAAATAACAACACCCCTTCGCCACTTAAATAAATTCTGTTGGTTTGATTTTAGGCAATGCGATGTCAATCCTTGTTCAAATTAGCGGTAAATAGAGCATAGACTAATTCTCGCAAGGGTGAACGTTGTGCTGTCGTGACAGAACGCCTCCCGCTATACTGCTGATAACTTAAAGGAAAAAGTGTTCATTGCGCGGGGGATTTATGCTTCTCGAACGTGTGGAAATTGTCGGGTTTCGCGGTATTAACCGCCTGTCGCTGCAGCTGGAACAGAACAACGTCCTAATCGGCGAGAACGCGTGGGGTAAGTCCAGCCTGCTGGATGCGCTGACGTTACTGCTTTCGCCCGAAGACGATCTGTATCACTTCGTTCGCGACGATTTCTGGTTCCCGCCCGGCGACGTGACGGGGCGCGAGAAGCACCTGCATATCATCCTGACGTTCCGCGAATCCGAGCCCGGACGGCATCGGGTGCGTCGCTTCCGCCCGCTGTCACCCTGCTGGGTGCCGTGCGATGACGGTTTCCACCGGATTTTCTATCGGCTGGAAGGGGAGATGGCGGAGAACGAGGGGGTACTCACCCTGCGTGATTTTCTCGATGAGAAAGCCAACCCGATCCCGCTTGAGAATATCGACGATTTGGCCCGCCACCTGATTCGCCTGACGCCGGTGTTACGCCTGCGCGATGCGCGTTTTATGCGGCGTATTCGTAACGGTACCGTACCCAATATGCCGGACGTGGAAGTCACCGCCCGCGAGCTGGATTTTCTGGCAAGAGAGCTGGTGTCGCGTCCGCAAAATCTGACCGATGGTCAAATCCGTCAGGGGTTGTCCGCAATGGTGCAACTCCTGGAGCACTATTTTTCCGAGCAGGGAACCTCTGAGTCGCGTCATCGTCTGATGCGCCGCCGTTCTCATGATGAGCAGCGCAGCTGGCGTTACCTCGACATCATTAACCGAATGATTGACCGGCCCGGCGGTCGTACCCATCGGGTGATTTTGCTGGGGCTGTTTTCAACGCTTCTGCAGGCCAAAGGCACCGTTCGTCTTGACCGGGACGCCCGGCCGCTGCTGCTGGTGGAAGACCCGGAAACGCGGCTGCATCCCATCATGCTCTCCGTGGCATGGCATCTGCTGAATCTGCTGCCGCTCCAGCGCATTACGACCACCAATTCCGGTGAATTATTATCGCTGACGCCGGTAGAACACGTCTGCCGTCTGGTCCGTGAGTCCTCCCGCGTCTCCGCTTTCCGGCTTGGTCCGGGTGGTTTGAACGCGGAAGACGGGCGGCGCATCGCGTTTCATATTCGCTTTAACCGCGCGTCGTCGCTCTTTGCCCGCTGCTGGCTGCTGGTGGAGGGGGAAACGGAAACGTGGGTTATCAACGAACTGGCGCGCCAGTGCGGCCACCATTTTGATGCGGAAGGCATTAAGGTGATTGAATTCGCCCAGTCGGGACTAAAGCCGCTGATAAAATTTGCTCGCCGGATGGGGATCGAGTGGCACGTTCTGGTCGACGGTGATGAGGCGGGCAAAAAATATGCCTCGACCGTACGCAGCCTGCTGAATAACGAGCGTGAGGAAGAGCGCGACCATTTAACGATGCTCCCTGCGATGGACATGGAACACTTTATGTACCGTCAGGGGTTCGATGACGTCTTCCACCGCATTGCCATGGTGCCGGTCGATGTCCCGATGAACATGCGGCGCGTGATCGCCAAAGCCATTCATCGTTCGTCAAAACCGGATTTAGCCATTGAAGTGGCGACGGAAGCGGGAAGGCGGGGCGTAGAGGCGGTACCGACCCTGCTGCGGAAGATGTTTTCCCGCGTGCTGTGGCTGGCACGCGGGAAAGCGGATTAGCGTTGGGTCGCCTGTTTCACCTGCTGAATCAGGCTATCCAGCAGCTCGTAGCGGCGGCGATATTCGGAGCGTTTTTTGCTGGCGATCTCTTCCATCGGTTTACGCGGCATGACGAGCGGCAGCATAAAGTTACCGTTATCCTGTTTTTCACCGCCGATAGAGATCCAGAAACTGTCGTAATCGGCCAACAGCTTCCCCTCTTTTTTCTTGCGGTAGCGCCAGCTGCGATAAATATGGGTATCGTTACTGACGGCGATAATCTGTTCTACCGGGAAGGCGGTGCCGAGGGTCATGGCGGCCTCGACCAACAGACGTTTCGGGAACAGACCATGGCAGGCTTTCGTCGCACCCTGGATCAGCTCATGGGGAACATGCGCTTTTGCCCCTTGCAAACCGCCAATGAACAGCGTCGATTTTCCCTCAAACTGGCACAGGGTGAAGGTCATCTCGGCCAGCACCGTATTCTGATGGTCGCAGAAGGCGAGGGTGGCTTCCCCTTCTTTATCCAGAAACGCATCGGCGCACAGACGGACGGTAAATTGCTGTTCATCTTTGCCTGTTAAGGTCAGCAGGGTGAAGCCCTTCTTCGAAAAATAACCCGTTAGCAGCGTCACCGGAAGCTGGCGGCTCATCGTCTGATAGTGCCAGTTGAGGGATTCCAGCGCATGCTGTCGATCCATATTCACCGTCAACCAGGGACGATGCAACCGACACGGTAGCCCTGGTTGTACCTGCAGCATCTGCATCAGACGTGGTTGTTTTGCAAGACTTGTTAACAGGCGCGCAGTGCTAATGGGTGTCGCCAGTGAACGTAACATGAATTTACGTCGATAGGCGGGGTTTTGCCACGCCAGTCCTGGTTTGAGCTTACCGAAAGCCAGATTTTTGAAGAGCTGCCAGCCAGATTTAGGCTGAGGCAAGTTTGAAAAAGGTGTATCGACGATGGAAGACATGATAGATCCTGCTTCTTGATGAAGATCTCCATTTCAGCAGGCGAACGTTCAACGTCTCGTAAACAAATTGTGACGATTTCAAGAAGAAGGGGTTTCGTTGAGGAGTCGTTTAGATAGAATCAACACTTATCATTGCCAGAACATTTATTTGGATTATTTATGAACCTCAAGGGAAAACGCAGAACCCTGTTTCTGCTGCTGGCGGTCGTGGTTTTAGCCGGTGGATACTGGTTATGGCAGGTGCTGAACGCGCCGGTGCCGCAGTATCAGACACTGATTGTTCGCCCGGGCGAACTGCAGCAAAACGTCCTCGCGACGGGCAAGCTTGACGCGCTGCGCAAGGTTGACGTCGGCGCTCAGGTCAGCGGCCAGCTGAAAACGCTGTCGGTTGAGATTGGCGACAAGGTGAAAAAAGGCCAGCTGCTCGGCGTTATCGATCCAGAACAGGCTGAGAACCAGATCCGCGAGGTGGAAGCCACGCTAATGGAACTGCGCGCGCAGCGTGCGCAGGCGCTGGCAGAACGTAACCTGGCCCAGGTGACGCTAACCCGTCAGCAGGCGCTGGCTAAAACTCAGGCTATTTCAAAACAAGATTTAGATACCGCCACCACTGAACTGGCGGTGAAACAGGCGCAGATTGGCACGATTGACGCGCAAATCAAACGCAATCAGGCTTCGCTGGATACGGCGAAAACCAACCTCGACTACACCCAAATTGTGGCACCGATGGCGGGCGAAGTGACCCAGATCACCACGCTCCAGGGGCAGACGGTGATTGCCGCACAGCAGGCGCCAAACATTCTGACGCTGGCGGACATGAGCACCATGCTGGTCAAAGCCCAGGTCTCAGAAGCGGATGTGATCCATCTTAAGCCGGGGCAAAACGCCTGGTTTACGGTACTGGGCGATCCGCAGACGCGCTACGAAGGCGTGCTGAAAGACATTCTGCCGACGCCGGAAAAAGTGAACGACGCTATTTTCTACTATGCTCGTTTTGAAGTGCCAAACCCGCAGGGCGTGCTGCGTCTGGACATGACCGCACAGGTGCATATCCAGCTGACCGGCGTGAAGAACGTGCTGACCATTCCGCTCTCTGCGCTCGGCGAATCCGTCGGGGATAGCCGTTATAAAGTGAAAGTGCTGCGCAACGGCGAAACGCGCGAGCGTGAGGTCGTGATTGGCGCGCGCAACGACACTGACGTGGTAGTGGTGAAAGGGCTGGAAGAGGGCGAGGAGGTTGTTGTCAGCGAAAGCCTGCCCGGAGCCGCCAAATGACGGCGCTGCTTGAGCTGAATAACATTCGTCGCAGCTATCCCTCCGGCGATGGCCCGGTGGAGGTGCTGAAGGGCATCTCCCTGCGCGTGGAGGCGGGCGAGATGGTGGCGATTGTCGGCGCATCGGGTTCCGGTAAATCGACGCTGATGAACATTCTCGGCTGCCTGGATAAACCCACCAGCGGTACCTATCGCGTGGCCGGGACGGATGTCTCCACGCTGGATGGCGACGCGCTGGCGAAGCTGCGCCGGGAACACTTCGGCTTTATCTTCCAGCGTTACCATCTGCTTTCTCACCTCAATGCCGCGCAGAACGTGGAAGTACCTGCGGTCTATGCGGGCGTCGAGCGTAAAAAACGCCTCGAGCGCGCGCAGATGCTGCTGACGCGTCTGGGGCTGGCAGAGCGGTTGGAGTACCAGCCCTCGCAGCTTTCCGGCGGCCAGCAGCAGCGCGTGAGTATTGCCCGCGCCCTGATGAACGGCGGGCAGGTGATCCTCGCGGATGAGCCGACCGGCGCGCTCGACAGCCATTCCGGCGAAGAGGTGATGGCGATCCTCCATCAGCTTCGCGATCAGGGGCACACGGTCATCATTGTTACCCACGATCCGCAGGTGGCGGCGCAGGCGGAACGCATTATTGCGATCCACGACGGCGAGCTGGTCAGCAATCCGCCGCCGCGCGAGTCCAGAGCAGCGGCGCCGAAAGAAGCGCTCCCGACATCAACCGGCTGGGGACAGTTTTCCAGCGGCTTTCGTGAAGCGCTGACCATGGCCTGGCTGGCGATGGCGGCCAACAAAATGCGTACCCTGTTGACGATGCTCGGCATCATCATCGGTATCGCCTCGGTGGTGTCGATTGTGGTGGTGGGCGACGCGGCCAAGCAGCTGGTGCTGGCAGATATCCGCGCCATCGGCACCAATACCATTGACGTGTATCCCGGCAAAGACTTTGGCGACGACGAGCCGCAGTATCAGCAGGCGCTGAAATACGACGATCTGGCGGCCATTCAGAAGCAGCCGTGGGTCAACTCCGCCACGCCTGCGGTGTCGCAGAACCTGCGCCTGCGGGTGGGCAATGTCGACGTTGCCGCCAGTGCGAACGGCGTTAGCGGAGACTATTTCAACGTCTACGGCATGACCTTCAGTGAAGGCGCTACCTTTAACGCCGAACAGCTGGCGGGCAGGGCGCAGGTGGTGGTGCTGGACGCGAACTCGCGCAGGCAGCTCTTCCCCAATAAAGTCAATGTGGTAGGCGAAGTGATCCTGGTCGGCAACATGCCTGCCACGGTCATCGGCGTGGCGGAAGAGAAGCAGTCGATGTTTGGCAGCAGCAAGATCCTGCGCGTCTGGCTGCCCTACACCACCATCTCCGGGCGGATTATGGGGCAGTCCTGGCTCAACTCCATCACCGTGCGCGTAAAGGAGGGCTACGACAGCGCGCTCGCCGAACAGCAGCTTGAGCGGCTGTTAATCCTGCGCCACGGGAAGAAAGATTTCTTCACCTGGAATATGGACGGCCTCTTGAAAACGGCGGAAAAGACCACACGTACTCTTCAGCTGTTCCTCACGCTGGTGGCGGTGATTTCGCTGGTCGTCGGCGGCATCGGGGTGATGAACATCATGCTGGTGTCGGTAACCGAGCGTACCCGGGAGATCGGCATCCGCATGGCGGTCGGGGCCCGCGCCAGTGACGTGCTGCAGCAGTTTTTGATTGAAGCCGTGCTGGTGTGTCTGGTCGGCGGGGCGATGGGCATTGCGCTCTCGATGATGATCGCGTTTGCACTCCAGCTCTTTTTACCCGGCTGGGAGATTGGCTTCTCGCCGGTTGCCATTATTACCGCATTTTTGTGTTCGACCTTTACCGGCATTTTGTTTGGCTGGTTGCCCGCCCGCAATGCGGCGCGGCTGGATCCGGTGGACGCGCTGGCTCGGGAATAACCCGAAAATAAAAATGCCAGCCGATCGGGCTGGCATTTTGACTGCGGGATGTACACAATAAAACAGAGAGCTATGCAACCGTCTCTGCTTCAACGGGTACGATTAGGCTTGCATGATTGCCTTTTGGTCCCTGGTGTACATCGAACCGGACGGACTGCCCGGCTTTGAGCGTTCTGTAACCATCCATCTGAATGGTGGAATAGTGAGCGAAGATATCCTCGCCGCCGCCTTCGGGGCAGATGAAGCCAAACCCTTTGGCGTTGTTGAACCACTTAACAGTACCCATTTCCATGCTTCGACATCCTTCGTAAATCTTATAAGTTAAGATGGAATGAACCGGTGGTGGAGTGGGGGCTGTTCAAAACCTCGCCATCTCACGCTTGTACAATTTAGAGAAACGAAAGAAGTCGTCAAGCGTTTGGCGCTGGAGATGGGACAATAATCAACCAAAGTTTGAAGCAGTTAACGCTATTGCAATAGTTTGTGACAGACATCGCGGATGACAGTAATAGATGATTGTTATCTAACATCTGAGGTAGATTCAAAGTGGTTATGCATAATGGGTAAGACCAACGATTGGCTGGATTTTGACCAGCTGGCGGAAGATAAAGTGCGCGACGCGCTAAAACCGCCATCTATGTATAAAGTTATGTTAATGAACGATGATTACACGCCGATGGAATTTGTTATTGACGTGCTACAAAAGTTCTTTTCTTATGATGTAGAACGTGCAACGCAACTGATGCTTACCGTTCATTATCGTGGCAAAGCTATCTGCGGCATCTTCACAGCCGAAGTGGCGGAAACCAAAGTGGCGATGGTGAACGACTATGCGAGGGAGAACGAGCATCCGTTGCTGTGTACGCTGGAAAAGGCCTGATAAGGCATAAAATTGGGGGAGGTGCCTATGCTCAATCAAGAACTGGAACTCAGTTTAAACATGGCTTTCGCCAGAGCGCGTGAGCACCGACATGAGTTTATGACCGTCGAGCATTTACTGCTCGCACTGCTTAGCAACCCATCTGCCCGCGAAGCGCTGGAAGCCTGCTCCGTGGATCTGGTGGCGCTACGTCAGGAACTCGAAGCCTTCATCGAACAAACCACACCGGTGCTGCCAGCCAGTGAAGAAGAGCGCGACACGCAGCCGACGCTCAGCTTCCAGCGCGTGCTGCAGCGCGCGGTATTCCACGTCCAGTCTTCCGGACGTAGCGAAGTGACTGGCGCAAACGTCTTAGTCGCCATCTTCAGCGAGCAGGAGTCACAGGCTGCCTACCTGCTGCGCAAACACGAAGTCAGCCGCCTCGACGTGGTTAACTTTATCTCTCACGGAACGCGCAAAGACGAGCCTAACCAGGCATCGGATTCCAGCAATCAGGTCAATAACAATGAAGAGCAAGCAGGCGGGGAGGATCGTATGGAAAACTTCACCACCAACCTTAACCAGCTTGCTCGCGTTGGCGGTATCGACCCGCTGATTGGTCGCGATAAAGAGCTGGAGCGCGCGATCCAGGTGCTGTGCCGTCGCCGCAAGAACAACCCGCTGCTGGTGGGGGAATCGGGCGTGGGTAAAACCGCGATTGCGGAAGGGCTTGCCTGGCGTATTGTGCAGGGCGACGTGCCGGAAGTGATTGCCGACTGCACCATCTACTCGCTGGATATCGGCTCGCTGCTGGCGGGCACCAAATACCGCGGTGATTTTGAAAAACGCTTCAAGGCGCTGTTAAAACAGCTGGAGCAGGACACCAACAGCATCCTGTTTATCGATGAGATCCACACCATCATCGGCGCGGGTGCGGCCTCCGGTGGCCAGGTGGATGCGGCTAACCTGATCAAACCGCTGCTCTCCAGCGGCAAGATCCGCGTGATTGGCTCCACGACCTACCAGGAGTTCAGCAACATCTTTGAGAAAGACCGTGCGCTGGCGCGCCGCTTCCAGAAAATCGACGTGACCGAACCGTCCGTCGAGGAAACGGTGCAGATCATCAACGGCCTGAAGCCGAAGTACGAAGCGCACCACGACGTGCGTTACACCGCGAAAGCGGTCCGTGCGGCGGTGGAGCTGGCGGTGAAATACATCAACGACCGTCATCTGCCGGATAAGGCGATTGATGTGATTGACGAGGCGGGGGCGCGTGCGCGTCTGATGCCGGCCAGCAAGCGTAAGAAAACCGTTAACGTGGCGGATATTGAGTCCGTGGTGGCCCGCATCGCGCGTATCCCTGAGAAGAGCGTGTCTCAGAGCGACCGCGACACGCTGCGCACCCTCGGCAATCGCCTGAAAATGCTGGTCTTTGGTCAGGATAAAGCCATCGAGGCCTTAACCGAAGCGATCAAGATGGCCCGTGCCGGACTGGGGCATGACCACAAGCCTGTCGGTTCCTTCCTGTTCGCTGGCCCGACTGGCGTGGGGAAAACCGAGGTGACGGTTCAGCTCTCCAAAGCGCTGGGCATTGAGCTGCTGCGCTTTGATATGTCCGAGTATATGGAGCGTCACACCGTCAGCCGTTTGATTGGTGCGCCTCCGGGCTACGTGGGCTTTGACCAGGGCGGTCTGCTCACCGACGCGGTGATCAAGCATCCGCACGCGGTCCTGCTGCTCGATGAAATCGAGAAAGCGCACCCGGACGTGTTCAACATCCTGCTGCAGGTGATGGACAACGGGACGCTGACCGACAACAACGGGCGCAAGGCGGACTTCCGCAACGTGGTGCTGGTGATGACCACCAACGCCGGGGTGCGTGAAACCGAGCGTAAATCCATCGGCCTGATCCACCAGGATAACAGCACCGATGCGATGGAGGAGATCAAGAAGATCTTCACGCCGGAGTTCCGTAACCGTCTGGACAACATTATCTGGTTCGATCACCTGTCTACCGAGGTGATCCATCAGGTGGTGGACAAGTTCATCGTCGAGCTGCAGGTTCAGCTGGATCAGAAAGGCGTGTCGCTGGAAGTGAGCCAGGAGGCCCGCAACTGGCTGGCCGAGAAAGGCTACGACCGTGCGATGGGTGCCCGTCCGATGGCGCGTGTGATTCAGGACAACCTGAAGAAACCGCTGGCGAACGAACTGCTGTTTGGCTCGCTGGTGGACGGCGGCCAGGTGACCGTGGCGCTGGACCAGGCGAAGAACGAACTGACGTACGATTTCCAGAGTGCGGCGAAGCACAAGCCGGAAGCGGCTCACTGAGTTATAAGATAAAAGCAAAACGGCAACTTCGGTTGCCGTTTTTTTTGTTTTCTCCCTCTCCCCGTGGGAGAGGGCCGGGGTGAGGGCTACAGGCCGCAGAGGAATTTTGCGAGGCGCTTTCCAGTTTCTTTCGAAGTCAGTTGCTGGATAAATACACAGTAATAAAATGGCGGCGCACCTGCAAAATCAGGTGCCGGGATTGGCGTCCTGAAAGTGTGCACAAACAATCTTACGTGCATAAAGGATCACATATGACTGATATTAATAATTTCGCCCAACTTTACAGCGAACTCTCCCTCAACCCCGATCTCCCCACCCTTGCCGAGCGCTGCAAACTGCTCACCGAAATCCTTCTCGACTGCAAATCACTCCCTCAAACGCAGCCCGTATGCCGTTGCCTGGGGGCTTATCTGGAAGAGGTGAAAACCGGCCTCACGGAATCCATGCGTGATTTTCAGATACTGGAATTTGAGGAAGAAGCGGCACAGCCGCGGCAAAAAGAGTGGCTGCTGGAAGATACAGAAACGAAATGTGACTACTGCCGGGCGTTAAACCACGTGCTGCTGGTGTCGCATTTTGACCGCGATATGTTGCCGCATCTTACGGGATTACTTCACGACATGGCGCATTCTATGGCAGGAGATTTAATCGCTCCTGTACAACCATGGATGACAATACATCTTCCGACGCAGCAACACTAAAGCCATAAATAAAAAAGGCCGGAATAATCCCGACCTTTTAAATATTCATCTGCCATTACAGGCGAAAACAATTAGCGACTACGGAAGACAATGCGGCCTTTGCTCAGGTCGTACGGGGTCAGTTCAACAGTCACTTTGTCGCCCGTCAAAATGCGGATGTAGTTTTTGCGCATTTTACCGGAGATGTGCGCAGTTACCACGTGACCGTTTTCCAGCTCTACGCGAAACATGGTATTAGGTAACGTATCAAGTACGGTACCCTGCATTTCAATATTGTCTTCTTTGGCCATCTAATCCTCTGGGGTATCACTACCAAGTTTTGAACCGGCAAGATAATGCCGAAATTCATCAATTAAGTAAAGAATTGCGCGATTAAAACGCAGCAAAACAGTTTCGGCGCATTGCCCAAGCGTCACGGTACAACCGAACAGGAAGCGCATTCGTAAAGGGGAGACGACAGGATAAACGTCAGGACGTTATCTGAAGCGAGGGTCCCAAACGGCGGCGGGGCAACAGGCAGAAGCTACTCTGCGGCGTAATTATAACACCCTCACAAAAAATATGCGGAAAACATTTAGGCATTGGGCATAAAGAGCGTTCTCGGTATCCAGAAGTCGCGCGGGAGCTTCTCCTGACGGCTGGTATCAAGCTGTTCGATGTACTGGCGTCGCGGGATTTCAATAGCACCCAGGGAGGCCGTGTGCTCGTTGAGCACCTGACAATCGATCAGGCGTCCGCCGCGCTGGGCAAACGCCTCGCAGAAGACCAGCAGCGCAGTTTTTGAGGCGTTAACCGCACGAGAGAACATCGACTCACCGCAAAACAGCGTCCCCTGCGCCACGCCGTACATGCCGCCAACGAGTGCTCCGCCTTCCCACACCTCGATGGAGTGGGCGTAGCCAAGCTCATGGAGCTGGTGGTAGGCGGTAATGATATCGCGGGTTATCCATGTCCCTTCATAACGGTCTTCAGCACAGCCTTCAATGACCTGACCAAAGGCGTGGTTGAGGGTGACGCGGTAAGGTGATTTCGCATGGAAACGCTTCATGCTGCGGCTCAGGTGAAACTGCGCTGGCCACAGCACGGCACGCGGATCGGGAGACCACCATAAAATCGGATCGCCAGGGGAAAACCAGGGGAATATACCGCGCTGGTACGCCATTAATAGTCGAGCGGGACTGAGGTCACCACCGAGGGCCAGCAGCCCGTTGGGCTCACGCAGCGCCCCTTCCGGAGAAGGGAACGCGATGTTATGACGAGAAAGCTGGACCAGGCGCATGACAGCAAAACTCCAGTACGCGAGTGAGGACGCTACAAATATAGTCTACAGACGCTGTTTAAACTGGTAGTAGCGACCCTGTTTTGCCAACAGTTCTGTGTGACTACCTTGCTCAATAATGTGCCCGTTGTCCATCACAATTATCCGATCAAAGCTCGCCAGTCCGCGCAGGCGGTGCGTGACCATCAGCACGGTTTTGCCGGTCATGACATTCGCCAGTAAATCAAGGATTTGGCTCTCGGTCGTGGCATCCAGCCCTTCGGTGGGCTCGTCAAGCAGCATCAGCGGCGCATCGTGCAGCAGCGCGCGCGCAATCGCCAGGCGGCGCAGCTCTCCGCCGGAGAGCTGGCGGCCACCTTCGCCCAGCCAGCTGTTCAATCCCTCGTCCTCAAGCAGCTTTTGCAGTCCGACCTGCTCCAGCACGGCGCGAAGGGCATCATCAGAGGCCACTGGCGCGGCCAGCAGCAGGTTATCGCGCAGCGTGGCGCTAAACAGATGCACGCGCTGTGGAACGACGCTCACGGTCTTGCGCAGGGCCTGCTCGCTGAAATCAGTCAGCAACGTATTATTAAAACGAATATGACCGCGCTGCGGATCCCAGGCGCGGGTCAGCAGCTGCAGCAGCGTCGATTTACCGCAGCCGGTACGGCCGAGGATCGCAATCCGCTGTCCTGCATTAACTGACAGATTGATACCGTCCAGCGCGTTCTGCGCCTGTTTGTCGTAGGCGAAAGTGACCTCTTCAAGCGTTAGCGCAACCTGCTCAGGTACCACGGTCTGCCCGGAACTGAACGTGACTTCAGGCTCCTGCTCGGCAATCTGGGTGATGCGCAGAGCAGAGGCGATGACCTGCCCCAGATGCTGGAAGGCGCCCGTCACCGGGGCCAGCGCTTCAAACGCGGCCAGCGCGCAGAAGACGAAAAGGGCAATAAGCGGACCCGGCTGTGTATTTCCCCCGATATCGCCGGAGGCCAGCCACAGCATGGCTATTACCGCCACGCCGCCGATTAACATCATCAGCGCCTGAGAGAAGGCCGTCAGCTCCGACTGGCGGCGCTGGGCTTCATGCCAGTTCAGCTCCGTGCTTTCCATCCGCGCGCGGTAGCGCTTGCTGGCACCAAAAATGGTCAGCTCTGCCTGCCCCTGAAGCCAGGAGGTTAGCTGCTGGCGGTAGTCTCCGCGCAGACGCGTCAGGTTTTCTCCGGTGGATTTCCCGGCGCGGTAAAACAGCGGTGGCAGAATGATGAGCGTCAGCAGCATGATCCCGCCCAGCGTCAGCGCCACGGGAACATCCAGAACAGACAGCCCCAGCGTGACAACCACAATCACCACAAATGCGCCCACGATCGGGGAGATCACGCGCAGGTACAGGTGATCCAGCGTGTCGACATCCGCAACGACACGGTTGAGTAGCTCACCCTGACGAAAACGCGCCAGCCCGGCAGGGGAGAGGGGCAGCAGCTTGCTGAAAGTGTAGATGCGCAGGTGCTGCAGCACGCGGAAAGTGGCGTCGTGGCTGACCAGCCGTTCGAAATAGCGTCCGGCAGTACGGGTGATGGCGGTACCGCGAACCCCGGCAGCCGGAAGCATGTAGTTGAAGCTGTATAATCCGGCGAACCCCGCGACGGCCGAGGCCGACAGGAACCAGCCGGAAAGCGTGAGCAGTCCGATGCTGGCGAGCAGCGTGACAATGGCCAGCACAATCCCCAGCGTCAGCATCCATTTGTGGCGTTTATAGAGCGCAAGATAAGGCAGCAGAGCACGCATCAGATGTCCTCCTGACGGTTCGCCAGCAGGGCGGCAAACGGTCCCTGCGCGGCAACGAGAGAGGCGTAATCGCCTTGCTCAACAATACGGCCGTTCTCCATGACCCAGATCTGGTCCCAGTCGGCAATGCCTTCCAGCTGATGGGTGACCATCAGGGTGGTTTGCTGCCGGGAGGCGGCGTTCAGGGCTTCCATTACGCGCTGCTCGCTGTGGGCATCCAGGCTGGCGGCGGGTTCATCCAGCAGCATCAGCTGGCAAGGATTCAACAACGCGCGGGCAACGGCCACACGCTGCGCCTGTCCGACTGACAGCCCGGCGGACTGGTCACCGACCTCGGTATCTACCCCTTGCGGGAGCAGCGGCAGAAACTCGCTGACCCAGGCGCGGTCGAGAACCGATTGCAGTTCATCTTCACGCGCATCCGGGCGCGCCAGCAGGACGTTTTCACGCAGCGTAGCGGCGGGAAGCTGCGGGTTTTGGCCCACCCAGCTGAGCTGTTTACGCCAGGCGTCAGGATCGAGGTTACGCAGTTCGGTTCTGTTGATCCGCAGTGAACCCGTATAGGCCATAAATCCGGATAGCGCATTCAGCAGAGAACTTTTCCCGGAACCGCTGGTGCCGACGAGCACCACGCGTTGTCCGGCAGGTAAGGTAAAGTTCAGCGGACCCGCAAGCACTTTGCCTTCGGGTGACAGAATGGAAAAGTCCTGCGCTTCGATGGTCACGGGCTCTTTAGCATTCAGCGTCACGTCACCGCGCTCCGGGTGTGCCAGCGGCGTTTCCAGGAACGTTTTCAGGCTATCGGCTGCGCCAACCGCCTGGGCTTTGGCGTGATAGAAGGTCCCCAGATCGCGAAGCGGCTGGAAAAACTCCGGGGCCAGGATCAGCGCCAGGAACCCGGCAGAAAGGGTCACCGCCGTGCCGTAATGGCCGAAATCCAGCGCGCCGAGGTAGGAGAAACCGAAGTAGACCGCCACGAGGGCAATCGACAGAGAGGTAAAGAATTCCAGTACGCCGGAAGACAAGAAGGCGAGGCGTAACACTTCCATGGTGCGCTGACGGAAGTCCTGTGACGCCTGGCGAATGTTTTCGGTTTCCGCTTCACCGCGGCCAAAAATGCGTAACGTCTCCATGCCGCGCAGACGATCGAGGAAATGGCCGCTCAGGCGACCCAGTGCCAGGAAGTTACGGCGGTTGGCATCCGCTGCCCCCATGCCGACCAGCGCCATAAACAGCGGGATCAGCGGGGCGGTGCCCATCAGAATCAGCGCAGCCATCCAGTTCACCGGGAAGATGGCGATCACGATCAGCAGCGGAACGAAGACGGCAAGGGCCATCTGCGGCAGATAGCGCGCATAGTAGTCGTGCATATCGTCAATCTGCTCAAGGATCAGCGTCGCCCAGCTACCGGCTGGTTTACCCTGGATCCACGCGGGCCCGGCTTCCTGAAGCCTGTCGAGCACCTGACGGCGGATCTCGTAGCGGATGTGCTGTCCGGCGTGAAAACCGACGCGCTCACGCAGCCATACCACCCAGGCGCGCAGGATAAAAATCAGGATCAGGACAATAAAGGGCAGCAGGAGCGCTTCGCGTGGAATGTTCTCCATGATCATGTGATTAAGAATGCGGGCCAGCAGCCATGCCTGGGCAACAATCAACAGGCCGCTAACGAAACCCAAAAGACGGGAAATCGTAAGCCAGCGGCGGGAAATAACGCTTTGCTGTTTCAGCCAGCGTGTTAACTCTTGTTGACGGGTTTTTTCCATTGCGTACTTTGCAGGTGACGTTATTAGAAATTGGGCAGCGCAATGTTACAACGGGGAGACAATAAAGGCGACTTATCGCCGCCTTTATTTACGTTTGTTACTGACTTGTAAAGATTATTTACCTTGATCAGCCAGTCCATCGAGGTAGCGTTCAGCATCCAGCGCGGCCATACAGCCGGTGCCCGCAGAGGTGATCGCCTGACGGTAAATATGGTCCATCACGTCGCCGGCCGCGAACACGCCCGGGATGCTGGTCTGGGTCGCGTTACCGTGAATGCCGGACTGCACTTTGATGTAGCCATTTTCCAGCTCCAGCTGACCGTCGAAGATCGCGGTGTTCGGGCTGTGACCGATCGCCACAAACAGACCCGCCACTTCCAGCGTTTCGACGTTATCGGTGTTCTGGGTATCACGGATACGCAGACCGGCAACGCCCATCTGGTCGCCCGTCACCTCTTCCAGGGTACGGTTGGTGTGCAGCACGATGTTGCCGCTTGCTACTTTATCCATCAGGCGCTTGATCAGGATCTTCTCCGCGCGGAAGGTGTCGCGACGGTGGATCAGATGCACCTCAGAGGCAATGTTCGCCAGGTAGAGCGCTTCTTCCACGGCGGTGTTGCCGCCGCCGATGACCGCGACTTTCTGATTGCGGTAGAAGAAACCGTCGCAGGTTGCGCAGGCAGAAACGCCGCGGCCTTTGAACGCTTCTTCGGATGGCAGACCGAGGTAACGGGCAGAGGCGCCGGTGGCGATGATCAGCGCGTCACAGGTGTATTCGCCGCTGTCGCCCGTCAGGCGGAACGGACGGTTCTGCAGATCGACCTTATTGATGTGATCGAACAAAATTTCGGTTTCGAATTTAGCAGCATGCTCGTGCATACGCTCCATCAGCAGCGGCCCGGTCAGGTCGTTCGGGTCCCCTGGCCAGTTTTCCACTTCGGTGGTGGTGGTCAGCTGACCGCCTTTTTCCATGCCGGTGATGAGTACCGGGTGCAGGTTAGCGCGTGCAGCATAGACCGCCGCGGTATATCCCGCAGGTCCAGAACCAAGGATTAGCAGCTTACTGTGTTTGGCCGTGCCCATGAGATCCCCATTGTTGTTGGCAGACATTTGGCTGGATTGTAGGGAATTTGTTGTCGTAAAAAAAGAGCGCAGCAATTTTGATATCAATCTGTGTAATAGCCACGGACGATGAATAGCGCGCGATAACATCACGCTTTCTCCTGAAAACCGGTCGTTTGTAAGGCAATAAAATGAGGATTAATACCCTGCCGCAATGAATATCCGGCATGTTGTACTAAAAAACGATGTTTTGCTTTGACAATCCCCTGCGCTTTTGCGAAAACATTCAAGGAAGAAGAAAAAACCGTGTTAACCGTATGCCGCATAGGCATGCACGTAAATGCCATTTTTACCGGGTCAGTGAAATCTACGCATGGCGTGGACAGACGCCATACGTGATGTCGGTGACTGCCTTCGGGCAACGGTCTTCTTACCAACAGAACCCGAATCCGCATCGCGTCTAATACATAATCAGGCGATGTGATGACTAACGGGTACAGGCTCTGAACAGTGATGTGCACAGGGTCCAGGCAGGAGTAGGGAAGGAATACAGAGAGACAATAATAATGGTAGATAGCAAGAAGCGCCCTGGCAAAGATCTCGACCGTATCGATCGTAACATTCTTAATGAATTGCAAAAGGATGGGCGTATTTCCAACGTCGAGCTTTCAAAACGTGTGGGACTTTCCCCGACGCCGTGCCTTGAGCGTGTGCGTCGACTGGAAAGACAGGGTTTCATTCAGGGCTATACGGCTCTGCTGAACCCGCATTATCTGGATGCCTCACTTCTGGTATTTGTTGAGATTACTCTGAATCGTGGTGCGCCGGATGTGTTTGAGCAATTTAACGCCGCTGTACAGAAACTTGAAGAAATTCAAGAGTGTCACCTGGTATCCGGTGATTTCGACTACCTGTTGAAAACCCGTGTGCCTGATATGTCCGCCTACCGTAAGCTGCTGGGTGAAACCCTGCTGCGTCTGCCAGGCGTGAACGACACCCGTACCTATGTGGTGATGGAAGAGGTCAAACAGAGCAATCGTCTGGTTATTAAGACGCGCTAACACGGAACAGGTGCAAAATCAGCGTAGTTTGATTACACTCCTGTTAATCCATACAGCAACAGTGCCGGGGATTCCCGGCACTGTTGTCCGTTTTAGCAAACAGGCAGGATATGCCTGATACCTGGAGAGCCTTTCTTGAGCCAGGAATACACTGAAGACAAAGAAGTCACACTATCGAAGCTAAGCAGCGGACGTCGTCTCCTCGAGGCTTTGCTGATTATTATTGCCCTTTTTGCCGTCTGGCTGATGGCAGCCTTACTCAGTTTCAACCCCTCGGATCCCAGCTGGTCACAAACTGCATGGCATGAGCCTATCCATAATTTAGGCGGTGTCCCCGGTGCCTGGCTTGCGGACACGCTGTTTTTCATTTTCGGTGTGATGGCCTATACCCTTCCCGTCATTATCATTGGCGGATGCTGGTTTGCGTGGCGTCATCGTCAGAACGATGATTACATCGACTATTTCGCCGTGTCGCTGCGCCTGATTGGCGCGCTGGCGCTGATCCTCACCTCGTGCGGACTGGCCGCGATTAATGCGGATGATATCTGGTACTTCGCCTCGGGCGGGGTGATCGGCAGTTTACTCAGTTCTGCACTACAGCCGATGCTGCACAGCAGCGGCGGCACGCTGGCGCTGCTCTGCATCTGGGCGGCCGGGCTGACGTTGTTCACCGGCTGGTCCTGGGTGAGCATTGCCGAGAAAATCGGCAGTTTTATTCTCACTATTCTGACCTTCGCCAGCAACCGTACCCGTCGTGACGATACGTGGGTTGATGAAGACGAGTACGAAGAGGAAGAGGAAGATGACGCGCCTGTGCAGCGTCGCGAGTCTCGTCGTGCGCGTATTCTGCGCGGCGCGCTGGCGCGTCGTCAGCGTGTTGCTGAGAAATTTGCCAACCCGCTTGGCCGTAAAACCGATGCGGCGCTCTTCTCCGGTAAACGCATGGATGAAGACGAGCAGGTGGCGTATCGCGCGGCGGGTGTCGCCGTCGATCCTGACGATGTGCTCTTCTCCGGCAGCCGGGCCACGCCGGGTGACTTCGACGAATACGATCCGCTGTTAAATGGCCACTCGGTTACCGAGCCGGTTGCGGCAGCAGCCGCCGCGACGACCGCTGCGCAGGCGTATGCCGCGCCGGTCGACGCTGTGATGCCATCCGCGCCGGTTTCGCCGCCGGAATCCGTTATTCAGCAGCCGCAGGTTGACTGGCAGACTGCGCCCGGTGTTCACACGCCGGAGCCCGTTATCGCACCTGAACCTGAAAGCTACGTCCCTGTGCAGCAGGAGCAGTGGCAGCAGCCTTATCAGCCGCCGCAGCCTGCGTATGAACCGCAAAATTACCCGCACGATGAACAGCCGGTGGCCCAGCCTTATCAGGAGTATGTGCCTGAACCGGTTGAACCTGTGCAGCCTTATGTTGAGCCGCAGCCTGAACCTGAAATCGTGGAAGAGGTGAAGCCCGCCCGTCCACCGCTGTACTATTTCGAAGAAGTCGAAGAGCGTCGTGCGCGTGAACGCGAGCAGCTGGCGGCCTGGTACCAGCCGGTGCCTGAACCGGTGACGAAAGCGCCTTCTGTTTCCGTTCCACCGATCGACCCGACGCCTGCAGTCGCACCGGTAGCGGAAAGCGTGAAGCAGGCTACTGCGGCCGCTGCCGCACCTGTCTTTAGTCTGGCAACAGGGGGCGCGCCACGTCCTCAGGTGAAGGAGGGGATTGGTCCGCAACTGCCTCGCCCTAACCGCGTTCGCGTTCCAACCCGCCGAGAGCTTGCCTCTTATGGTATCAAGCTGCCTTCCCAGCGTATGGCTGAAGAGAAAGCGCGCGAGCCTGACTACGAAGATGACGCCGATGAAATGCAGCAGGACGAGCTGGCGCGCCAGTTCGCTGCGCAGCAGAATCAGCGCTACGGTGAAGAATACCAGCACGATGAACCGGTGCTGGAAGATGAAGAGGACGCGGCAGAAGCAGAACTGGCGCGCCAGTTTGCCGCCACCCAGCAGCAGCGCTATTCCGGTGAGCAACCGGCGGGTGCAAACCCGTTCTCGCTGTCTGATTTTGAATTCTCGCCGATGAAAGATCTGGTGGATGATGGCCCGAGCGAGCCTTTATTTACCCCGAGCGTGATGCCGGAAGCAGCGCCTCTGCGCCAGCAGCCAGCACCACAGACATACTCGCAGCCTCAACAACCTGTTCAGCAGCCGTATGCTCAACCGCAGCAGGCACCACAGCCGCCGCAGTTCCAGCAGCCTGCGCCTCAGCCGCAGGAGAGCCTGATTCACCCGCTGCTGATGCGTAACGGTGACAGTCGTCCGCTGCAGCGTCCAAGCACGCCGCTGCCGTCTCTGGATCTGTTAACGCCGCCGCCGTCAGAAGTGGAACCGGTCGATACCTTCGCGCTCGAACAAATGGCGCGTCTGGTCGAAGCCCGTCTGGCTGACTTCCGCATCAAGGCGGACGTGGTGAACTACTCACCGGGTCCTGTTATCACCCGTTTTGAACTGAACCTGGCGCCGGGCGTAAAAGCCGCGCGTATTTCCAACCTGTCCCGCGACCTGGCGCGTTCTCTGTCGACCGTGGCGGTACGTGTGGTGGAAGTGATCCCGGGCAAACCGTACGTTGGGCTTGAGCTGCCGAACAAGAAACGTCAGACCGTCTACCTGCGTGAAGTGCTGGATAACACCAAATTCCGCGATAACCCATCCCCGCTGACCGTGGTGCTGGGCAAAGATATCGCGGGCGATCCGGTGGTGGCGGATCTCGCGAAAATGCCTCACCTGCTGGTCGCGGGTACTACCGGTTCCGGTAAGTCTGTCGGTGTGAACGCCATGATCCTCAGCATGCTGTATAAAGCGCAGCCGGAAGATGTGCGTTTCATCATGATCGACCCGAAAATGCTCGAACTGTCGGTCTATGAAGGCATCCCGCATCTGCTGACCGAAGTTGTGACCGATATGAAAGATGCTGCCAACGCCCTGCGCTGGAGCGTCAATGAGATGGAACGCCGCTACAAGCTGATGTCTGCGCTGGGCGTGCGTAACCTGGCCGGTTATAACGAGAAAATCGCCCAGGCGGTGCGCATGGGACGTCCGATTCCGGATCCTTACTGGAAACCGGGTGACAGCATGGATGCCCAGCATCCGGTGCTCGAAAAACTGCCTTATATCGTCGTGCTGGTCGATGAATTCGCTGACCTGATGATGACCGTCGGTAAGAAAGTGGAAGAGTTGATTGCCCGTCTGGCGCAGAAAGCGCGTGCGGCCGGTATTCACCTTGTGCTGGCGACCCAGCGTCCTTCTGTGGACGTTATTACCGGCCTTATCAAAGCGAACATTCCGACGCGTATCGCCTTTACCGTATCAAGTAAAATTGACTCCCGTACCATTCTTGACCAGGGCGGTGCAGAGTCGCTGCTGGGTATGGGTGACATGCTCTATTCCGGCCCGAACTCCACCTCTCCGGTGCGTGTCCACGGTGCGTTCGTCCGCGATGAGGAAGTTCACGCCGTCGTCCAGGACTGGAAAGCGCGCGGTCGTCCACAATATGTTGACGGCATTACCAGCGATACGGAAAGCGAAGGCGGCGGCGGTGGCTTCGACGGCGGCGAAGAGCTGGATCCGTTATTCGATCAGGCGGTTAGCTTCGTTACCGAAAAACGCAAAGCCTCCATCTCTGGGGTGCAGCGTCAGTTCCGCATCGGCTATAACCGCGCGGCGCGTATCATCGAGCAGATGGAAGCGCAGGGCATTGTGAGCGAGCAGGGGCATAACGGTAACCGCGAGGTGCTGGCACCGCCGCCGTTTGATTAACCTTCAGCGATTGCAAAGAAGGGTAAATCAGCCAAAATTAAGCATTTTCTTCTGTCGCCTGCCTTCGGGCAGGTCCAGAATAGAAGACGGAAACCCCATATCGGGAAGACGTATTTTAAGGAATAACAATGAAAAAAATCGCCATCGCCTGTGCATTACTCACCAGTTTTGTCGCCAGCAGCGTCTGGGCTGATGCAGCCAGCGACCTTAAAAGCCGACTGGATAAAGTAAGCAGCTTCCACGCCAGCTTCACGCAAAAAGTGACTGACGGCAGCGGCAACGCGGTGCAGGAAGGCCAGGGAGATTTGTGGGTAAAACGCCCAAATTTGTTCAACTGGCACATGACCCAGCCGGATGAGAGCATCCTGGTGTCTGACGGCAAAACCTTATGGTTCTTCAACCCGTTCGTTGAGCAGGCTACGGCGACTTGGCTGAAGGATGCCACCAGCAATACGCCGTTTATGCTGATTGCCCGTAACCAGGCCAGCGACTGGCAGCAGTACAATATTAAACAGACGGGTGACGAGTTTGTCCTGACGCCGAAAGGCAGCAACGGCAACCTGAAGCAGTTCACCATTAACGTAAGCACCAACGGTACCATCAATCAGTTCGGCGCGGTTGAGCAGGACGATCAGCGCAGCAGCTACCAGCTTAAATCTCAGCAGAACGGCGCCGTTGATGCATCGAAATTCACCTTTACCCCGCCGCAGGGCGTAACGGTGGACGACCAACGCAATAAGTAAGAGGCGTGAGTGGGCAATCTGTCGCTCGATTTTTCAGATAACGCGTTTCAACCTCTGGCCGCTCGCATGCGGCCAGAAAATTTAGCGCAGTACATCGGCCAGCAGCACCTGCTGGCTGCCGGTAAGCCATTGCCGCGCGCTATTGAGGCCGGACATCTTCACTCCATGATCCTCTGGGGCCCCCCTGGTACCGGCAAGACCACGCTTGCAGAAGTGATCGCCCGCTATGCCAACGCGGACGTTGAACGCATCTCGGCGGTCACCTCCGGCGTGAAAGAGATCCGTGAGGCGATCGAGCGTGCGCGGCAGAACCGCAATGCCGGGCGGCGCACCATCCTCTTCGTGGACGAAGTCCACCGCTTCAACAAGAGCCAGCAGGATGCCTTCCTGCCGCATATTGAAGACGGCACGATCTTCTTCATCGGCGCGACCACCGAAAACCCGTCGTTTGAGCTGAACTCGGCGCTGCTCTCCCGCGCGCGCGTTTACCTGCTCAAATCGCTGACGACCGAGGATATCGAAAAGGTTCTTACTCAGGCGATGGACGACAAAGCGCGGGGCTACGGCGGGCAGGATATCGTTCTGCCTGACGACACGCGTCGTGCGATTGCCGAGCTGGTCAACGGCGATGCGCGTCGGGCGCTGAATACGCTGGAAATGATGGCCGATATGGCCGAAGTCGACGATGCCGGGAAGCGGGTGCTGAAGCAGGAGCTGCTCACCGAAATTGCCGGGGAGCGCAGCGCGCGTTTCGATAACAAAGGCGACCGTTTTTACGACCTGATCTCGGCGCTGCATAAGTCCGTGCGCGGCAGCGCGCCGGATGCGGCGCTTTACTGGTACGCGCGCATTATCACTGCGGGCGGCGATCCGTTATACGTCGCGCGTCGCTGCCTGGCGATTGCATCAGAAGATGTCGGCAATGCCGATCCTCGCGCTATGCAGGTCGCGCTTTCGGCCTGGGACTGCTTCACCCGCGTTGGACCCGCGGAAGGCGAACGTGCCATAGCGCAGGCGATTGTCTATCTGGCCTGCGCGCCGAAAAGCAATGCGGTTTATACCGCCTTCAAAGCGGCGATGTCCGACGCGCGCGAACGGCCGGACTACGATGTGCCGGTTCACCTGCGTAACGCGCCGACCAGGCTGATGAAAGAGATGGGTTACGGGCAGGAGTATCGCTACGCTCACGACGAACCCAATGCCTACGCTGCCGGGGAGGAATATTTCCCGCAGGAGATGGCACAAACGCGCTATTATCACCCCACAAACAGAGGTCTTGAGGGCAAGATTGGTGAAAAGCTCACCTGGCTCGCCGGACAGGATCAAAATAGCCCTATAAAACGCTACCGTTAGTTCAATCGTTGCGGTAATGTTGGCAATGTATCCTTGTGGCCGCAGGCTGTGGTCACATTTTCCTATTTTAATTCGATAAGCACAGGATAAGCATGCTCGATCCCAATCTGCTGCGTAATGAGCCAGACGCAGTCGCTGAAAAACTGGCACGCCGGGGCTTTAAGCTGGATGTAGATAAGCTGCGCGCTCTTGAAGAGCGTCGTAAAGTTCTGCAGGTACAAACTGAAAATCTGCAGGCAGAGCGTAACTCTCGATCGAAATCCATCGGCCAGGCGAAAGCGCGCGGGGAAGATATTGAGCCATTACGCCTGGAAGTGAACAAACTGGGTGAAGAACTGGATCAGGCGAAAGCTGAGCTGGACGTTCTTCAGACCGAGATTCGTGATATTGCCCTGGCTATCCCGAATATTCCTGACGACAGCGTGCCTGTCGGCAAAGATGAAAACGACAACGTTGAAGTGAAACGCTGGGGCACGCCTCGTGAGTTTGACTTCGAGGTGCGCGATCACGTGACGCTGGGCGAAATGCACGCGGGCCTGGACTTTGCGGCAGCGGTTAAGCTGACCGGCTCTCGCTTCGTGGTGATGAAAGGCCAGATTGCCCATCTGCACCGTGCGCTGGCGCAGTTCATGCTGGATCTGCACACCGAGCAGCACGGTTACAGCGAAACCTACGTACCGTATCTGGTTAACCACGATACGCTGTACGGTACGGGCCAACTGCCGAAATTTGCCGGCGATCTGTTCCACACCCGTCCGCTGGACGAGGAAGCCGACAGCAGCAACTACGCGCTGATCCCAACCGCGGAGGTGCCGCTAACTAACCTCGTGCGTGATGAGATCATCGACGAAGACGATCTGCCGATCAAACTGACGGCGCACTCTCCGTGCTTCCGTTCTGAAGCCGGTTCTTACGGTCGCGACACGCGCGGTCTGATCCGTATGCACCAGTTCGACAAAGTCGAGATGGTGCAGATCGTCCGTCCTGAAGAATCCATGGACGCTCTGGAAGAGATGACCGGCCACGCTGAGAAAGTGCTGGAGCTGCTGGGTCTGCCGTACCGTCGTATGGCGCTGTGTACCGGTGATATGGGCTTTGGCGCCTGCAAGACCTTCGATCTGGAAGTGTGGGTGCCTGCGCAGAACACCTACCGTGAAATCTCCTCCTGCTCTAACGTCTGGGATTTCCAGGCGCGCCGCATGCAGGCTCGCTGCCGCAGCAAATCTGACAAGAAAACCCGTCTGGTGCATACCCTGAACGGTTCTGGTCTGGCTGTAGGCCGTACGCTGGTTGCCGTGCTGGAAAACTACCAGCAGGCAGACGGTCGTATTGAGATCCCTGAAGTGCTGCGTCCATACATGAAAGGCCAGCAGTACATCGGCTAATATTTGTCTTAAAACAAAAAAGCGCCTCAGGGCGCTTTTTTTATGCCTTTGATTTGATACGAAGCAATAACCTCTCCCTCTAAAGTAGTAATACTCCTCCGAATGAAAGTCAGCACAAAAAGCTGATAACGAAGATATTCGTTATATATAAAACTACATAGCGGTATGCGCCGCCTCTCTTTTCTTTGTGAGCAACCAAAGTGAGTCTCTATGAAAATCAACGCGCCTGAAGCATTAATGGCTGCCGAGGTCACTCGCCGTGGGTTGATGAAAACCACGGCCATAGGCGGCCTGGCCGTAGCCAGCAGTGCCTTCACGCTCCCCTTTACCCGACTGGCGTCGGCGGCAGAGGCTCTGTCCCCGGCCACTGCCCCGGAAAAAGTGGTGTGGAGTGCCTGTACCGTAAACTGCGGTAGCCGTTGTCCGCTGCGTATGCATGTGGTGGATGGTGAAATTAAATATGTCGAAACCGACAATACCGGGGACGATAACTACGAAGGGTTACATCAGGTCCGTGCCTGCCTGCGTGGTCGCTCCATGCGTCGTCGTGTCTATAATCCGGACCGCCTGAAATACCCGATGAAGCGCGTCGGTAAGCGCGGGGAAGGGAAGTTCGAGCGAATTAGCTGGGATGAAGCCTACGACATCATCGCCACCAATATGCAGCGCCTTATCAAAGAGTACGGCAACGAATCCATCTACCTGAACTACGGCACCGGGACGCTCGGCGGCACGCTGACCCGCTCCTGGCCACCAGGTAAAACGCTGGTGGCGCGCCTGATGAACTGCTGCGGCGGTTATCTCAATCACTATGGTGACTACTCTTCGGCGCAGATCGCTGCTGGCCTGAACTACACCTATGGCGGCTGGGCGGACGGCAACAGCCCGTCTGATATCGAAAACAGTAAGCTGGTCGTCCTGTTTGGTAACAATCCGGGCGAAACCCGCATGAGCGGCGGCGGGGTGACCTACTACCTCGAACAGGCCCGCGCTAAATCCAATGCCCGCATGATCATCATCGATCCGCGCTATACCGACACCGGTGCCGGACGCGAAGATGAGTGGATCCCCATTCGTCCGGGTACCGATGCGGCGCTGGTCTCCGCCCTGGCGTGGGTGATGATCACAGAGAACCTTGTCGATCAGTCTTTCCTGGATAAATACTGCGTCGGCTATGACGAGAAAACCCTGCCCGCCAGCGCGCCGGCAAACGGTCACTACAAGGCGTATATCCTCGGTCAGGGCAGCGATGGTGTAGCAAAAACGCCGGAATGGGCGTCCACCATCACCGGCATCCCGCCAGAGCGTATCGTTCAGCTGGCGCGTGAGATTGGCTCAGCCAAACCGGCCTATATCAGCCAGGGCTGGGGGCCGCAGCGTCATGCGAACGGTGAAATCGCGACCCGTGCCATCTCCATGCTCTCCATTCTGACCGGCAACGTCGGCATTCACGGCGGTAACACCGGCGCGCGTGAAGGCTCATATGAAGTGCCGTTCGAACGTATGCCGACGCTGGATAACCCGGTTCAGACCAGCATCTCCATGTTTATGTGGACCGATGCGATCGAACGGGGTCCGGAAATGACCGCCCTGCGCGACGGCGTACGCGGCAAAGACAAGCTGGACGTGCCGATCAAGATGATCTGGAACTATGCCGGTAACTGTCTCATTAACCAGCATTCAGAAATCAACCGCACCCATGAAATCCTGCAGGATGACAAGAAGTGCGAGATGATTGTAGTGATCGACTGCCACATGACCTCCTCGGCGATATATGCCGATATCCTGCTACCGGACTGCACCGCCTCTGAGCAGATGGATTTCGCGCTGGACGCCTCCTGCGGCAACATGTCCTACGTGATCTTTACTGACCAGGCTATTAAACCGCGCTTCGAGTGCAAAACCATCTATGAGATGACCTCTGAGCTGGCGAAACGTCTTGGCGTTGAGCAGCAGTTTACCGAGGGACGTACTCAGGAAGGGTGGATGCGTCATCTGCATGAACTCTCCCGTAAAGCGATCCCTGACCTGCCGGACTTCGACACCTTCCGCAAGCAGGGTATGTACAAACAGCGCGATCCGGAAGGGCATCACGTAGCGTATAAAGCGTTCCGTGAAGATCCTCAGGCGAACCCGTTGACCACGCCGTCGGGCAAAATCGAAATCTACTCCGAAGAGCTGGCAAAAATCGCGTCGACCTGGGAGCTGCCGGAAGGAGACGTTATCGATCCGCTGCCGATCTACACGCCAGGTTTCGAAAACTACAACGATCCGCTGACGGCGAAATTCCCGCTGCAGCTGACCGGTTTCCACTACAAAGCGCGCGTGCACTCCACCTACGGCAACGTCGACGTGCTGAAAGCCGCCTGCCGTCAGGAGATGTGGATCAACCCGATGGATGCTAAAGCACGCGGCATCAGCAATGGCGATCGCGTACGCATCTTCAACGGTCGCGGCGAGGTGCACATTGAGGCCAAAGTGACGCCGCGCATGATGCCAGGCGTGGTGGCGCTGGGGGAAGGGGCCTGGTACAGCCCTGATGCCAACCGCATCGACCAGGCGGGCAGTATTAACGTGCTGACCACGCAGCGTCCGTCGCCGCTGGCGAAGGGCAACCCATCCCACACAAACCTTGTCCAGGTTGAAAAGGTTTAAGGAGTAGCCGATGACAACCCAGTATGGATTTTTTATTGATTCCAGCCGTTGCACCGGGTGCAAAACCTGCGAGCTGGCCTGTAAAGATTACAAAGACCTGACCCCGGACGTCAGCTTCCGCCGCATTTACGAATACGCCGGTGGCGACTGGCAGGAAGATAACGGCGTCTGGCATCAGAACGTCTTTGCGTACTACCTGTCGATTGCCTGTAACCATTGTGAAGATCCGGCCTGTACCAAGGTCTGCCCGAGCGGTGCGATGCACAAGCGCGAAGACGGTTTTGTGGTGGTGGATGAAGATGTCTGTATCGGCTGCCGCTACTGCCATATGGCCTGTCCGTATGGCGCGCCACAGTACAACGCTGCCAAGGGCCATATGACCAAATGCGATGGTTGCCACACCCGCGTAGCGGATGGCAAAAAGCCGATTTGCGTCGAGTCCTGTCCGCTGCGCGCGCTGGACTTCGGCCCGATTGAAGAGCTGCGTCAGAAACACGGTCAGCTCGCCGCCGTGGCACCGCTGCCGTCTGCGCACTTCACGAAGCCGAGTATTGTGATTAAACCTAACGCCAACAGCCGTCCTACAGGTGACACCACCGGCTACCTGGCAAATCCGAAGGAGGTGTGAGATGGGAAGTGGATGGCATGAATGGCCGCTGATGATCTTCACGGTCTTTGGCCAGTGCGTGGCGGGCGGTTTCATTGTGCTCGCGCTGGCGTTGTTAAAAGGGAACCTCAATGCCGAACAGCAGCAGCGTCTGGTGTTGAGCATGTTTGGCCTGTGGGTGCTGATGGGAATTGGCTTTATCGCCTCCACTCTGCACCTGGGTTCACCGATGCGCGCGTTCAACTCTCTAAACCGCGTGGGAGCCTCATCCCTCAGTAACGAGATTGCCAGCGGGGCAATTTTCTTTGCCGTCGGTGGTCTGGGCTGGTTGCTGGCCGCGATGAAGAAATTGCCTGCGGGTCTGCGCAGCCTGTGGCTGATCCTGACCATGGTGCTGGGCGTGGTGTTCGTGTGGATGATGGTGCGTGTGTATAACACTATCGATACCGTTCCAACCTGGTACAGCGTCTGGACGCCGATGAGCTTCTTCCTGACGATGTTTATCGGCGGGCCGCTGCTGGGCTACCTGCTGCTGCGCGTGGCGGGTGTCGACGGATGGGCAATGCGTTTGCTGCCCGCTGTTTCGCTGCTGGCGCTGGTAGTGAGTGCGATGGTCGCCCTGATGCAGGGTTCTGAACTGGCAACCATTCACAGCTCTATCCAGCAGGCCTCTGCCCTGGTGCCGGACTACGGTTCTCTGATGGCCTGGCGTATCGTTCTGCTGGTCGCTGCGCTGGTATTCTGGATTGCTCCTCAGCTCAAAGGCTATCAGCCTGCGCTGCCGCTGTTGTCACTGGCTTTTGTGCTGGTACTGGCGGGTGAGCTGATTGGTCGCGGCGTGTTCTATGGATTGCATATGACCGTTGGTATGGCTGTCGCCAGCTAACGTTGCATTTGGTTATATCAAGCCGGGCCAGAGTGCCCGGCTTTTTCTTTTTTCGATCATGAAATTTTTCGACTGTCGTGTTGTTTTAATTTTGCCCATTAATAAATGAAAACAGAGACATAATTAATATCTATAGCAGGCGTGGCATTAGCAGGATAAGTTTTTTAAATCGACAGGGAACATATTGTGCGAGGCGGCTAAATCAGTGGATTGACTTTGTTTTTGCCAGTGGCATGATGCGCACGAAATCTGAACTTCCTCACGGTTTTTAATCCATGACCACCTATACCCGGCCAGTGCTGCTGTTGCTCTGTGGCCTGCTTCTGTTGACCCTGGCGATCGCAGTGTTAAATACGCTCGTCCCGCTTTGGCTCGCCCATGAAAACTTACCGACCTGGCAGGTGGGTATGGTCAGCTCGTCCTTTTTTACCGGGAACCTGCTTGGTACGCTGGTGACCGGGAGCCTGATTAAGCGCTTTGGCTTTAACCGCAGCTATTATCTGGCCTCGCTGATTTTCGCCGCCGGGTGTGCCGGGCTGGGCCTGATGGTCGGCTTCTGGAGCTGGATGGCATGGCGCTTTATCGCTGGCGTAGGCTGCGCGATGATTTGGGTGGTGGTTGAAAGTGCGCTGATGTGCAGCGGCACCTCCCGCAACCGCGGACGCCTGCTGGCGGCCTATATGATGGTTTACTACGTCGGCACCGTGCTGGGACAACTGATGGTCAGCAAGCTGCCAACCGACCTGATGAGCGTTCTGCCGTGGGTAACGGGCATGGTGCTGGCCGCGATCCTGCCGCTGCTCTTCACGCGCATTGTGAACCAGAACAGCGAGCATCAGGAAGCGACACACGTCTGGCCAATGCTCAGACTCCGTCAGGCGCGTCTGGGCGTTAACGGCTGCATTATCTCGGGGATTGTACTGGGCTCGCTCTATGGCCTGATGCCGCTCTATCTTAATCATCAGGGCGTCAGCGATTCCGGAATTGGCTTCTGGATGGCGGTCATGGTAAGCGCGGGTATTGTCGGGCAGTGGCCGATTGGCCGTCTGGCGGATCGTTTCGGTCGTCTGCTGGTGCTGCGCGTTCAGGTCTTCGTGGTGATCATGGGCTGTCTTGCCATGCTCAGCAACGCCGCGATGGCGCCTGCGCTGTTTATTCTCGGGGCCGCCGGCTTTACGCTCTATCCGGTTGCGATGGCCTGGGCCTGTGAGAAAGTAGAACATCACCAGCTGGTGGCAATGAACCAGGCGCTGTTACTGAGCTATACCATCGGCAGTTTATTAGGGCCGACGTTTACCGCGATGCTGATGCAGAATTACTCTGATAATTTATTGTTTATCATGATCGCCAGCGTATCGTTTATTTATCTCTTAATGCTGCTGCGCAAAGCGGGCGAACACCCAACGCCTGTGGCTCATGCCTGATGAATTAAAAGCCTGTCGATGACAGGCTTTTTTGTCCCCACCACAACTCAGAGTTTTACTTATTGTTTGTTTATTGTGCCGGACGATAATTCAGGTGAGTCCTACCACAATAAGGCAGCAATCATGTCTATTCGTCGTTTTTCCACTACCGCACTGGCCGTAGTGTTGTCTTTAACGTTTGCAACGGCTCCGGTCATGGCTAATCCTGGCAACGGGAATGGCAATGGTCACGGAAACGGTGGCGGACAGGGTAACAGCGGCAGTCATGGAAACGGGAATTCTGGTAACCATGGCAATAAGCAAAATAACGGTCAGGATAACCCTGGAAAATCGGATAAGAGCGTTAAAAGCAGTAAAGATGTCGGTAGCGATGTCGACGCTCGCGTGAGTTTCGATCATGCCCGCCATCTGGCGCTGAATTATGGCTTAACGGGCTATAAGTCTCTGCCTCCGGGTATCGCGAAAAACCTGGCGCGTGGTAAGCCGTTGCCTCCGGGGATTGCGAAGAAGGCCGTGCCAGCCTCAATGCTGGACCAGCTTCCTTCCTATCCAGGCTATGAGTGGCGGGTAGTGGGTGACGACCTGGTCTTAATTGCACTGAGTACAGCTATTGTGACGTCCGTTATTAACGGCGTCTTTAAATAGAATATAAAAAGGCCCGGTTCTCACCGGGCCTTTCTTTAATACATTACCTTGTGGCCGTACTGTTCAAGAATATCTTTGACGCGTTCCATCGTCTCTTTCTTCGGCGGCTTCACGCCATCGAGTTTGTACTCTTCACCCATTGCCACCCACTTATGTTTACCCAGCTCGTGATAGGGCAGAAGCTCGATTTTCTCGACGTTGCCCATATCGCGAGTAAATTCCCCGAGGCGGTGCGCGGAGTCGTCGTCGTCTGACCAGCCAGGCACCACCACGTAGCGGATCCAGGTTTTAATGCCTTTATCGGCAATGTATTTGGCAAATTCCAGCGTGCGGTGGTTTGAAACACCAACGAGGTTCTGGTGGATCTCATCGTTCATCTGTTTGAGATCGAGCATCACCAGATCGGTCACTTCGAGCAGCTCGTCGATAACCGGATCGTAGCGACGTACAAAGCCGTTGGTATCGAGACAGGTATGAATGCCTTCTTTGCGGCAGGCGCGGAACCAGTCGCGGACAAATTCAGCCTGCAGAATGGCTTCACCGCCGGATGCGGTGACGCCGCCGCCGGAGGCGTTCATAAAGTGGCGATAGGTCACCACCTCTTTCATCAGATCGTCGACGGTGACTTCTTTACCGCCGTGCGTGTCCCAGGTGTCTCGGTTATGGCAGTACAGGCAGCGCATCAGGCAGCCCTGGAAAAAGGTGATAAAGCGGATACCCGGGCCATCGACGGTGCCACAGGATTCAAAGGAGTGAATACGACCAATAGTTGACATTGCGGTGATATCTCCATCATCGGCCCGTCCCGGGCCTGTGTATGCACAGCTCAAAGCCGGCTGTGTTAAGTCTGTTTTGGCTGTTATCCATTCAGTATAGATAGCGGACAAAAGAGACTGAGGTGGAGAGGGTGCTAAAAAGGCCCCACTGACGTGGAGCCTTTATTGTACGCTTGTTAACGCGTGATTTCAGTCAATTCCACTTACATGGACTGAGTGAAAGTACGGGTGATAACGTCCTGCTGCTGTTCTTTAGTCAGGGAGTTAAAACGTACTGCGTAGCCAGATACGCGGATGGTCAGCTGAGGATATTTCTCAGGGTGTTCCATCGCGTCGAGCAGCATTTCACGGTTCATAACGTTCACGTTCAGGTGCTGACCACCTTCGATGGACGCTTCGTGGTGGAAGTAACCATCCATCAGACCCGCGAGGTTAGTTTTACGCACTTCGTCGTCTTTACCCAGCGCGTTTGGCACGATAGAGAAGGTGTAAGAGATACCATCTTTCGCGTAAGCAAACGGCAGTTTAGCAACGGAGGTCAGAGAGGCAACCGCACCTTTCTGGTCACGACCGTGCATTGGGTTAGCACCTGGGCCGAATGGCGCGCCAGCACGACGACCGTCTGGGGTGTTACCGGTTTTCTTACCATACACAACGTTAGAGGTGATGGTCAGAACAGACTGAGTCGGGATAGCGTTACGGTAGGTAGTCAGTTTCTGAATTTTCTTCATGAAACGTTCTACCAGGTCAACCGCCATGTCATCAACGCGAGAATCGTTGTTACCAAACTGCGGATATTCGCCTTCGATTTCGAAGTCGATAGCCAGACCGTCTTCGTCACGAATTGGTTTAACTTTCGCATATTTGATTGCAGACAGGGAGTCAGCAGCAACGGACAGACCTGCGATACCACACGCCATGGTGCGGATAACGTCACGGTCGTGCAGCGCCATCAGAGAAGCTTCGTAGCTGTACTTGTCGTGCATGTAGTGGATAACGTTCAGCGCAGTGACGTACTGTTTCGCCAGCCAGTCCATGAAGTGATCCATGCGGTCCATCACTTCGTCGAAGTTCAGAACGTCGCCTTTGATCGGTTCAGACTTAGGACCAACCTGCATTTTCAGTTTTTCATCAACGCCGCCGTTGATTGCGTACAGCATGGTTTTCGCCAGGTTTGCACGCGCACCGAAGAACTGCATTTGTTTACCAACAACCATTGGGCTTACGCAGCAAGCGATAGCGTAATCGTCGTTGTTGAAGTCCGGACGCATCAGGTCATCGTTCTCGTACTGCAGAGAAGAGGTGTCGATGGACACTTTAGCGGCGAATTTCTTGAAGTTCAGAGGCAGTTTTTCAGACCACAGAACGGTGATGTTCGGCTCCGGAGAAGGACCCATGGTGTACAGGGTGTTCAGGAAGCGGAAGCTGTTTTTGGTCACCAGAGTACGGCCGTCAACGCCCATACCGCCGATGGATTCAGTTGCCCAGATTGGGTCACCGGAGAACAGCTCATCGTATTCAGGCGTACGCAGGAAGCGAACCATACGCAGTTTCATGACCAGGTGGTCAATCATTTCCTGAGCGTCTTGTTCGGTGATTTTGCCTGCTTTCAGGTCACGTTCGATGTAAGCATCCAGGAAGGTGGATACGCGACCGAAGGACATCGCTGCACCGTTCTGAGACTTAACTGCGGCCAGGTAGCCGAAGTAGGTCCACTGGATAGCTTCCTGAGCGTTGGTAGCAGGACCAGAGATATCGCAGCCATATTTAGCCGCCATCTCTTTGATCTGACCCAGCGCGCGGTGCTGTTCAGCGATTTCTTCACGCAGACGGATAGTCGCTTCCAGGTTTACGCCGTTTTCCAGATCGGACTGCAGAGACACGAACTGAGCGTATTTGTCTTTCATCAGGAAGTCGATACCGTACAGCGCAACGCGACGGTAGTCACCGATGATACGGCCACGGCCATACGCATCTGGCAGACCAGTCAGAACGCCAGATTTACGGCAGTTCAGAATGTCTTTGGTGTAAACATCGAATACACCCTGGTTGTGGGTTTTGCGGTATTCGGTGAAGATTTTTTTCAGCATTGGGTCCAGCTCGCGGTTATACGCTTTGCAGGAACCTTCAACCATTTTGATGCCACCGAACGGGATGATTGCGCGTTTCAGTGGTGCTTCAGTCTGCAGACCAACGATTTTCTCAAGGGCTTTGTTGATATAGCCAGCATCGTGAGAAGTGATGGTGGAAGCAACGGAGGTGTCAAAATCAACTGGCGCGTGAGTGCGGTTTTCCAGTTTAACGCCTTCCATTACGCTGTCCCACAGCTTGGTGGTCGCGTCAGTTGCGCCAGCCAGGAAGGATTCGTCACCTTCATACGGGGTATAGTTTTTCTGAATGAAGTCACGTACGTTTACTTCATTCTGCCAGTCACCTTTCGCAAAACCTTCCCAGGCTGTGGCTAACTTTTCATTAAGCTCGGACATGTAACACCTACCTTCTTAAGTGGATTTTTTATTTACTGCCTGAGAAAACCATCAATGATGATCGTCGCCACGCAGGTAAATGACCCAGTATGTCAACCCAACTAACAGACCCCCACCGATAATGTTCCCGATAGTGACAGGGATCAGGTTATCAGTAATGAAATTCATAATAGTCAGGTGAGAGAAACTTTCCGGGGATGAACCAACTGCGGTCCAGAACTCCGGGCTCGCAAAGTCGCGGATAACAATGCCCATTGGGATCATGAACATATTCGCGATACTGTGCTCAAAGCCGCTGGCAACGAACATCGCAACCGGCAGAACCATAATTAAGGCTTTGTCCATCAGGCTACGACCCGAGTAGCTCATCCATACAGCCAGGCAGACCATCAGGTTAGCGAGGATGCCGAGAGCAACGGCTTCGATAAATGTGTGGTGCATTTTGTGGTCGGCGGTTTGCAGGACGTTAAGGCCCCAGCCACCGTTGGCGGTCATGTACTCGCCAGAAAGCCACATCAACAAAACAAAGAGCAGACAGCCAACCAGGTTACCCACGTAGACGTTAAGCCAGTTACGTGCCAGCTGACCCCAGGTAATTCTTCCGCTGGCCTTGGCCACGACAATCAGCACCGTTGAGGTGAAGAGGTCGGCGCCGCAGATGACGCAGAGAATCAGACCCAGTGAGAAGCAAATGCCGCCAATCAGTTTGGCCATGCCGAAAGGCATTCCGGCTGTACCGGTGGTGGCGGTGATGTAGAAGACGAAAGCGATAGAGATGAACACACCAGCCGTGATCGCCAGATAGAACGTCTTCATCGGGTGTTTCGTTGCTTTATAGACACCCGCTTCTTCGGCAACTTTAGCCATTGCAGCGGGGAGTAAAAGATCAAAAGGGTTGTCAGCTTTCACACTAACTCTCTCTTTATTAAGTCGGCGACGAGATACTAACAAAGCATTATAGAAGAGAAATTGATATAGATCATATCTCGCCTGGCTTATAGGCCCGCAGTGTGTATGGTTTTACGACAAATGCGGAGTAAGTGCTTGATTATCCGTATAAAAATAAATTTTAAAAGTTATGAAAAGAGTTGAATTTTTTCGTTCAGCCACCTCTGAAGCAGTTAATTAATATGGAGTATTAACCATAAAAAGTAACAGTAAAGCCCAGATCAATATTATTATATTTACCCGTATTTAACTTTATTATTACAATCAACAATCATTGCCGAAGAAAATAAAAAACGGGGCAATGAAATTGCCCCGTAATATAGCCCAGACGATTGAATACGCCTACTGCTGGTAATGTTATGTGCGCTTATTTTGACCAGTAAGCGGCTTTTGCTTTCTGCAGCTTTTCGTAGGCCTTCAGCAGCGACTGATGCGCCGGGAAGGCTTTCAGATCGCTATCAACAGCCTGCAGGCCATAGAACGGCGCTTCGCCGCTCAGGGCCGCGCTGGCTGCTTCTACGGCTTCAGCACCGTACATACGCACGAAAGCATTCAGGTATTGCAGCGGTTCGCGATCCTCTTCCTGTGCAAGCAGCAGCAGGGTTTGCAGGCAGCGGTAATAGTTGGTGCGCTCGGCAGAGAAGACCGACTGGTTGAATTCCATGGTCCACTCGGTCCAGGCCAGAGCCTGATCCAAATCGCCACCCGCCAGGGCCAGCATTGCTTTCAGCTCACCGATACGCAGGGTATACCAGCCGTTGTCTTTACCGGTCGCCAGACCCAGCAGTTCGCGTACGCGGGTGAAGTCATCGTGGCCTTCTTCGTCCAGCTGGGCGATCAGGTTCAGATAATCTTCTTTCTCCCATTCGCTGCCCGGCAGTGCCAGCAGCGTTTCGCGCAGGTGTGCACCCATGCTGTTATTCGCCAGCCACAGATCTTCAGCAGGGTAGATGTCGGACATGCCCGGAACAATAATGCGGCACGCGTAGACGCCAAGATGCTCGTAATCGGCAATATACACTTCCTGATCTTCCGAGTTGAAGATCGCCATCAGCGTGGCGAACTCTTCTTCCGTGGTTCCGGCAAAGCTCCAGTCCACGAACGGATAGTCGGCGTCCTGCTTGAACATATCCCAGGAAATTAAGCCGCTGGAATCGATGAAGTGGGTTTCGAGGTTGGTATGCTCGGCCACTTCTTCGTCGTCAAACGTTGGCGGCGTAAACACGTCGAGATCTTTCAGGCTACGGCCCTGCAGCAGTTCGGTAACGGTACGCTCCAGCGCCACGCCGAAGTCCGGGTGCGCGCCGAAAGAGGCGAAGCAGGTGCCGTTGGTTGGGTTAAACAGCACGACGCAGATAACCGGGTACTTACCGCCCAGAGAGCCGTCATAGGCAAAGATTGGGAAACCTTCTGCTTCCAGTTTGGCGATGGATTCCACCACGCCCGGGTAGCGTGCCAGCACGTCTGCCGGAATTTCAGGCAGGCTGATAGATTCAGCGATGATGCGGTTTTTGATGTGGCGCTCAAAGACTTCAGACAGACCCTGCACGCGTGCTTCATTGCGGGTGTTACCGGCGGACATACCGTTGGACACATACAGGTTGCCGACGATGTTCATCGGGATATAAACGGTCTGCTCGTCAGACTGACGGGTAAACGGCAGGGCGCAGATACCGCGATCCTCGTTACCGGACTGCAGATCGATCAGCATGCTGGCGGTCAGTTCGTTGTCTGGATCGTAGAAGGCACGCAGGCGAGCGTCGAGAATACCTTTCGGCAGTTCGTCATCTTCGGTCAGCGGGAACCATTTTTCATTTGGATAGTGAACGAACGGGCCGTTAGCGATGGTCTCGCCCAGCCAGAAATCAGCGAAGAAATAGTTGGTGGACAGACGCTCAAAATACTCACCCAGCGCAGAGGCCAGTGCCGCTTTTTTTGTCGCGCCTTTACCGTTGGTAAAGCACAGGGCACACTCTTTGTCGCGAATATGCACGGACCAGACATGAGGCACCGGATTGAGCCAGGAGGCTTCTTCGATGTTAAAACCCAGGTCGGTCAGTTTCTGCTGGAAGCGAGCGATGGAATCTTCCAGGGCGGCGTCTTTGCCGGGGATAAACGTTTGAGTCATGGCGGTCACTTTTATCGTACGTAAAGCGCGCAATGATACGGGTTTTGCCTGACGGGTGCTATCTTCGGCGAAAATAAATGGCTGGACTATGCTTAGTGGCAGTAACTGACTGTTAAGGCATAGAAAAATGAAAGCATTTGATCTCCAGCGGATGGCGTTTGATAAAGTTCCTCCTGAATTTCTGGGCGAAGTGGCGCTGCGCAGCCTGTATACCTTCGTACTTGTCTTCCTGTTTCTTAAAATCACCGGCCGTCGCGGCGTACGGCAGATGTCGCTCTTTGAGGTGTTGATTATTCTGACGCTGGGTTCAGCGGCGGGGGACGTCGCCTTCTATGATGATGTGCCGATGGTGCCGGTGTTTATCGTTTTTGTCTCACTGGCGCTACTTTATCGTCTTGTCATGTGGCTGATGTCGAAAAGCGAAAAGCTGGAAGATCTGCTTGAAGGGAAGCCGGTCGTTATCGTCGAGGACGGACAGCTGGCCTGGGAAAATGTACAAAGCGCCAATATGACCGAGTTTGAGTTCTTTATGGAGCTACGCCTGAACAGCGTGGAACAGCTCGGGCAGGTGCGTCTGGCGATCATGGAAACTAATGGGCAGATCAGCGTTTATTACTATTCTGACGACGAGGTGAAGCCGGGGCTGTGTATCCTGCCGGATATGCTCATTGAGCGTTTCAGAACGGTGCCTGAATCAGGCGAGTATGCTTGCGTAAGATGTAGCCATGTTGTAGCGATGCAGCCGGGGGATCGTCAATTATGCCCTCGCTGCGCAAATCCGGAATGGACGAAGGTTAGCCGGGCCAAACGCATCACCTGACAGCCATTTTGTCGGTTTTGTCTTAACGAGGCGGCAGATTGTTTTGTGTGACGCGGGGCACATTTCACGGGTCATAAGTTTTAGACATTGCGGCGCGTGTCACTGAATGATAAAACCGATATCCACAGTTATAACTTATGGCTTTTAGCGTGGTGAGGGGAAATGGCTCAAGTCTTTAATTTCAGTTCAGGTCCGGCAATGTTGCCGGCAGACGTGCTTAAACAGGCTCAACAGGAACTTTGTGACTGGAACGGTCTCGGTACGTCGGTGATGGAAATCAGCCACCGGGGTAAAGAGTTTATTCAGGTGGCAGAAGAGGCAGAAAAGGATTTTCGCGATCTGCTGAATATTCCCTCGAACTACAAAGTATTGTTCTGTCACGGCGGTGGACGCGGCCAGTTTGCGGGTATTCCGCTGAATATCCTCGGTGACAAAACGACGGCTGACTACGTTGATGCGGGTTACTGGGCAGCAAGCGCCATTAAAGAAGCGCATAAATACTGCACGCCGAATGTGATCGACGCCAAAGTGACCGTTGACGGTCTGCGCGCCGTGAAGCCAATGCGCGAGTGGCAGCTTTCTGATAATGCAGCGTATCTGCACTACTGCCCGAACGAAACCATTGATGGGATTGCCATCGACGAGACGCCAGACTTCGGCAGCGATGTCGTGGTTGCCGCTGACTTCTCCTCCACCATTCTGTCTGCGCCAATTGACGTCAGCCGTTATGGCGTGATCTACGCGGGCGCACAGAAAAATATCGGCCCTGCAGGCCTGACGATTGTTATCGTGCGTGAAGATCTGCTGGGTAAAGCACATACATCCTGCCCGTCGATTCTCGATTACACCGTGCTGAACGACAACGATTCTATGTTCAACACCCCACCGACGTTTGCCTGGTACCTCTCCGGCCTGGTCTTCAAATGGCTGAAGCAAAACGGCGGCGTGGCGCAGATGGACAAAGTAAATCAGCAGAAAGCTGAACTGCTTTATGGCGTGATCGACAAGAGTGATTTCTACCGCAACGATGTGGCGAACGCTAACCGTTCCCGCATGAACGTACCGTTCCAGCTGGCGGACAGCAACCTGGACAAAGTGTTCCTGGAAGAGTCCTTCGCGGCAGGCCTGCACGCGCTCAAAGGTCACCGTGTCGTGGGCGGCATGCGCGCCTCCATCTATAACGCGATGCCGCTGGAAGGCGTTAAAGCCCTGACGGATTTCATGATCGACTTCGAACGTCGTCACGGTTAATTTGCTGTTTTTCACCCCCGCAGCGCCCCTGCGGGGTTTTTATTATGTTGAGTTGAGAGTTTAGTTTTCATGGAATCCCTGACGTTACAACCTATCGCGCGGGTAGATGGCACCATCAATCTGCCTGGTTCAAAAAGTGTCTCGAACCGCGCTCTGCTGCTGGCAGCTCTGGCAAACGGCACCACCGTCCTCACAAACCTGCTGGACAGCGATGACGTGCGCCATATGCTCAATGCGCTGAAAGCGTTGGGCGTTCATTACATTCTCTCCGACGATCGTACCCGCTGCGAAGTGACCGGCAACGGCGGCGCGCTGCGCTCGGGTGAAGAGCTTGAGCTTTTTCTGGGCAACGCGGGTACCGCTATGCGCCCGCTGGCGGCGGCCCTGTGCCTGGGAAGCAACAATATTGTGCTGACCGGCGAGCCGCGCATGAAAGAGCGCCCGATTGGTCACCTGGTGGATGCCCTGCGTCAGGGCGGCGCGCAGATTGACTATCTGGAGCAGGAAAACTATCCGCCACTGCGTCTGCGCGGCGGTTTTACCGGCGGTCACGTCGAGGTTGACGGCAGCGTCTCCAGCCAGTTCCTGACGGCACTGCTGATGACCGCGCCGCTGGCCCCGCAGGATACAGTTATCACGATTAAAGGCGAGCTGGTCTCCAAACCGTATATTGATATCACGCTGCACCTGATGAAAACTTTCGGCGTTGAGGTGGAAAACCAGTCTTATCAGCGCTTCGTGGTGCGCGGGGCACAGCAGTACCAGTCTCCGGGCAACTACCTGGTTGAAGGGGATGCGTCATCCGCGTCCTACTTCCTGGCCGCGGGTGCGATTAAGGGCGGAACGGTAAAAGTGACCGGTATTGGCCGTAACAGCGTGCAGGGCGATATCCGTTTTGCGGACGTGCTGGAAAAAATGGGCGCCATTGTCACCTGGGGCGATGACTTTATCTCCTGTACCCACGGTGAGCTGAACGCCATCGACATGGACATGAACCATATCCCGGATGCGGCGATGACCATTGCCACGGCGGCACTGTTCGCCAAAGGCACGACCACGCTGCGTAACATCTACAACTGGCGCGTAAAAGAGACGGACCGCCTGTTCGCGATGGCGACAGAGCTGCGAAAAGTCGGTGCCGAGGTGGAAGAGGGCGAAGACTACATTCGCGTCACGCCTCCTGCAAAACTGCAGTTTGCGGAAATCGGAACCTACAACGATCACCGTATGGCGATGTGCTTCTCGCTGGTGGCGCTGTCAGATACGCCTGTCACGATCCTTGACCCGAAATGTACCGCGAAAACCTTCCCGGACTACTTCGAACAGCTGGCACGCATTAGTACGCTGGCCTGATAACGCCTTGCCGCATCGCCCGATGCGGCATTTGCTTACGCTTCATTACGAACACCTCCGCTCATTTCTTCTACACTCTGCTTCAATCATTCCGTAATTTGCACGCAAAGGTAACAGTTGCGCACGTTGGCGCGTATAATGCGCGGCGTTCATGTAAACGGTATGCCTTATTTAAGGAGAAAAAGATGACGGCAATTGCCCCGGTAATCACCATTGATGGGCCGAGTGGCGCAGGGAAAGGGACTCTGTGCAAAGCGATGGCGGAAGCATTGCAATGGCATCTTTTAGATTCGGGAGCAATCTATCGCGTGCTGGCGCTGGCCGCGCTGCATCATCACGTGGATGTCGCGTCTGAAGAGGCGCTGGTTCCGCTGGCTGCGCATCTGGATGTGCGCTTCGTGTCAACCGATGGCAACCTGGAAGTCATCCTTGAAGGGGAAGACGTGAGCGGCGAAATCCGTACTCAGGAAGTGGCGAATGCGGCCTCGCAGGTCGCGGCCTTCCCGCGCGTTCGCGAGGCGCTGTTGCGTCGTCAGCGCGCGTTTCGTGAAGCCCCGGGTCTGATCGCGGACGGACGTGATATGGGAACCGTGGTCTTCCCTGATGCACCTGTGAAAATTTTCCTTGACGCCTCTTCGGAAGAACGTGCGCAACGCCGCATGCTTCAGTTGCAGGAAAAGGGGTTTAGTGTTAACTTTGATCGCCTTTTATCCGAGATAAAAGAGCGCGATGACCGCGATCGTAACCGCGCCGTCGCCCCACTTGTTCCAGCAGAAGATGCATTAGTTCTGGATTCAACCAGTTTAACTATTGAGCAAGTGATTGAAAAAGCGCTACAATATGCGCGCCAAAAACTGGCACTCGCGTAATCGCGACCGATTTAGCAGTACCCCCGCTGCAATGGATTGACGGCGGGTATGTGAAACAACCCCATCCGGCACGGAGCCAGGTGGACGTTAATATTAACCTGAAGATTAAACATGACTGAATCTTTTGCTCAACTGTTTGAAGAATCCTTAAAAGAAATCGAAACCCGCCCGGGTTCCATCGTTCGCGGTGTTGTTGTTGCTATCGACAAAGACGTAGTACTGGTTGACGCCGGTCTGAAATCTGAGTCCGCCATTCCGGCAGAGCAGTTCAAAAACGCCCAGGGCGAGCTGGAAATCCAGGTTGGCGACGAAGTTGACGTTGCTCTGGACGCAGTAGAAGACGGCTTCGGTGAAACCCTGCTTTCTCGTGAGAAAGCGAAACGTCACGAAGCATGGATCACGCTGGAAAAAGCTTACGAAGAAGCTGAAACTGTGGTCGGTGTTATCAACGGCAAAGTTAAAGGTGGCTTCACTGTTGAGCTGAATGGTATTCGTGCGTTCCTGCCAGGTTCTCTGGTAGACGTTCGTCCAGTTCGTGACACTCTGCACCTGGAAGGCAAAGAGCTTGAGTTCAAAGTAATCAAGCTGGACCAGAAGCGTAACAACGTTGTTGTTTCCCGTCGTGCCGTTATCGAATCCGAAAACAGCGCAGAACGCGATCAGCTGCTGGAAAACCTGCAGGAAGGCATGGAAGTCAAAGGTATCGTTAAGAACCTCACTGACTACGGCGCATTCGTTGACCTGGGCGGCGTTGATGGCCTGCTGCACATCACCGACATGGCGTGGAAACGCGTTAAGCACCCAAGCGAAATCGTGAACGTGGGCGACGAAATCACTGTTAAAGTGCTGAAGTTCGACCGCGAGCGTACTCGTGTATCCCTCGGCCTGAAACAGCTGGGCGAAGATCCATGGGTAGCTATCGCTAAGCGTTACCCAGAAGGTACTAAACTGACTGGTCGCGTAACCAACCTGACTGACTACGGCTGCTTCGTTGAAATCGAAGAAGGCGTTGAAGGTCTGGTGCACGTTTCCGAAATGGACTGGACCAACAAAAACATCCACCCATCCAAAGTTGTTAACGTTGGTGATGTAGTGGAAGTGATGGTTCTGGATATCGACGAAGAACGTCGTCGTATCTCCCTGGGCCTGAAGCAGTGCAAAAACAACCCATGGCAGCAGTTCGCGGAAACCCACAACAAGGGCGACCGTGTTGAAGGTAAAATCAAGTCTATCACTGACTTCGGTATCTTCATCGGCCTGGACGGCGGCATCGATGGCCTGGTTCACCTGTCTGACATCTCCTGGAACGTTGCAGGCGAAGAAGCAGTTCGTGAATACAAAAAAGGCGACGAAATCGCTGCAGTTGTTCTGCAGGTTGACGCAGAGCGTGAGCGTATCTCCCTGGGCGTTAAACAGCTCGCAGAAGATCCGTTCAACAACTGGGTTGCACTGAACAAGAAAGGCGCAATCGTAAACGGTAAAGTAACTGCAGTTGACGCTAAAGGCGCAACCGTAGAACTGGCTGACGGCGTTGAAGGTTACCTGCGCGCTTCTGAAGCTTCACGTGACCGCGTTGAAGATGCCACTCTGGTTCTGAACGTAGGCGACGACGTTGAAGCTAAGTTCACCGGTGTTGACCGTAAGAACCGTGCAATCAGCCTGTCTGTTCGTGCTAAAGACGAAGCTGATGAGAAAGATGCAATCGCAACTGTTAACAAACAGGAAGATGCAAACTTCTCTAACAACGCAATGGCTGAAGCTTTCAAAGCAGCTAAAGGCGAGTAATATCAGGTTCTCAGCATCAGTTGCGCTGTAACGCATTTACAGCGCGAAGGATGAGGAGCAAACTTGACAGATTGCAGGATTCGTCCTGTAATCAATAACAAAGGGCGGCTACGGCCGCCCTTGTTTAATGAGCTGTTCAGCTAATTGGTTTGAAAGGAACCGGAGGAATCATGACCAAGTCAGAATTGATTGAAAGACTTGCCAGTCAGCAACCGCATATCCCTGCCAAGGCAGTGGAAGATGCCGTAAAAGAGATGCTGGAGCATATGGCCTCCACTCTTGCCCAGGGCGAGCGCATTGAAATCCGCGGTTTCGGTAGTTTTTCTCTGCACTATCGTGCTCCACGTACCGGGCGTAACCCGAAAACTGGCGATAAAGTCGAGCTGGAAGGTAAGTACGTTCCACACTTTAAGCCGGGTAAAGAACTGCGCGATCGCGCCAATATTTACGGCAACTGAGTTTAGCCAGCCGGTTAAACTGGGTTCGAAAGAAAGCACCTGCGGGTGCTTTTTTTGTCTCTGTCGCTTTCATTCTGAAGGTGCCCCGCATTTTTCGTTTCGTTTTCTGCAACCCGTTAAATACCTTGCTGCGCTTGCTGTAAATCGCATCCTTCACACCTGACGACCCGCTCAACCTGCTTGCATACTGCCACCCTGAAACAGGGAGGTAGCAATGGGAATTCCCGCGCTTAGCGTCTGCGCCATTCTGGCGATAGTTCCGTTACTCTGGTTACCTGAACTGCCATCACCTTACACCGTGTGGGTCATGGTGGCTGGCGGGATAGTGATTGCTGCATGGCAAAACCATCGAGTGAAGTATGCTGGTATTACGCTGTTATTTTGTGCGTGGGGCATTCTGGCCGCACAGGAGAGCGTCTGGCCGATGCAGCATTTAACAACGGGGGCCGTGCAGGCCGAGGTAGAGCTCACCGCGACCGACGGCGCCACTCTGCATCAGGGAAACATTCGCCGCGTCGATGGCAAGCGCTGGTGGGCCTCCACCGGCGTAACGCTGTATGGCAATTATCTGCCCCAGAAATCGTGCGCCGGTCAGCGCTGGACCATGACGCTCAGGCTCAGGCCTGCCCATGGCGAACTGAACGACGGCGGATATGATTCTCAGCGCAGCGCTTTTGCCCAACATCAAACCCTAAGCGGGCGCTTCACCCGTGCTGAACTCGTCGATGGGCGCTGCAGCCTGCGAGCGCAATACCTGATGTCACTGCAAAACCGACTTTCGGCTTACCGCTGGGGGGCGGTTATCCTCGGACTGGGAATGGGGGAACGTCTGGATGTGCCCCGGGAAATAAAAGACCTGATGCGTGAAACTGGCACGCTGCATTTGATGGCGATTTCGGGTCTGCATATCGCGCTGGCAGCATCCCTCGTCTGGTTACTCGCACGTGGGCTCCAGTTTTTATTACCCAGCCACCGGGTCCACTGGCAGATGCCTCTCCTGGCCGGGTTGTGCTTTGCCGCTTTCTACGCCTGGCTTACCGGTCTGCAACCTCCTGCGCTACGAACGGTCATCGCGCTTGCTGTGCTTGCCATATTGCGGATCGCGGCCCGTCAATGGTCTCCCTGGCAGGTATGGGGGTGCTGTATCGCGGCGATCCTCATAAGCGATCCCCTAGCCGTACTTTCGCAGAGTCTGGCCCTGTCCGCATTTGCCGTCGCCGCGCTGATTTTCTGGTTCCAGTGGCTGCCTCTTCCTGACTGGCACCGGGCACGACGTATACGGCCGCTACTAAACCTGATCCATCTGCAGGTCGGCATGCTGATGCTGCTCATGCCGTTACAGGTCCTGATTTTCCATGGCTTCAGTATCTCCTCCCTGGTCGCGAATCTCTTCGCCGTTCCCCTGGTGACGTTTGTCTCCGTGCCGCTGATCCTGCTCGGTATGCTGCTTCATCTGCTGCCGCTGGCGGCACTGGAAAGCGTCGTCTGGTTCGCAGCAGATAAGTCACTAGCGTGGTTGTTCTGGCTCCTCATGCGCCTGCCTGACGGCTGGCAGAATGTCGACCAACGCTGGCAATACACGACATTACTGCCGTGGTTGAGCATCATTGCCTGGCGTTTTCGCGCATGGAAAACCCTTCCTGCCGTTTGTCTTGCAGGAAGCGTCTTACTGGCATTTCCTCTCTGGCGAACGGCAAAAAGCGAGAGCTGGACGCTGCATATGCTGGACGTGGGGCAGGGGCTGGCCATGGTCATTGAACGACAGGGAAAAGCCATTCTTTATGATACCGGACTCGCCTGGCCGGGCGGGGATAGCGCGCAGCGGTTAATTATTCCCTGGCTGCGCTGGCATCACCTGCGGCCTGAAGGCGTAATTCTCAGTCATGAACACCTCGACCATGCGGGAGGCCTCGCATCGTTGCAAAAAACGTGGCCTGACGTGTGGGTAAGAAGCCCCTTGCGCCAGGCGGGACATCGCCCCTGTTTTCGCGGACAGAGATGGCAATGGCAGGGACTTACCTTCAGCGTCCACTGGCCCCCTGAAAATTACCCGGCTCAGGGAAACAACCGTTCCTGCGTGGTAAAGGTGGACGACGGCAAGCAGAGCGTGCTGCTAACAGGGGACATTGAAGCACAAGCGGAACAGGCTATGCTTAGCCATTACTGGCGTTATCTGACGTCCACGCTCATACAGGTGCCCCATCATGGCAGCAATACCTCGTCTTCATTGTCGCTGGTCCAGCGGGTAGAAGGTCAGATCGCTCTGGATTCAGCGGCACGGTATAACGCATGGCGATTCCCGTCGGCAAAAATTGTCCGACGTTATCGAAAAGAGGGGTATATCTGGCATGATACCCCTCATTCTGGACAAATATCGGTGACATTCTCGCAACATCACTGGCAAATCCGGCGCTTGCGAGAGCAATATTTACCCGTTTGGTATCATCAGTGGTTTGGCGCGCCCGTCGATAACGGGTAGAATATGCGGCTATTTCAACGAATGCTGGTTTTTTGAATGCATAACGACAAAGATCTCTCCACGTGGCAAACCTTCCGCCGACTCTGGCCGATGATTGCGCCCTTTAAAACAGGCCTGATCGTGGCGGGAGTAGCGTTAATCCTCAACGCAGCCAGCGATACTTTTATGCTATCGCTTCTCAAACCGTTACTGGACGACGGTTTTGGTAAAACGGATCGCTCAGTGTTGCTATGGATGCCTCTGGTGGTTATCGGACTGATGATCTTGCGCGGCATCACCAGCTATATCTCCAGCTACTGTATTTCCTGGGTATCCGGGAAAGTGGTGATGACCATGCGCCGTCGCCTGTTCAGTCACATGATGGGGATGCCGGTCTCATTCTTTGATAAGCAGTCTACCGGGACGCTGCTGTCCCGTATTACCTACGACTCAGAGCAGGTTGCCTCCTCGTCATCAAGCGCACTGATCACCGTCGTGCGTGAGGGCGCGTCGATCATTGGCCTGTTCGCAATGATGTTCTATTACAGCTGGCAGCTGTCAATCATCCTTATCGTGCTGGCGCCGGTAGTTTCTATTGCCATCCGTGTCGTTTCAAAGCGCTTCCGCAATATCAGTAAGAATATGCAGAACACGATGGGACAGGTAACGACCAGCGCGGAACAGATGCTGAAAGGACACAAAGAAGTCCTGATTTTTGGCGGTCAGGAAGTTGAAACCCACCGCTTTGACAAAGTCAGCAACAAAATGCGTCTGCAGGGGATGAAAATGGTCTCGGCCTCTTCCATCTCAGATCCGATTATTCAGCTGATTGCCTCCCTGGCACTGGCATTCGTCCTGTATGCAGCAAGCTTCCCGAGCGTCATGGAGACGCTGACGGCGGGTACCATCACAGTGGTCTTCTCCTCTATGATTGCCCTGATGCGTCCGCTGAAATCACTGACGAACGTCAACGCCCAGTTCCAGCGCGGGATGGCCGCCTGCCAGACGTTGTTCAGCATTCTGGATTCCGAGCAGGAAAAAGACGAAGGTACACGCGAAATTGAGCGCGCCCGTGGCGATGTCGAATTCCGCAACGTTACCTTCGCCTATCCTGGTCGTGAAACGCCGGCGCTGCGTAATATCAATCTGTCCATTCCGGCGGGTAAAACTGTGGCACTGGTGGGGCGTTCCGGCTCGGGTAAATCGACCATTGCCAGCCTGATCACCCGTTTCTACGATATTAACGAAGGTGAGATCCTGTTAGACGGTCATGACCTGCGGGAATATACCCTGCAGTCGCTGCGTAATCAGGTGGCGCTGGTTTCCCAGAACGTGCACCTGTTCAACGATACCGTGGCTAACAACATTGCCTATGCGCGCACAGATGAGTACAGCCGCGAGCAGATTGAGAACGCCGCGCGGATGGCCTACGCAATGGACTTTATCAACAAGATGGATAACGGTCTGGATACGATAATCGGTGAGAATGGGGTACTGCTCTCCGGTGGTCAGCGTCAGCGTATCGCCATTGCGCGTGCGCTGCTGCGTGACAGCCCGATTCTGATTCTGGACGAAGCGACTTCGGCGCTGGATACGGAATCTGAACGCGCTATTCAGTCGGCACTGGATGAACTGCAAAAGAACCGTACCTCGCTGGTGATTGCGCACCGCCTGTCGACTATCGAGCAGGCTGACGAAATCGTCGTGGTTGAGGACGGCATCATTGTTGAACGCGGAAGCCATGCTGATTTGCTGGAACACCGCGGCGTTTACGCCCAGCTTCATAAGATGCAGTTTGGCGAATGATTGCACGCATCTGGTCCGGTGAATCCCCGCTGTGGCTGCTGCTTTTGCCGCTCTCCTGGCTATACGGCCTGGTGAGCGGCACAATCCGTCTGCTTTACCGTCTGGGGCTGAAGCGTGCCTGGCGCGCGCCGGTTCCGGTTGTGGTGGTCGGTAATCTTACGGCGGGTGGCAACGGTAAAACGCCGGTGGTGATCTGGCTGGTGGAGCAATTGCAAAAACGCGGCATCCGCCCGGGGGTGGTATCGCGCGGATATGGTGGTAAAGCGGCGCGTTATCCGCTGCTGCTGACGTCGGAAACCACGACCGCCGAAGCGGGTGATGAACCGGTATTGATTTTCCAGCGTACCGGCGCACCGGTTGCGGTCTCCCCGGTGCGCAGCGACGCCGTTCAGGCACTGCTTGCCGAACACGCGGTGCAAATCATTATCACTGACGATGGCCTGCAGCATTACGCCCTGGCGCGTGATAAAGAGATTGTGGTCATCGACGGCGTTCGCCGTTTTGGTAACGGCTGGTGGTTACCTGCAGGGCCCATGCGCGAACGCGCTTCGCGTCTTAAGTCCGTTGATGCGGTGATCGTGAACGGGGGGGAGGCGAAAACGGGTGAAATCCCGATGCACCTTCAGCCGGGTCTGGCGATCAACCTGGTGACGGGGGAACGCCGGTCGGTTGCTGAGCTGCCTTCACTGGTGGCGATGGCGGGGATTGGCCATCCGCCACGCTTCTTCGCGACGCTGGAACAGTGCGGTGCCCGGCTGGAAAAACGCGTTCCGCTGGCCGACCATCAGGCGCTGGTGGAAGGGCAGGTAGACGCCCTGACCGTACCCGGACAGGCGCTGATCATGACCGAAAAAGATGCGGTGAAATGCCGTGCCTTTGCGAAAGATAACTGGTGGTATCTGCCGGTTGACGCTGAACTCAGCGGCGAGCAGCCGGAACAATTGCTCAAGGAACTGATTGCGTTAGTGCAGTAAAGGCTTACGCGGTTCTGGTGGCGCTTTGACTGACAGGAAAACGCATGTCTTTACCGCAACTCTCGCTTTCAGCTGCACGTCATTTACACCTTGCCGCGCAGGGGCTGCTCAAAAAGCCCCGCCGCCGCGCGCAGCCTGCCGATATTCTCTCGACCGTTCAGCGCATGTCGCTACTTCAAATCGACACCATTAACATTGTGGCCCGCAGCCCTTACCTTGTCCTGTTTAGTCGCCTGGGGAGTTATCCTTCTCAGTGGCTGGATGAGGCGCTCAGCAAGGGGGAGTTAATGGAGTACTGGGCGCACGAAGCCTGCTTTCTGCCCCGCAGCGATTTTGCCCTGGTTCGCCACCGTATGCTTGCCCCTGAAAAGATGGGCTGGAAATACCGACAGGCGTGGATGCTGGAACATGCGGCCGAAATTGAGCAGCTTATCGCGCATATTCAGGAAAACGGTCCCGTACGCTCCGCCGATTTTGAACACCCGCGTAAGGGTACAAGCGGCTGGTGGGAGTGGAAGCCGCACAAACGTCATCTCGAAGGGCTGTTTACCTCTGGCAAAGTCATGGTGATTGAACGGCGTAATTTTCAGCGCGTCTACGACCTGACGCATCGCGTGATGCCGCACTGGGACGACGAGCGCGACCTGCTTACCCAGGAGGCGGCCGAGGCCGTTATGCTGGAGAACAGCGCCCGTAGCCTGGGGATTTTTCGCGCGCAGTGGCTGGCAGATTATTATCGCCTGCGTCAGCCCGCGCTAAAACCGCTGCTGGACATGTGGCAACGCGAACAGCGCGTCATCCCCGTCACGGTGGAAACGCTGGGCGAAATGTGGCTGCATGCGGATCTCCTCCCGTTATTGCCTCAGGCTCTGGAGGGGAAACTTCAGGCAACCCACAGCGCGGTATTGTCGCCTTTCGACCCGGTTGTCTGGGACAGAAAACGCGCCGAGCAGCTCTTTGATTTCAGCTACCGGCTGGAGTGTTACACCCCGGCCCCAAAGCGCCAGTATGGTTACTTTGTTTTACCGCTGCTGCATAAGGGACAGCTGGTCGGGCGCATGGACGCCAAAATGCACCGCAAGACCGGCACGCTTGAAATCATTGCGCTTTATCTGCAAGAGGGCGTCAGGGTGACGGCGAGCCTGGAAAAAGGATTAACGTCCGCCATTAGCGAATTCGCGCGCTGGCAGGGTGCCGACGACGTGACGCTGGGCCGGGTACCCGACGGACTGTTTACATCCTGTCGAAGTGGCTGGGAAACAGGCACGCCCTGAAAAGGGAATGTGTTAAGCTTTAGCGATTACCCATACGGAGGAACTATGGATCACCGTTTACTTGAAATTATTGCCTGCCCGGTATGCAACGGCAAACTCTACTACAGCCAGGACAAACAGGAGCTGATCTGCAAGCTGGACAGCCTGGCTTTCCCGCTGCGTGACGGCATTCCGGTACTGCTGGAAAATGAAGCGCGTTCACTGGTGGCAGAAGAGAGCAAACCATGAGTTTTGTTGTCATTATTCCTGCGCGCTACGCGTCTACGCGTCTGCCGGGTAAACCGCTGGTGGATATCAACGGCAAGCCAATGATTGTGCATGTCCTTGAGCGTGCAAGGGAATCTGGTGCCGACCGCGTAATTGTTGCAACCGATCATCCCGACGTCGCCCGTGCGGTTGAGGCGGCAGGCGGTGAGGTATGCATGACCCGCGCCGATCACCAGTCCGGCACCGAGCGTCTGGCGGAAGTGGTTGAGAAATGTGGTTTTAGTGATGATACGGTCATCGTTAACGTGCAGGGTGACGAGCCGATGATCCCGGCGGTGATTATCCGTCAGGTGGCAGAAAACCTGGCGCAGCGTCAGGTCGGTATGGCGACGCTCGCGGTGCCTGTTCACCATGCGGAAGAGGCGTTCAACCCGAATGCGGTGAAGGTGGTCATGGATGCCGAAGGCTATGCGCTCTATTTCTCCCGCGCCACGATCCCGTGGGATCGCGATCGCTTTGCGCTCTCTAAAGAGACCATCGGTGATACCTTCCTGCGTCATATTGGGATCTACGGCTATCGGGCCGGTTTTATTCGTCGATATGTGACCTGGGCGCCGAGTCCGCTGGAGCATATCGAAATGCTGGAGCAGCTTCGCGTGCTCTGGTATGGCGAAAAAATTCACGTTGCCGTTGCCAGCGAAGTGCCTGGTACGGGCGTTGACACGCCGGAAGATCTTGAGCGCGTTCGCGCTGAGTTGCGCTAATACCGCCTGCATCCCTCCTGACGGGGGGATGTTCCTCTCCTCGTTAATTTCCCTTTCTTTTCCCTAATTGATCTCTTCCGGGTGACATCTTCCTTCAGGACGCTCATTATAAAAGCAGTAGTCTTAATGGGGGTAATCTCATATGGAACAGCTGCGTGCCGAACTTAGCCATCTGCTGGGTGAGAAATTAAGCCGTGTCGAATGCGTGAGTGAAAAGGTCGATACCGCGCTTTGGTCGTTGTATGACAGTCAGGGCAACCCAATGCCGCTGATGGCCAGAAGTTTCACCTCACCGGGTGTGGCCAGGCAGCTTGCCTGGAAAATGTCGATGCTGGCGCGGGAGGGAACCGTCCGTATGCCGACGGTGTACGGCGTGATGACCCATGAGGAACATCCCGGCCCGGATGTACTGCTGATTGAGCGCTTGCGCGGCGTGCCCGTTGAAGCGCCCGCGCGCACGCCGGAGCGCTGGGAGCAGTTAAAAGACCAGATTGTCGAGGCGCTGCTGGCCTGGCACCGTCAGGATAGCCGCGGACTTGTCGGTCCGGTCGACAGCACTCAGGAAAACCTGTGGCCGCTGTGGTATCGCCAGCGGGTTGAGGTTCTGTGGGGGACGCTTAACCAGTTCAACAATACCGGTTTAACCATGCAGGATAAGCGAATTCTGTTTCGCACCCGCGAGTGTTTACCGGCGCTGTTCGACGGTTTTAATGACAACTGCGTGCTGATCCACGGTAATTTCACCCTGCGCAGCATGCTCAAAGACTCCCGCAGCGATCAGCTTCTGGCGATGCTGGGGCCGGGGATCATGCTCTGGGCTCCGCGCGAATACGAGCTGTTCAGGCTCAACGACAGCGGGGCGGCGGAAGGTTTACTGTGGCATTACCTTCAACGCGCGCCCGTTGCAGAAGCGTTTCTCTGGCGGCGCTGGCTTTATCTGCTCTGGGACGAAGTTGCGCAACTGGTCAATACCGGACGTTTTAATCGCGCAAACTTCGATCTGGCAACAAAATCACTCCTGCCCTGGCTCGCCTGACGATCCTTTCAGCCACTGCCAGAGGCGTCCGAGCGTCTCATAACCGACGCGATCGCTATGCATCAGCCACGCCGGGGACGGTATCGCCCGTTCCCACGGGTTGAGCGGCGCGTCGATAGCCATCTGGTTTGCCGGTGCGGGAAGCGGGTGCAGGCCTTGCTTCTCAAAGAAAATCATCGCGCGTGGCAGGTGCGAGGCGGAGGTCACCAGCAAGAACGGGACATCGCCAATCGCCTGCTTCACTGCGACAGCCTCTTCTTCGGTATCTTTTGGGCTGTCCAGGGTGATGATGGAGGAACGCGGTACGCCGAGCGATTCCGCGACTCTGGCGCCCGCTTCAGCCGTACTCACCGGGTTCGTTTTGGCCGCCGCGCCGGTGAAGATCATTTTTGATCCCGGATTCGCCAGCCACAGGCGAATGCCTTCGTTTAGCCGTGGCAGGCTGTTGTTGATCAGGTTTGAACTGGGGGCCCAGTCAGGATCCCAGGTATATCCGCCTCCCAGTACCACGATGTACGCCACTCTCTGATTTCCCTGCCATGTCGGGTACTTGTTTTCGATGGGGCGTAACAAACCATCCGCGACCGGTTGCAGGCTCAACAGCAGCAGGATAAACCAGCCGAGCGTGATAAGCGTTTTGCCACTCTTCTGAAAGCGACTGAACCACACCAGCGCCAGCCCCAGCGCGATGATGATGAGCAGCAGCGGAAGGGGAAGCATCATCCCTCCAATGTATTTCTTAAGGGTAAAAAGCATCCTTTTTGGTTCCTTTTTTGACCATATAGCAGGTGATTACCGGTGATATTACACCAGAGAGGTTCATTCTCCGCGCGGGTGTGACAAAATAGCGGTTTTGCAGTTAGCGAGTGGAACTCTCCCAATGCGGGATCGCAATTTTGATGACATCGCGGAAAAGTTTTCGCGCAACATTTATGGCACCACGAAAGGGCAGCTCCGTCAGACGATCCTCTGGCAGGATCTGGACACCATTCTGGCTACCTTTGGCGGTCAAACGTTGCGCGTGCTGGACGCTGGTGGCGGTGAAGGGCAGACGGCGATAAAAATGGCCGAGCGCGGTCATCACGTCACGCTTTGCGATCTTTCTGCTGAAATGGTCGCCCGCGCGACGCGTGCGGCAGAAGAGAAAGGTGTGAGCGACAACATGCATTTTATACAATGCGCCGCTCAGGACATCGCGCAGCATTTGGAAACCCAGGTTGATCTGATATTGTTTCATGCGGTGCTGGAGTGGGTTGCCGATCCGCAAAGCGTGTTACAAACCCTGTGGTCGATGTTGCGCCCGGGCGGCACGCTGTCGCTGATGTTCTACAATGCTAACGGCTTCCTGATGCACAACATGGTTGCGGGAAACTTCGACTATGTTCAGGTCGGGATGCCCAAAAAGAAAAAGCGCACGCTTTCCCCGGACTATCCGCGCGATCCACAGCAGGTTTATGGCTGGCTGGAAGCGATTGGCTGGCAGATTGTCGGGAAGACGGGCGTCAGGGTGTTTCATGATTATCTGCGTGAAAAACACAAACAGCGTGACTGTTTTGACACCTTAACAGAATTGGAAACGCGGTATTGCCGTCAGGAGCCTTTTGTCAGCCTTGGCCGCTATATTCACGTCACCGCGCACAAGCCGCAGATGCAAGGATAACCTATGAGTGAATTTTCCCAGACAGTCCCCGAACTGGTTGCCTGGGCCAGGAAAAACGATTTCTCCATCTCGCTGCCGGTAGACAGACTCTCTTTCCTGCTGGCGGTCGCCACGCTGAACGGCGAGCGGCTGGATGGTGAAATGAGCGAGGGTGAACTGGTGGATGCGTTCCGCCACGTCAGTGATGCGTTTGAGCAAACCAGCGAAACCATTAGCGTGCGTGCCAACAACGCGATCAACGATATGGTGCGTCAACGTCTGCTGAACCGCTTTACCAGCGAGCAGGCGGAAGGAAACGCCATCTATCGCCTGACGCCGCTGGGCATCGGCATCACCGATTACTACATTCGCCAGCGTGAATTTTCCACGCTGCGTCTTTCCATGCAGCTGTCGATCGTGGCGGGTGAGCTTAAGCGCGCCGCCGACGCGGCGGATGAAAACGGTGACGAATTCCACTGGCACCGTAACGTCTACGCGCCGCTGAAATATTCGGTGGCGGAAATCTTCGACAGTATCGATCTCACCCAGCGCCTGATGGACGAACAGCAGCAGCAGGTGAAAGACGATATCGCGCAGTTGCTGAATAAAGACTGGCGAGCGGCTATCTCCAGCTGTGAACTTCTGCTGTCAGAAACCTCCGGCACGCTGCGCGAACTCCAGGATACGCTGGAAGCCGCAGGGGACAAGCTGCAGGCTAACCTGCTGCGCATCCAGGACGCGACGCTGGCGCATGACGATCTGCATTTTATCGACCGTCTGGTATTCGATCTGCAGAGCAAACTCGACCGCATTATTAGCTGGGGCCAGCAGTCGATCGACCTGTGGATCGGCTACGACCGACACGTGCATAAATTTATCCGTACCGCGATTGATATGGATAAAAACCGCGTCTTTGCCCAGCGTCTGCGTCAGTCGGTGCAGACCTATTTCGATGCGCCGTGGGCGCTGACCTACGCCAATGCCGATCGTCTGCTGGATATGCGCGACGAAGAGATGGCGCTGCGCGATGAAGAGGTGACCGGTGAACTGCCACCGGATCTGGAATACGAAGAATTTAACGAAATTCGCGAGCAGCTTGCGGCGATGATCGAAGAACAGCTCGCTGTCTACAAAACCAGACAAGTGCCGCTGGATCTTGGGCTCGTGGTGCGCGACTATCTGGCGCAATATCCGCGCGCGCGCCACTTCGACGTTGCCCGCATTGTGGTAGACCAGGCGGTGCGCCTGGGCGTCGCGCAAGCAGATTTCACCGGACTGCCGCCGAAGTGGCAGCCAATTAACGATTACGGAGCCAAGGTACAGGCGCATGTCATTGACAAATATTGAACAAGTGATGCCGGTTAAGCTGGCACAGGCGCTGGCGAATCCGTTATTTCCGGCGCTGGACAGCCAGCTGCGTGCCGGTCGTCACATTGGCTTAGACGAGCTGGATAATCACGCCTTTTTGATGGACTTCCAGGAGTACCTGGAAGAGTTTTACGCACGCTACAACGTGGAGCTTATTCGCGCGCCGGAAGGGTTTTTCTACCTGCGTCCACGCTCCACGACGCTGATTCCGCGTTCCGTGCTCTCGGAGCTGGATATGATGGTCGGCAAAATTCTTTGCTACCTCTATCTCAGCCCGGAACGTCTGGCGAATGAAGGGATCTTCACCCAGCAGGAACTTTACGACGAGCTGTTGACGCTGGCAGATGAGAGCAAACTGCTCAAGCTGGTGAACAACCGCTCCACGGGGTCGGATCTTGACCGTCAGAAATTACAGGAAAAGGTTCGCTCTTCCCTGAACCGTCTGCGTCGTCTGGGGATGGTCTGGTTTATGGGCCACGACAGCAGCAAATTCCGCATCACGGAATCTGTCTTCCGCTTTGGCGCCGACGTGCGTGCGGGTGATGACGCGCGTGAAGCGCAGCTTCGCATGATCCGCGACGGTGAAGCGATGCCGGTGGAAAACCATTTGCAGCTCAATGATGAGCATGAAGAGAATCTGCCGGATAGCGGGGAGGAAGAGTAATGATTGAACGCGGTAAATTTCGCTCACTGACGCTGATTAACTGGAACGGCTTCTTTGCCCGAACGTTCGATCTGGATGAGCTGGTCACGACGCTCTCCGGCGGTAACGGAGCGGGTAAATCCACCACCATGGCGGCCTTTGTCACGGCGCTGATCCCTGACCTGACGCTGCTTCACTTCCGTAACACCACCGAAGCGGGGGCCACAAGCGGTTCCCGTGATAAAGGTTTGCACGGGAAGCTGAAGGCCGGCGTCTGTTATTCGGTTCTGGACGTCATTAACTCCCGTCATCAGCGTGTGGTGGTGGGCGTGCGCCTGCAGCAGGTCGCTGGTCGCGACCGTAAAGTGGATATCAAACCGTTTGCGATCCAGGGGCTGCCAACGTCCGTGCAGCCGACGGCGCTGCTGACGGAAACCCTGAACGAACGTCAGGCGCGTGTGCTGACGTTGCAGGAGCTGAAAGATAAGCTCGAAGCTATCGAAGGCGTGCAGTTCAAACAGTTCAACTCGATTACCGACTACCATGCGCTGATGTTTGATCTGGGCGTGGTGGCGCGTCGTCTGCGCTCGGCATCAGACCGTAGCAAATACTATCGCCTGATCGAAGCGTCCCTTTATGGCGGTATCTCCAGCGCCATCACCCGCTCCCTGCGCGACTACCTGCTGCCGGAAAACAGCGGCGTACGTAAGGCCTTCCAGGATATGGAAGCGGCGCTGCGTGAAAACCGCATGACGCTGGAAGCGATTCGCGTTACCCAGTCCGACCGCGACCTGTTTAAACACCTGATCAGCGAAGCTACCAACTACGTGGCGGCGGACTACATGCGTCACGCCAACGAGCGACGCGTGCATCTCGATCAGGCATTAGAATATCGCCGCGAGCTCTTTACCTCCCGTAAACAGCTGGTGGCCGAGCAGTACAAGCACGTCGAAATGGCGCGCGAGCTGGGCGAGCACAACGGTGCCGAAGGCGACCTGGAAGCCGATTACCAGGCCGCCAGCGATCACCTGAACCTGGTGCAGACCGCGCTGCGTCAGCAGGAAAAAATCGAGCGCTATGAAGCGGATCTCGACGAGCTGCAAATTCGTCTCGAAGAGCAAAATGAAGTGGTGGCCGAAGCCGCCGACATGCAGGAAGAGAACGAAGCCCGCGCCGAAGCGGCCGAGCTGGAAGTGGATGAGCTGAAAAGCCAGCTTGCCGATTACCAGCAGGCACTTGACGTGCAGCAGACGCGAGCGATTCAGTACACCCAGGCATTGCAGGCATTACAGCGTGCGAAAGAGCTGTGCCATCTGCCTGACCTGACGCCGGATAGCGCCGACGAGTGGCTGGACACCTTCCAGGCCAAAGAGCAGGAAGCCACCGAGAAACTGCTGTCCCTCGAACAGAAAATGAGCGTCGCGCAAACGGCGCACAGCCAGTTTGAGCAGGCTTATCAGCTGGTTGTGGCGATTAACGGTCCGCTGGCGCGTAACGAAGCCTGGGACGTTGCCCGTGAACTGCTGCGCGACGGTGTGAACCAGCGCCATCTGGCCGAGCAGGTTCAGCCGCTGCGGATGCGTCTGAACGAGCTAGAACAGCGCCTGCGCGAGCAGCAGGAGGCCGAGCGTCTTCTGGCGGAATTCTGCAAGCGTCAGGGAAAAAATTACGATTTCGACGAGCTTGAGGCCCTGCATCAGGAGCTGGAAGCGCGTATTGCGGCCCTGTCCGATACCGTATCAAACGCCAGCGAACAGCGTATGACGCTGCGTCAGGAGCTGGAGCAGATTCAGTCTCGTTCGAAGACGCTCTTGCAACGAGCGCCGGTCTGGCTGGCGGCTCAAAGCAGCCTGAATCAGCTCAGCGAACAGTGCGGCGAGCAGTTCGAATCCAGCCAGGACGTGACCGAATATCTGCAGCAGCTGCTGGAGCGCGAGCGCGAAGCCATTGTTGAGCGTGACGAAGTCGGCACGCGCAAGCGTGAAGTCGACGAAGAAATTGAACGCTTAAGTCAGCCGGGCGGTGCGGAAGACCCGCGCCTCAATGCCCTGGCCGAGCGTTTTGGCGGCGTGCTGCTGTCCGAGATTTATGACGACGTTGGCCTTGACGATGCCCCGTACTTCTCCGCGCTGTACGGTCCATCCCGTAACGCGATTGTGGTCCCGGATCTGTCACTGATTTCTGAGCAGCTTGCCGGCCTGGAAGATTGCCCGGAAGATCTCTACCTGATCGAAGGAGATCCGCAGTCGTTCGATGACAGCGTCTTCAGCGTCGACGAGCTGGAAAAAGCGGTGGTGGTGAAAATCGCCGATCGTCAATGGCGTTATTCCCGCTTCCCTGAGCTGCCGCTGTTTGGCCGCGCCGCGCGCGAAAGCCGCATCGAAAGCCTGCACGCCGAGCGTGAAACGCTGTCTGAACGTTTCGCGACGCTGTCGTTTGACGTGCAGAAAACCCAGCGCCTGCATCAGGCGTTCAGCCGCTTTATCGGCAGCCATCTGGCCGTGGCCTTTGAAGCTGACCCGGAAGCGGAAATTCGCAAGCTCAATACCCGCCGTGGCGAGCTGGAACGTGCCATTGCCAGTCATGAAAGCGACAACCAGCAGAGCCGCGTCCAGTTCGAGCAGGCGAAAGAGGGCGTCGCGGCCCTTAACCGCATTCTGCCGCGCCTGAATCTGCTGGCGGATGACACGCTGGCTGACCGTGTGGATGAGATCCAGGAGCGTCTGGATGAAGCGCAGGAAGCCGCGCGTTTCGTTCAGCAGCACGGCAATCAGCTGGCGAAGCTGGAGCCCGTCGTGTCTGTACTGCAGAGCGACCCGGAACAGTTCGAGCAGTTAAAAGAAGACTATGCCTGGTCACAGCAGGTGCAGCGCGAGGCGCGTCAGCAGGCGTTTGCCCTGACGGAGGTGGTGCAGCGTCGCGCCCACTTCGGCTACTCCGATTCGGCTGAAATGCTGAGCGGTAACAGCGACCTGAACGAAAAACTGCGTCAACGCCTTGAGCAGGCGGAAGCGGAACGTACTCGCGCCCGTGAAGCAATGCGCAGCCACTCCGCTCAGTTGAACCAGTACAACCAGGTGCTGGCCTCGCTGAAAAGCTCCTTCGACACCAAGAAAGAGCTGTTAAACGATCTTCAGAAAGAGCTTCAGGACATCGGCGTTCGTGCCGACAGCGGGGCAGAAGAGCGCGCGCGTATTCGTCGTGACGAGCTGCATGCACAGCTCAGCAATAACCGCGCGCGTCGTAATCAGCTGGAAAAAGCGCTGACCTTCTGCGAAGCGGAAATGGATAACCTGACCCGTCGCCTGCGCAAGCTGGAGCGCGACTACTTTGAGATGCGTGAGCAGGTTGTGACCGCGAAGGCGGGCTGGTGCGCGGTGATGCGCATGGTGAAAGACAATAACGTTGAGCGTCGTCTGCACCGTCGTGAACTGGCATATCTCTCAGCCGACGAGCTGCGTTCCATGTCGGATAAGGCGTTGGGTGCGCTGCGTCTGGCGGTGGCGGATAACGAACACCTGCGCGACGTGCTGCGTATGTCGGAGGATCCTAAACGTCCGGAACGTAAAATCCAGTTCTTCGTGGCGGTTTACCAGCACCTGCGCGAACGTATTCGTCAGGACATCATTCGTACCGACGATCCGGTCGAGGCTATCGAACAGATGGAAATCGAACTGGGTCGCCTGACGGAGGAGCTGACCTCCCGCGAGCAGAAGCTGGCTATCAGCTCCCGCAGCGTGGCGAACATCATTCGTAAAACCATTCAGCGCGAGCAGAACCGTATCCGCCAGCTGAACCAGGGTCTGCAGAGCGTGTCGTTTGGCCAGGTGAACAGCGTGCGCCTCAACGTCAACGTGCGCGAAGCCCACGCGACGCTGCTGGAAGTGCTGTCTGAGCAGCACGAGCAGCATCAGGATCTGTTCAACAGCAACCGTCTGACCTTCTCCGAAGCGCTGGCTAAGCTGTATCAGCGCCTGAATCCGCAGATTGATATGGGCCAGCGTACGCCGCAAACCATCGGTGAAGAGCTGCTGGATTACCGTAACTACCTGGAAATGGAGGTAGAGGTAAACCGTGGCTCAGACGGCTGGCTGCGTGCGGAATCCGGGGCGCTCTCTACCGGTGAAGCGATCGGTACCGGGATGTCAATTCTGGTGATGGTTGTCCAGAGCTGGGAAGATGAAGCGCGCCGTCTGCGCGGCAAAGACATCTCGCCATGCCGACTGCTGTTCCTGGATGAGGCGGCGCGTCTTGATGCCCGCTCCATTGCCACGCTGTTCGAGCTTTGCGAACGTCTCGATATGCAGCTCATTATTGCGGCGCCGGAGAACATCAGCCCCGAGAAAGGCACTACCTACAAACTGGTGCGTAAAGTGTTCCAGAACAGCGAACACGTTCACGTTGTGGGGCTGCGTGGCTTTGCGCCGCAGCCGCCAGAGTCATTGCCAGAAACCACAGCCGACGCTTCCTGAAGTATCTTCTGACCCGAAGCGGCGCCCTGGCGCCGCTTTTTTTTTAAACTTAACTTGTGCTTAGGGCTGCGTTATCTTTAAACTTCTTTACATAAGGTAAGGCAACAGCTTAGCCGTCTACCTATAATGAAAGAAAGCCCCAACGTGATGGGCATGTCGTGAAAACAGGGGGCAAGGGATGTTGCTTAAGAAAGAATGTGGTCGTCAGCTGTCGGCGCTAAGTTTATGCCTGGCAGTGATGTTTGCTCCACTGTTAACCGCCCAGGCCGACGAGCCTGAAATTGTGCCGACTGACAGCTCGGCAACGACAGGCGCACAGCCTACGTCGTTGTCCCAGCCGCTGGACCAGTCTCCGGCGACGGCTGTCATGGCCGGTATTAAACCGCTGCCGGAAGGCATCGATGCCGAATCGCTCAGTCAGCAGCTGCAGTCAGGGCTGCCGTCAGGCTACACGCCTGTCTATATCAATCAGCTCACGCTCCTCTATGCTGCCCGCGATATGAAACCGATGTGGGAAAACCGCGATGCCGTGCGCGCCTTCCAGCAACAGCTGGCGGAGGTCGCGATTGCAGGGTTTCAGCCGCAGTTTACAAAATGGGTTGAGCTGTTAACCGATCCTGCTGTCACCGGGCAGGCGCGGGACGTGGTGCTTTCCGATGCCATGATGGGCTACCTGCAGTTCGTGGCGGGTATTCCTGTCAATGGCAACCGCTGGCTGTACAGCGATAAACCTTACAAACTGGCGACGCCAGCGCTGTCGGTGATTAATCAATGGCAGCTAGCGCTGGATAATGGCGAACTGCCGCGCTTTATCGCCAGCCTGGCACCGACGCACCCACAATATGCCACTCTGCACCAGTCGCTCCTCGCGCTGGTGGGGGACACGCGTCCGTGGCCGCAAATGCGCGGTACCGCGACGCTGCGTCCGGGGCAGTGGAGCAGCGATGTGCCCGCCCTGCGCGAGATCCTGGTGCGTTCCGGTATTCTGGAAGGCGGGCCAAAGATTGCTCTCCCGGGTGATGATCCACAAAACGTCGCCGTCAGCCCGTCAGCGCCCGTGAAAGAGAAGAAAGCCGTTGTCCTGAGCGACAAACCCGCGGCTTACGATCGCGAGCTGGTTGCGGCCGTTAAGCAATTCCAGGCCGCTCAGGGGCTGGGGGCCGATGGCGTCATTGGCCAGACGACGCGTGACTGGCTGAACGTATCGCCTGCGCAGCGGGCAGGGGTGCTGGCGCTCAATATCCAGCGTTTGCGCTTGCTGCCGGGAACGCTCTCTACCGGGATTATGGTTAACATTCCGGCGTATTCCCTGGTCTATTACCAGGACGGTAGCGAAAAACTGGCATCGCGCGTGATTGTCGGGCGTCCGGATCGCAAAACACCGATGATGAGCAGCGCGCTGAATAACGTGGTGGTAAACCCGCCGTGGAACGTGCCGCCGACTCTGGCGCGAAAAGACATTCTGCCGAAGGTCTGGAACGACCCGGGTTATCTGGAACGTCATGGCTATACGGTGATGCGTGGATGGAACAGTAAAGAGGCCATCGATCCTTATATGGTCGACTGGTCGACGATCACAGCGTCAAATCTGCCGTTCCGTTTCCAGCAGGCTCCCGGGGCGCATAACTCTTTAGGGCGCTACAAATTCAATATGCCGAGTTCAGAAGCTATCTATCTGCACGATACGCCGAACCACAACCTGTTCCAGAAAGATACTCGCGCGCTGAGTTCTGGCTGCGTGCGCGTGAACAAAGCCTCGGAGCTGGCCAACATGCTGCTTCAGGATGCGGGCTGGAACGATACGCGTATTTCGGATGCCCTGAAGCAGGGGGATACGCGTTACGTTAATATTCGCCACAATATTCCGGTCAATCTTTACTATCTGACGGCGTTTGTGGGCGAGGACGGGCGTACCCAGTATCGTACAGATATTTACAATTATGATCTCACCGCGCGATCCGGCGCACAAATTTTGCCAAAAGCGGAACAATTAATCAGGTAAATGAAGCAGTTCGGGAAAAATGATTGTCGTAAGTTATGGTGAATAAGCGGCTATATCGCTGCAAGCCGCGTATTCACTGGGGTTGGGCGCCTTGACGTACCTGGTTTTGCCAGTTATGGTGCCCTTCGTGCGCTAAGCATATTACGATTTCTTTTACCTGTAGACCTGATTATCATGGACAAATTTGACGCTAATCGCCGCAAACTGCTGGCGTTAGGTGGCGTTGCGCTCGGCGCAGCGGCCATCCTGCCGACGCCAGCATTTGCCACCCTCTCGACACCTCGTCCGCGAGTTTTAACGCTCAACAATCTTCATACCGGTGAGTCGCTAAAAGCGGAGTTTTTCGATGGCAGAGGCTATATTCAGGATGAATTAGCAAGACTTAACCATTTTTTCCGTGATTTCCGCGCGAATAAAATAAAAGCCATCGATCCAGGACTGTTTGATCAGATTTTCCGCCTTCAGGGCCTGCTGGGCACCAGCAAGCCGGTGCAGCTCATTTCTGGCTATCGCTCGATTGATACCAACAATGAACTGCGCGCCCACAGTCGCGGGGTAGCGAAAAAAAGCTATCACACGAAGGGACAGGCAATGGATTTCCATATTGAAGGCGTTTCGTTAGCCAATATTCGCAAAGCTGCGTTATCTATGCGTGCAGGTGGTGTAGGATATTACCCCAGCAGCAACTTTGTACATATTGATACCGGTCCGGTTCGGCACTGGTAATAACGAAACACAGGAGCAGTATGAACTATCGTATTATTCCGGTTACCGCGTTCTCCCAGAATTGTTCATTGATCTGGTGCGAACAGACTAAACTGGCCGCGCTTGTCGATCCCGGCGGTGACGCTGAGAAAATCAAGCAGGAAGTCGCAGCAAGCGGCGTCACGCTGATGCAGATTTTGCTCACTCATGGTCATCTTGACCATGTAGGCGCTGCCGCTGAACTGGCTGAACACTACGGTGTGCCGGTGATCGGCCCGGAAAAAGAAGATGAGTTCTGGCTGCAGGGGTTACCCGCCCAAAGCCGCATGTTTGGCCTTGATGAGTGTCAGCCCCTGACGCCCGATCGCTGGCTGAACGAGGGAGAGCGCGTTAACGTAGGGAATGTGACTTTACAGGTGTTGCATTGTCCTGGGCATACGCCAGGCCATATCGTCTACTTTGATGACCAGTCTCGTCTGCTGATTTCCGGCGATGTGATCTTCAAAGGTGGCGTAGGACGCAGCGATTTTCCGCGCGGCGACCACGGGCAGCTGATTCAGTCGATTAAACAAAAGTTATTGCCGCTGGGTGATGACGTTACGTTTATCCCTGGGCACGGTCCGATGTCGACGCTGGGCTATGAACGGCTCCATAACCCGTTCCTTCAGGATGAAATGCCTGTCTGGTAACCCGAATAAAAAAAAAGCCTGCATAACGCAGGCTTTTTTTATGGGCGCAAATTACAGTACGGCGACAATCGCTTCGCACAGTGGCGCCATGTTGTCAGGCGTCATGCCTGCAACGTTCACGCGGCCAGAGGCCACGGCGTACACGCCAAACTCTTCACGCAGACGCAGAACCTGCTCTTTGGTCAGGCCGCTGAACGAGAACATGCCGTTCTGTTTGATGATAAAGCTGAAGTCGCGGTCTGCGCCTTTCTCAGCCAGGGTGTTCACAAACAGCAGGCGCATGCGCTGAATACGCTGGCGCATATCGTTCAGCTCTTGTTCCCAGATAGCGCGCAGCGCATCGTTGCTCAGGATAGTGGCAACAACAGACGCACCGTGTGCCGGTGGGTTAGAGTAGTTAGCGCGGATAACCGATTTCATCTGGCTGAACGCACGATCGACGGTCTCTTCGTTAGCAGCAACCAGCGTACAGGCACCCACACGCTCATTGTACAGACCGAAGTTCTTGGAATAGGAGCTAGCGACAATCAGCTCCTGATGCACGGCTGCGAACGCGCGCAGGCCTTCGGCATCTTCTTCCAGACCACGGGCGAAGCCCTGGTAGGCAAAGTCAAACAGCGGCAGCCAGCCGTTTTCTACGGACAGCTTCGCCAGGTGTTGCCACTGCTCAAGCGTCGGATCGATACCGGTTGGGTTATGGCAGCAGCCGTGGAACAGCACCACGTCACCCGCCTGTGCTTCGCTCAGGCTCGCCAGCAGGCCGTCAAAGTCGAGAGAGTGGTTTGCCGCGTCGTAGTAGGCGTATTCACGCACTTCCAGACCCGCAGAGTTAAACACGCTCTTGTGGTTCGGCCAGCTTGGGTTGCTCACCCAGACACGCTTAACAGAGGTGTTTTTCGCCAGGAAATCCGCCGCCACTCGCAGCGCACCGGTACCGCCTGGGGTCTGTGCTGTGCGGGCACGTTTGTCACTCACAATTGCACTGCCTTTACCGAACAGCAGCTCCTGGGTGCAGCGACCAAATTCAGGGATACCATCAATACCGAGGTAGTTTTTGGTGGTTTCGTTTTCCAGCAGATACTGCTCAGCTTTCTTGACGCTGGTCAGTACCGGAGTTTTGCCGGTTTCATCTTTATATACACCAATACCCAGGTTGATTTTGCCAGGGCGGTCGTCGGCACGAAACAGATCGGCCAGGCCCAGAATCGGGTCGGCAGGAGCGGCGGTAATGTTCTCAAACATGACGAAGTTCCATTGTGATTACAGAAGTGAAATCCGCTATCAGGTTAACGGTAGATTTACAAAATGCCAACCGTTTGCGACGAAAAGCGTGCGGCTTTTCAAAAGTCGCCATTATTTTCTATCACACATAAAAAAACAGGGCCGAAGCCCTGTTCATTAAGCATATAACAAAGTGGTGTTCTGATTAGAACTGGTAAACGATACCAACACCAGCCTGGTCGTCGGTAGACAGAGCTGTTGCACGGGTGTAATCATTCTCATCCAGCAAGTTGAACTTGTACGCAGCATAAACGTTCATGTTCTTGTTGAAGTAGTACCAGGTACCCACTTCGATGTATTTAACCAGATCAGCATCGCCACCTGCGAAAGTAGCACCGTTAGCAGTACGGCCTGTCAGGTCTTTACCCTTAGACTGCACATAGCCAATGGATGGACGCAGACCAAAGTCGAACTGGTATTGAACCACAGCTTCGAAGTTCTGCGTTTTGTTCGCGAATTCGTCATCGTTTTCACGAGTCATGTTACGGGATTCACCGTACATAACAGATGCGTATACGCTGTTCGCATCATATTTCAGTGACGTTGCCCAACCTTCAGCACGTTCACCTTTACCATCGGCAGTCTGCTTAGTGGAACGGTCAGAGTTGGTGTATGCCGCGGTTACGTTGAAGCCGTCTGCGAAGTCATAACCCAGAGAGTAGCTGCCGCCATCGCCGTTCTGGCGAGAAGTGGTGTGGCCGTTTTCATTTTTACCCTGGTACTGCAGGCCCAGTGCCAGACCATCAACCAGACCGAAGAAGTTAGAGTTACGGTAGGTAGCTAAACCGGTGCTACGTGAGGTCATGAAGTTATCAGTTGCGGCCAGAGAGTCGCCACCCCAGATAACCAGCATATCGGTTGAAGCCAGCGCATCATAGAACACACCGTAGTTACGGCCGTAATCAAATGAACCGTATTCACCCGCTTTCAGACCCGCGAAAGCCAGACGGGTTTTGGTACCCTGAGCACCTTCCTGAGAGGAAGCGTCCATGTTGTATTCCCACTGGCCGTAACCTACCAGTTGGTCGTTAACCTGGGTTTCACCTTTGAAACCGATACGGGCATAGGTGGTATCGTTGTTATTAGATGCACCGTTAGTAGTCCATTGATGCTCACCTACAGCTTTACCGTAGAAGTCCAGCTTGTTAGCGTTTTTGTTATAGATTTCTGCAGCGTTAGCTGCACCAGCTACCAGCAGAGCAGGGATAACCACTGCCAGAATATTGCGCTTCATCATTATTTATTACCCTCATTGGTTTTTTTATGACACTCGCCACTGCCGTCAATAAATTCTGTCAATAAATATTTCCGGAACTATTGATGAGAGTTTGGTGTCTTTATGTATCTGACAGGCATCTTTCCATTCGGCGAAGCGTTTCGCTAGCCTGAAAGTGCTACAATTCTCAAGATTAAGTAACCGAAAGAAAATATGTGTAACTAAATATTTATTTTTGGGAACTTTGTGAACCACCTCAAACTTCAGAGTGCCCTGGCGAATTAAGCGACAGGACATATCCTATATATATGAATTCCTTATGATTAATTGAGATAACGGCGATTCATATAAACAGAGGCTAAACGACTCAGTTTTTCTTATGACTGCAGAAAGACTTCTGGATGGCTGAAAAAGTGGTTGAAATTTGTGCTATCGCTTGAGGATGTAATAATCGCAATAAGAATGGGGTTTATTTTTTGTGGCTGGATATTTCGCGGAAACAAAACGTAACAGGTAGTGGTTGTGACGGGGTGAAGGTTTAAAGATGCTGACTTTGCGCTGACGAAAACTGACAATGCAGAATAAAATAATGGCCAGCACAGGCTGGCCATTTTAGTCTTTTACCGATTAGAAGCTGGCGTTACGTGGTGTACGTGGGAATGGAATCACGTCGCGAACGTTCTGAACTCCGGTAACGTAGGCGATCAGACGCTCGAAGCCGAGACCAAAACCGGCGTGCGGTACGGTACCGTAACGACGCAGATCGCGGTACCAGCTGTAGTCAGCTGGGTTGAGCCCCATCTCTTCCATACGCGCGTCCAGCACGCCAAGACGCTCTTCACGCTGAGAGCCTCCGATGATTTCACCGATGCCCGGCGCCAGGACGTCCATCGCTGCCACGGTTTTACCGTCTTCGTTAAGGCGCATATAGAAGGCCTTAATGTCTTTCGGGTAGTTTTTAACGACAACCGGCGCTTTGAAATGTTTCTCGGCCAGATAGCGTTCGTGTTCAGACGCCAGGTCAACGCCCCAGTAAACCGGGTTCTCGAACGTCTCACCGCATTTCTCGAGGATCGCCACCGCGTCGGTATAGTCCACCTGCGCAAAGTCGGCAGACACAAAACGCTCCAGACGCGCCACAGCATCGCTGTCCACGCGTTCTGCGAAGAATTTCATGTCGTCAGGACGCTCTTCCAGCACCGCTTTGAACACGTACTTCAGCATCGCTTCCGCCAGACCCGCAACATCGTCCAGGTCGGCGAACGCCACTTCCGGCTCCAGCATCCAGAATTCCGCCAGGTGACGGCTGGTGTTGGAGTTTTCGGCACGGAAGGTTGGGCCAAAGGTGTAGATCTTAGACAGCGCACAGGCGTACGTTTCGCCGTTGAGCTGACCGGATACCGTCAGGAAAGCTTCTTTACCAAAGAAGTCTTTGTCATAGTCCACTTTACCTTCCGGCGTGCGCGGCAGGTTTTCCATGTCCAGCGTCGAGACGCGGAACATCTCACCCGCACCTTCTGTGTCGGACGCGGTGATCAGCGGGGTAGACACCCAGAAGTAACCCTGCTCGTCGAAGAAACGATGCAGCGCCTGCGCAAGCGTATGACGCACGCGCGCCACCGCACCAATCAGGTTGGTACGTGGACGCAGGTGCGCCACTTCACGCAGGTATTCAATGCTGTGACGTTTTGCTGCCATCGGGTAGGTATCTGGATCTTCAACCCAGCCGGTGACTTCAATGGCTGAGGCCTGAATTTCGAAACTCTGGCCCTGGCCCGGGGATGCCACAACCACGCCGGTGACAATAACGGAACAGCCCGTCGTCAGGCGCAGAACGTCATCATTGTAATTGGGCAGAGAATTATTAATGACGGCCTGTACAGGATCAAAGCAGGAACCGTCATAGACGGCAAGGAAGGAGATGCCAGCTTTAGAATCTCGGCGGGTACGCACCCATCCGCGCACGGTGACCTGTTGGTCAACGGCGACACGGCCCTGGAGTACGTCGGCTACAGGCACAACGCTCATAATATTCTCTCTGTTAATAGTCGGAAAAAATAAACACTTGTCCACCCTTATGGGGGGATATCTATGTTACCTGCCATCCGCTATCAGACAAGTAAATTTCGCAGTCAAAAGAGAAGAATTAAGAAATAAATAAGAAGAGGGGAGCCATAGAGGCTCCCGTAAGCGCTTAACTGGCTTTTTTGATCTGAGGAAGATCGAAGGCTTTGCGCAACGCGCGAACAAACGCTTTGTCATGGCAGATGGTTTTGCCCGGGCTGTCGGAGAGCTTCGCCACCGGCTTGCCGTTACATTCCACCAGTTTGATGACAATATTCAGAGGTTTTACCTGAGGAATATCGCAGGTCAGACGGGTTCCGATCCCGAAGCTCAGGTTCACCCGGGTGTTGAAATGGCGATAGAGTTCGACGGCTTTCGCCAGGTCGAGATTATCGGAGAAGACCAGCACCTTGCTCATCGGATCAATGCCGAGTTTCTCGTAATGGGCAATGGCCTTCTCGCCCCATTCAACCGGATCCCCGGAGTCGTGGCGTAATCCCTGGTAACGTTCAGCGAACTCGGGACCAAAGTCGCGCAGGAAGGCATCCATCGTAATACAGTCGGTGAGGGCGATCCCGAGTTGATTCGGGTACTCCTCAAGCCATGCGGCCAGTGCCGCGCGCTGGCTGTTAGCCAGATCGGGGCTGATCTGCTGATGCGCCTGGAACCACTCGTGCGCCTGGGTACCCATTGGCGTCAGGCTGAGGCGACGTGCCAGATCGTAGTTACTGGTGCCTACAAACCACGGCTCCTGCTGAAGACGTTTAACGATGGCCTCCTGAACGTCGCGCGAGAAACGACGACGGGTGCCAAAGTCCATCAGGCGGAAGCGGGACATGTCTAACCCTTCGGTCAGCTTGGAGAAGGCCGCGAGTTTATTTTCCAGCGCGGCGACCGCCTGCTCGACGCCCGTTTCCGGCGAACGATAGCGGTGAGCCAGCTCACTGATCACCGCCAGAAGCGGCACTTCCCACATGATCACTGCCCGCCATGGACCTTCAAGGCGAATATCCAGCTTGCCGTTATCGTTAAGCACGGTGACCTGCTCCGGCTTATAGCGGAAATCGCGCAGCCAGTTCAGGTAGTCGGCTTTGAAGAAAGGCAGGCCAGAAAGCCACTGATATTCCTCGTCCTGCAGCGTCAGATGCTGCATAGCATTGACCTGTTCACGAATGGCGTCTGCGTAGATACCGAGCAAGTCGTCGCCACGGCAGCGGAATTCCGCCGCGACATGAACGTCATAGTAATGGTGGAAAACGGCTTGCTGCATATGCAGTTTATACGCGTCGGTATCCAGCAACGTATGCAGAACTGGAGAAGCGAATTGAGTCATAGGTGCGCAGTAGCATCCTCTCACAGGAGCGTTTAGTACAATAAACAACTCCGGAGTATACCTTGTTTAGTGATTTATTGAACCCCGATCACAACATAAGCGCGTTTTATGGTCGAGGGCATTTTGTGCCCCGTGTTATACAAATGTAGCAAAAAAAGGTTTTGACCCTGAAAAGATGAACATTCTGCATAGCGCGTTTTGCGCAACAGGAATATATTGAAACGTTACTCGACAAACGATGCATAAGGTTTTCTATGACACAACAGCCACAAGCCAAATACCGCCACGACTACCGTGCGCCGGATTACCTGATTAGCGAAATCGATCTGACTTTTGACCTGGATGCCACTAAAACCGTTGTCACGGCGGTAAGCAAGGTGACGCGCCACAGCGCAACTGCGGTGCCGCTGCGTCTGGATGGTGAAGACCTGACGCTGGTCTCCCTGCATATTAATGATGAAGCCTGGTCAGACTATAAAGAAGAAAACAACCAGCTGGTCATCGACAACCTGCCGGAACAGTTTACGCTGCGCATCGTGAATGAAATCAGCCCGGCTGCCAACACCGCGCTGGAAGGGCTTTATCAGTCAGGCGTGGCGCTGTGTACCCAGTGTGAAGCGGAAGGGTTCCGCCACATTACGTGGTATCTCGACCGTCCGGACGTCCTGGCGCGCTTCACCACCAAAATCATCGCCGATAAAACCCTGTATCCCTTCCTGCTCTCCAACGGTAACCGCGTAGGTGAAGGCGAGCTGGAGAATGGCCGTCACTGGGTGCAGTGGCAGGATCCGTTCCCGAAACCGTGCTACCTGTTTGCGCTGGTGGCGGGGGACTTCGACGTGCTGCGCGACACCTTCAAAACGCGCTCAGGCCGTGAGGTGGCGCTGGAGCTGTTTGTTGACCGCGGCAACCTTGACCGCGCGCCGTGGGCGATGACCTCCCTCATCAACTCCATGAAGTGGGACGAGGAGCGCTTCGGCCTCGAATATGACCTCGACATCTATATGATCGTCGCCGTCGATTTCTTCAACATGGGCGCAATGGAGAATAAAGGCCTGAACGTCTTTAACTCCAAATACGTTCTGGCGCGTACCGATACTGCAACGGACAAAGACTACCTCGATATCGAACGCGTCATCGGCCACGAATATTTCCACAACTGGACCGGCAACCGCGTCACCTGCCGCGACTGGTTCCAACTGAGCCTGAAAGAGGGCCTGACCGTCTTCCGTGACCAGGAGTTCAGCTCCGATCTGGGTTCACGCGCGGTAAACCGCATCAACAACGTGCGTACCATGCGCGGCCTGCAGTTTGCGGAAGATGCCAGCCCAATGGCGCATCCGATCCGCCCGGATAAAGTCATCGAGATGAACAACTTCTACACCCTGACGGTGTACGAGAAGGGCGCCGAAATTATCCGCATGATCCACACCCTGCTGGGGGAAGAGAACTTCCAGAAAGGGATGCAGCTCTACTTCGAGCGTCATGACGGCAGCGCGGCCACCTGCGACGATTTTGTGCAGGCAATGGAAGATGCCTCTAATGTCGATCTCTCTCACTTCCGCCGCTGGTACAGCCAGGCCGGTACGCCGATTGTTACCGTCAAAGACGACTACAATCCTGAAACCGAGCAGTACACGCTGACCATCAGCCAGCGCACGCCGCCGACGGCAGAGCAGGAAGAGAAATACCCGCTGCATATTCCGTTCAGCATTGAGCTGTACGATAACGAAGGCAAAGTCATTCCACTGCAGAAGGGCGGTCACCCGGTACACCACGTGCTGAACGTGACCCAGGCCGAGCAGACCTTTATCTTCGATAACGTCTATTTCCAGCCGGTGCCTGCGCTGCTGTGTGAATTCTCCGCGCCGGTGAAGCTGGAGTACAAGTGGAGCGATCAGCAGCTGACGTTCCTGATGCGTCACGCGCGTAACGATTTCTCCCGCTGGGATGCCGCACAAAGCCTGCTGGCGACCTACATCAAGCTCAACGTAAACCGTCATCAGCAGGGCCAGCCGCTGTCGCTGCCTGTTCACGTAGCTGACGCGTTCCGCGCGATCCTGCTGGATGAGAAGATTGACCCGGCATTGGCCGCAGAAATTCTGACTCTGCCGTCAGCGACTGAAATCGCGGAGTTGTTCGAGATTATCGATCCGATCGCGATCGTGGCGGTGCGTGAAGCGTTGACCCGTACGCTGGCTGCTGAGCTGGCGGACGAGTTCCTCGCCATTTATAACGCCAACAAGCTTGACGCTTATCGCGTTGAGCACGCGGACATTGGTAAACGTTCTCTGCGCAACACCTGCCTGCGCTATCTGGCGTTTGGTGAAACCGAGCTGGCGAACACCCTGGTGAGCAAGCAGTATCACGAGGCGGATAACATGACCGACGCCCTGGCCGCGCTGGGCGCAAGCGTTGCTGCCGAACTGCCGTGCCGCGATGCGCTGATGCAGGAGTACGACGATAAGTGGCATCAGGATGGCCTGGTGATGGACAAGTGGTTCATCCTGCAGGCGACCAGCCCGGCGGCCGATGCACTCAGCAACGTACGCAGCCTGCTGAAGCATCGTTCCTTTACCCTGAGCAACCCAAACCGCGTGCGTTCGCTGATTGGCGCGTTTGCCAGCAGCAACCCGGCGGCGTTCCACGCCGAAGACGGCAGCGGTTATCAGTTCATGGTGGAAATGCTGACCGAGCTGAACAGCCGTAACCCGCAGGTGGCGTCGCGCCTGATTGAGCCGCTGATCCGTCTGAAGCGTTACGATGCGAAGCGTCAGGCGAAGATGCGTGCCGCGCTTGAGCAGCTGAAAGGGCTGGAAAATCTGTCTGGTGATTTGTACGAGAAGATTGCTAAAGCGTTAGCGTAATATAAGTTAACCCTCCCTCTCCCTGTGGGAGAGGGCCTGGGTGAGGGCATCAGGCATTAGCCTTAGCTCGCTGTAACTCCGTGCTCCCGCGCTTCATCACTCGATCTAATACCTCAGCTTCGAGCTCCCCCAGTCTTGCCGAGCCCACGCGACGAGGCCGCGGAAGATCCACCGTCAGATCCAGACCTATTTTCCCGTCCTCTATTAACAGCACCCGGTCCGCCATCGCGACGGCTTCGCTCACGTCATGCGTCACCAGCAGTACCGTAAAGCCGTGCGCCTGCCACAGGGATCCAATCAAATCCTGCATTTCGATTCGCGTCAGGGCGTCCAGCGCGCCGAGCGGTTCATCAAGCAGCAGCAGGCCAGGACGGTGAATCAACGCCCGCGCCAGCGCCACGCGCTGCTTCTGCCCACCCGAGAGGGCGGCAGGCCATTCATCGGCTCGATTTTCCAGCCCAACGGCGGCCAGCGCCTGGCGGGCTTCATCCCGCCAGCTGCCCTTAAGACCGAGCCCGACATTGTCGATAACCGTTTTCCACGGCAGCAGCCGCGCGTCCTGAAACATCATGCGGGTATCGTCCTGAATATTCGAAAGCGGCGTTGTTCCTGCCAGAATGTCGCCGCCGTTAGGGGCTTCCAGTCCGGCCAGCAGCCTTAGCAGGGTACTCTTGCCGCCGCCGCTGCGCCCGACAACGGCCACAAATTGTCCGGCGGGAATATGCAGATCCAGCCCGTTAAGAATGGTGTTTTCGCCGTAGCGTTTGGTCACGCCGTTCAGCAGTAACGGTGTTCCCTGGTTCAGTCGTGCAGTATTCATGCTTTCGCCTCCTGAAGAGTGTAGGCCGGATTCCAGCGCAGCCAGCTGCGCTCCAGCCACTGGGCGCTAACGTCGGCGAGTTTGCCGAGAAGGGCATACAGAATGATGGCAACCACCACCACGTCCGTTTGCAGGAATTCGCGGGCGTTCATCGCCAGGTAACCAATGCCTGAATTGGCCGAGATAGTCTCTGCTACAATCAGCGTCAGCCACATCAGGCCGAGCGCAAAACGCACCCCGACCATAATGGAGGGCAGGGCGCCCGGCAGGATCACGTGTATAAAGAGAGAAAAACCCGATAAGCCGTAGCTGCGCGCCATCTCCACCAGACCGCGATCGATATTGCGGATCCCGTGCCAGGTGTTGATGTAGATCGGGAACAATGTGCCCAGCGCCACGAGGAAGATCTTGGCGCTCTCATCAATCCCAAACCACAGGATAACCAGCGGGATCAGCGCCAGATGCGGCACGTTGCGCAGCATCTGAATTGAGGTATCCAGCAGCCGCTCGCCCCAGCGGGAAAGGCCACTGATCAGGCCCAGAACCAGACCGATGCCGCCGCCGATGGAAAACCCAATCACGGCGCGCCAGGAGCTGATCGCCAGATGCTGCCACAGCTCACCGCTCACGCTCAGCGACCAGAACGCTTCTACGACGCCCTCCGGGGAGGGCAGAATGCGGCTCGACAGCCAGCCGGTGGACGACGCGAGCTGCCAGAGTGCCACAATGCCGACGGGTAAAAACCACGGCGCGGCGCGCAGCAGCCATTTTTGTGAGGTGGCAGACATGGTCACTCCTTAGCTCTGCGCGGCTTTGCGTGGAATAAACTCGTTCGCCACGGCTTCGCCCTGAAGCTGAAGCCGCTGCGGCTGTGGAATTTCCGGAATGGCGACATCCAGATGCGGGAATAACAGCTCGCCCACCTTGTACGCCTCTTCCAGATGCGGATAGCCGGAGAGAATAAAGCTGTCGATGCCCAGCTCGGCGTATTCATTAATTCGCGCGGCCACGGTCGGGCCGTCGCCAACCAGCGCCGTACCCGCACCGCCGCGCACCAGACCGACGCCTGCCCACAGGTTCGGGCTGATCTCCAGGTTCTCGCGCTTGCCGTTGTGCAGGGACGCCATTCGGTGCTGCCCGACGGAGTCGGTTTTGGCAAATGCGGCCTGGGCTCTGGCGATCGTTTCATCATCCAGATGCGAAATCAGGCGGTCCGCCGCCTGCCAGGCTTCTTCATTGGTTTCGCGGACAATCACATGCAGGCGAATGCCGAAGCGCACCTTGCGGCCATGGGCGGCCGCCTTAGCGCGGACCTGGGCAATTTTTTCTTTCACCAGCGCAGGCGGTTCGCCCCAGGTCAGATAGAGATCGACCTGCTCTGCCGCCAGATCCTGGGCCACATCCGACGATCCGCCAAAATAGAGCGGCGGGCGCGGCTGCTGCACCGGCGGGAAGTAGAGTTTCGCGTCGCGAACGTGGATATGCTTGCCTTCAAAGGTAACGGTTTCACCTTCCAGCAGACGTCGCCAGACGCGGGTGAACTCGGCGGAGGCTTCATAGCGCTCGGTATGGTCGAGAAATACCCCATCGCCCGCCAGCTCCTGCGGATCGCTGCCCGTCACCAGGTTAAACAGGGCGCGGCCGTTGGACAGTCTGTCCAGCGTTGCCGCCTGACGCGCCGCCACGGTGGGGGAGACAACGCTCGGGCGTAACGCAACCAGGAACTTCAGACGCTGGGTGACCGGGATCATCGACGCGGCCACGAGCCAGGCATCTTCACATGAACGTCCGGTCGGGATCAGCACCCCGGTGAAACCGATTCGGTCCGCCGCCTGCGCAATCTGCTGCAGGTAGCCGTGGTCAACCGGGCGCGAACCCTCTTCTGTACCAAGATAGTGTCCATCACCGTGGGTGGGTAAAAACCAGAAAAGATTCAGACTCATGATTTAGCTCCTTCTTTGCCTGCGGGCTGCCAGATGCGTTCGCGAATAGTGACCTGTTTCGGCACCAGGTGGTTTTGATAGAAAAGGTCAGCCGTTTGTTGCTGAAGCGCGGCGACGTGGGCGTCCACGGGCGTGATGGTGGTCGGTGGACGGTGGTTGAGATAGCTCGCGATCACCGGCTCAGGTAAGCCCATGGTTTTCGCCAGCAGGGTAATGCTCTCCTGGCGCTGGGTCTGGGTCAGCGCATCGGCCTGGGTAAAGGAATCCAGTACGCCCTGAATAAATGCGCCGTTCTTTTCCGCATAAGGACGCGCGGCCAGATAGAACGAACCGGTCTGCTTCAGCGTGGTGCCGTCTTTCAGCACGCGAACGCCGCCCTGCAGTAATGCGGCGGAGTAGTACGGATCCCAGATGGCCCAGGCATCAACGTTCTTCTGCTGGAATGCGGCGCGCGCGTCGGCAGGCGTCAGGTAAACAGGTTGAATGTCAGTGAACTTGAGTCCGGCTTCTTGCAGGGCACGCAGCAGCAGGTTGTGTGAGCTGGAACCTTTCTGGAAAGCAACTTTATGCCCTTTAAGATCGGCGACGCTTTTAATGTCGCTGTTTTCTGGCACCAGAATCACTTCGGCCTTCGGTTTGGGCGGCTCAACGCCAACATAGACGAGGTCCGCTCCCGCCGCCTGGGCGAATATCGGCGGAATATCACCCGTACTGCCGAGATCGATACTGCCGACGTTCAGGGCCTCCAGCATCTGCGGGCCAGCCGGGAACTCCACCCAGGAGAATTTGGTGTCCGGGAAGCGTTTTTCCAGAAGCTGGTGGCTTTTCGCCAGCACCATGCTGACGCTGCCTTTCTGATAGCCAATGCGTAAACTTTCCGGAGCCGTTTCTGCGGCATGGGCCAGCGAGGAAAGCGCCATCAGACCTGCCAGGCCGATACGGGTTAACGTTTTAAACATGTGCGACTCCTTGAGGCTGACCAAACGCCGGCGCCTGGATATCCCTGCGGTGCAGAGCATGCCAGAAGGTTTCCAGGGCAGTATCGAGGCGGGTTTGCAGGTTCGGCGTAAAATGAGGTTTATGTTGATAATCGATAACCTGGGAGTCATCGGCGAAAACGCCGTGGAGGATCTCCTGCGCTTTCAATGCGTTCAGCACCGGCTTCAGGGCATAATCCACGGCCAGTAGATGGGCAACCGTACCGCCTGTTGCCAGCGGCAGCACGACTTTGCCGTCCAGGGCACGTTCCGGAAGCAGATCGAGCAGGGTTTTCAGCGCCCCGGAAAAAGAGGCTTTATAAATGGGCGTTGCCACAATTAGGCCGTCAGCGCCGTTAAGCTGCTCGATGAGCGTTTTAAGCGCAGGGCTGTCGAAACGGGCATAAAGCAGATCTTCAGGTTCGAAGTTATGCAGGTTCCAGTGGCACACTTCCACATCTAGGGCATTGAGTTTTTCGCGGGCATATTCCAGCAGGGCGCTGGAGCGCGAAGGGAATCGTGGACTTCCGGCCAGGGTAATGACGCGCATACTTCCTCCTTATAACTAATTGTTTGCTTTTATCTAACATTCATAACAATTTTCAGGAGTGTGACACCGCGCGGTTATTCCACTAAATGATTTATCTGCAATTAAAATGCGAAAAAGTGCATAAGAAATAGACAGGGAGGTAAACGATTGCGTTTTACGCTGATTTTTTGCCGCAGGTCAATTCCCTTTCGCGCGTGGATCGCCCATAATCCCCTCCCGGTTTGCACACCGGGAATCCAGGAGAGTTCATGTACTACCCCTTCGTTCGTAAAGCTCTTTTCCAGCTCGACCCTGAGCGCGCTCATGAATTTACAATGCAGCAATTACGTCGTATTACCGGAACGCCGCTGGCCGCGCTGGTGCGCCAGCATGTCCCGGTAAAACCTGTGCAGTGCATGGGTCTGACCTTTAAAAACCCGCTGGGTCTGGCGGCTGGTCTGGACAAAAATGGCGAGTGTATTGATGCCCTGGGCGCGATGGGCTTTGGCTCTATTGAAATCGGGACCGTCACGCCGCGCCCGCAGCCGGGAAATGACAAGCCGCGCCTGTTCCGCCTGGTTGAAGCCGAAGGGCTGATCAACCGCATGGGCTTTAATAACCTTGGCGTTGATCACCTTGTTGAGAACGTTAAAAAAGCCCACTTTGACGGAATTCTGGGCATCAATATCGGCAAAAATAAAGACACGCCGGTCGAGCAGGGTAAAGATGACTATCTGATTTGTATGGAAAAAGTCTACGCCTATGCCGGTTATATTGCGGTGAATATTTCTTCACCCAATACTCCGGGGTTGCGCTCCTTACAATATGGCGAAGCGCTGGACGATCTTCTGAGTGCCATTAAAAATAAGCAAAATGAACTCCAGACGATCCACCATAAATATGTTCCGGTCGCGGTTAAGATCGCCCCGGATCTTTCTGTCGAAGAATTGATCCAGGTTGCCGACAGTTTAGTTCGCCATAATATTGATGGTGTGATTGCAACCAATACCACCCTCGATCGCTCCCTCGTGCAGGGAATGAAAAACTGTGACGAAGCGGGTGGGTTAAGCGGACGTCCGGTACAATTAAAAAGCACCGAGATTATTCGCGCCCTGTCTGCGGAATTAAAAGGACGCCTGCCGATTATTGGCGTCGGTGGCATCGACTCCGTGATTGCTGCGCGCGAGAAGATGGCGGCGGGTGCGTCACTGGTGCAAATCTATTCCGGCTTTATTTTTAAAGGACCGCCGCTGATTAAAGAAATCGTTACTCATATCTAATCTTTTCTCTTAATCAGACAACCAGGGCTTTATTTCCAGCCCTGGTTGTTTTATATTCCGTCACTGTTGCTTATTTAGACATTATAGTCTTTTATTAATGGTGTTATAAACGAAGCGGCGATCAGGACATTTTTAGTACAGGACGTTTCGGGGACGGGAGAGAAACATGCGAATTAAACCTGACGATAACTGGCGCTGGTATTTTTGCGACGAGCATGATCGAATGATGCTCGATTTAGCCAATGGCATGTTGTTTCGCTCTCGTTTCGCCCGCCGAATGTTAACCCCGGACGCGTTTTCCCCGTCGGGCTTTTGCGTTGACGATGCGGCGCTTTATTTCTCTTTCGAAGAAAAATGCCGCGATCTGGTGCTTTCTAAAGAGCAGCGTGCCGAGCTGGTATTAAATGCGCTGGTGGCTATCCGCTTCCTGAAACCGCAAATGCCAAAAAGCTGGCATTTTCTTGCGCACGGTATGAGCTGGACCCCGGCAACGGGTGACGCGGCGAGCGTCAATCTGAGCGATACCGCAGAAGAGGTAAGCCTGCTGGTGGTTGAGCCTGGTGAAAATGCTGCGCTCTGCCTGCTGGCCCAGCCCGGCGTAACCATTGCCGGGCGGACGATGCAGCTTGGCGATGCCATTAAAGTGATGAACGACAGGCTGAAGCCACAGCTGCGCGTAGATTCTTTCAGCCTCGAACAGGCGGTTTAAGCTTCCAGCTGTACGGACGTTTTCGGTATGCAGCTACAGCACAGAATTGTGCCGTCATTTCCAATTGCCGATTTTTTCAACGCACTTACTTCGCCATCCACCAGCCTGATGCGGCAGCATCCGCAAATGCCTGCGCGACAGGAATAGGGGACGCGAATACCTGCCTGCTCCAGTTGCTCCAGTAATACCTGCTGGTTGTTGCCACGGATGATGTTTCCCTGCCAGTGAATATCTACCGCAGAGGCGACATTCGTCACAACGTCGACCATTTCTTCTTCCTGACCTGAGCCGTACACTCTTGCAGGCCCTCGGGCAAGGATCTCTACCTCATCACCGACGCGGATTGCACCGCTGGAGCGCGGGATCAGGTTCTGACCGAAATCCACATCGCCGTTGTCCTGCGCGGTGCGGAATGACTGCAGCGTCTTCAGCGGTTCGCCGGAAGGGTGCTTCTGGCCTTTCTCCGGGCTCACCGTGGTGAAAATGCAGCGGCTACAGGGTTTTACGACATCAAAGATGACGCTGCCAATGCGGATCACTTTCCAGGTGTCTTCGTCCCAGGCGTCGACACCGGTCACCACCAGGTTCGGACGAAACTGTTCCATCTGAACGCTGGCTTTGCAGCGGCCTTGTAAATCACGCAGCGAGGCTTCGTTAGTCAGCAGGAACGGGAAGCCATCGGCGAAGGAGAGGGGAACGGCGTCGTGGCGCTTCACGCGTCGCGTCGGTTCAGGCCCAACCCAGCGCAGCTGCACGTCGCGGGAGAAGAAGCCGCTCAGCCAGCGGTTAATCTCATCCGGGGCGATGCGCGCGGTAAAATGGTTGCCCCACACTTCCGTTGGCGCATCGACGGGCGCAAAATCCGCAAAGCGAATCACCGCGCTGGAACCGTCCGGCGCGGTCAGGTGCAAACCGTCATGAAGCGGGGAAGGGGTAAAGCGAACCATCTGCGGGAACTGGCGTGCGGTAATGAACGTACCGTCAGGCTCGGTGACCATAAAAATACGATCGAAGGCGAATCCGCTCATGTCGGCCAGCGCGTGAGAGACGCCGATGCCGCGCATGGATTTCACCGGATGAATAAAAAGCCTGGATAACGTCGCCACTGCACACTCCCACAAATGAAAATAAGCCTTCAACTTTATGACATACACGCCATATTAGCTATAATGCGCGACAATTTTCTAAGAGTAAAAGTGACGATATGAATTCTCTGTTTGCCAGTACGGCCCGTGGGCTGGAAGAGCTGTTAAAAACTGAACTGGAAAGCCTGGGCGCACAAGAGTGCCAGGTGGTTCAGGGTGGTGTCCATTTTGAGGGCGACACGCGGCTTATTTACCAGAGCCTGATGTGGAGTCGCCTGGCGTCGCGCATCATGCTGCCGATGAAGGAGTGCAAGGTTTATAGCGACCTTGACCTCTATACCGGCGTACAGATGATCGACTGGACAGAGATCTTCACCCCGAATGCCACCTTTGCGGTGCATTTCAACGGCGTGAACGACGAGATCCGCAACAGCCAGTACGGTGCCCTGCGCGTAAAAGACGCCATTGTGGACTGCTTCACGCGTAAAAATAAGGAACGTCCGAACGTCGATCGTGAAAACCCCGATCTGCGTATTAACGTCTGGCTGAACGGTGACACGGCGAGCATCTCTCTTGATCTGAGCGGTGCAGGCCTGCATCTGCGCGGCTACCGCGATCGTACCGGTATGGCGCCAATTAAAGAAACGCTGGCGGCTGCCATTGTCATGCGCTCCGGCTGGCAGCCGGGCACGCCGCTGCTCGATCCGATGTGTGGTTCCGGTACGTTGCTGATTGAGGCGGCCATGCTGGCAACCGATCGCGCGCCGGGCCTGCATCGCGGTCACTGGGGCTTTAAAGGCTGGGCACAGCACGATGAAGCGCTCTGGAAAGAGGTCAAAGACGACGCGCAAACCCGCGCACGCAAAGGCCTGGCAGAGTACACCTCCCACTTTTATGGTTCGGACAGCGACCCGCGCGTCATTGAACGCGCGCGCAGCAACGCCCGTCGCGCCGGTATCGGCGAGCTGGTCACCTTCGAAGTGAAAGACGTGGCGAACCTGACCAACCCGTTGCCGAAAGGCCCGTACGGTACCGTGATCAGTAACCCCCCATACGGCGAGCGTCTCGACAGCGAGCCGGCGCTGATTGCCCTGCACAGCCTGTTGGGCCGCAATATGAAGGACCACTTCGGCGGCTGGAACCTGTCTCTGTTTAGCGCCTCGCCGGAGCTGCTGAGCTGCCTCCAGCTGCGCGCCGATCGCCAGTTTAAGGCCAAAAACGGCCCGCTGGACTGCGTGCAGAAGAACTACCATCTGGCGGAGAAGGCGGCCGACAGCAAGCCGTCCGGCGTGGCGGAAGATTACGCCAACCGCCTGCGCAAGAACCTGAAGAAATTTGAGAAGTGGGCGAAGCAGGAGGGCATTGAATGTTATCGCCTGTACGATGCCGACCTGCCGGAATACAACGTGGCGGTTGACCGCTACGCGGACTGGGTGGTGATTCAGGAATATGCGCCACCGAAAACCATTGATGCGCAAAAAGCGCGTCAGCGCATGCTGGACGTTATCGCGGCCACCATCGCCGTGCTCGGCATTGCGCCGAACAAGCTGGTGCTGAAAACCCGCGAGCGTCAGAAAGGGAAAAACCAGTATCAGAAGATGGGCGAGAAGGGCGACTTTATCGAAGTGGGCGAATACAACGCGCGCCTGTGGGTCAACCTGACCGACTATCTGGATACCGGTCTGTTCCTCGACCACCGTATCGCCCGACGCATGCTGGGCCAGATGAGTAAAGGCAAGGACTTCCTGAATCTCTTCTCCTATACCGGCAGCGCCAGCGTGCATGCCGGTCTGGGGGGCGCGCGCAGCACCACCACGGTGGATATGTCCCGCACCTATCTGGAATGGGCGGAGCGCAACCTTCGTCTTAACGGCTTAACCGGACGTCAGCATCGCCTGATGCAGGCTGACGTGCTGGGCTGGCTGCGCGACACCGACGAGCAGTTTGACCTGATCTTTATCGATCCGCCGACCTTCTCCAACTCCAAGCGTATGGAAGATAGCTTTGATGTACAACGCGATCACCTGCGCCTGATGACCGACCTGAAGCGCCTGCTGCGCAAAGGCGGCACCATTATGTTCTCGAACAACAAACGCGGCTTCCGTATGGATCATGACGGCTTAGCAGCCCTGGGACTGAAAGCACAAGAAATCAGCCAAAAAACGCTGTCTCAGGACTTTGCCCGTAACCGTCAAATCCATAACTGCTGGTTGATTACCGCGGTCTGAAAGGAAAAATAAATGTCTTTAATTAGTATGCACGGCGCGTGGCTCTCTTTCAGCGACTCACCGCTTCTCGACAATGCAGAACTGCATATCGAAGATAACGAGCGCGTCTGTCTGGTGGGCCGTAACGGCGCGGGTAAATCCACGCTGATGAAAATCCTCAACCGTGAACAGGGTCTGGATGACGGGCGTATTGTTTACGAGCAGGATCTGATTGTCTCCCGCCTGCAGCAGGATCCACCGCGTCACGTGACCGGCAGCGTTTACGATTTCGTGGCGGAAGGGATCTCCGAGCAGGCTGAATACCTGAAGCGCTATCACGAGATTTCGCATCTGGTGATGACCGATCCGAGCGACAAAAACCTCAACGAACTGGCGAAAGTGCAGGAGATGCTCGATCACCACGGTCTGTGGCAGCTTGAAAACCGCATTAATGAAGTACTGGCGCAGCTCGGTCTGGAACCCGATATGGAGCTGTCGGCGCTCTCCGGCGGCTGGCTGCGTAAAGCGGCCCTGGGCCGCGCGCTGGTCAGCGGGCCGAAGGTGCTGCTGCTGGACGAACCGACCAACCACCTGGATATCGAAGCGATCGACTGGCTGGAAGGTTTCCTGAAAACCTTCAGCGGCACCATCATCTTTATCTCGCACGACCGTTCGTTTATTCGCAACATGGCGACGCGCATTGTCGACCTCGACCGCGGCAAGCTGGTGACCTATCCCGGCGATTACGATACGTATCTGCTGGAGAAAGAAGAAAACCTGCGCGTGGAAGAGTTGCAGAATGCCGAGTTCGACCGCAAGCTGGCGCAGGAAGAGGTCTGGATCCGCCAGGGCATCAAAGCCCGTCGTACCCGTAACGAAGGCCGCGTGCGTGCCCTGAAGGCGATGCGTCGCGAGCGCAGCGAACGCCGTGAAGTGATGGGCAGCGCCAAAATGCAGGTAGAAGAGGCTTCCCGTTCCGGCAAGATTGTCTTCGAAATGGAAAACGTCAACTATCAGGTTGACGGTAAAGTGCTGGTGAACGATTTCTCCGCGCAGGTGCAGCGTGGCGATAAAATTGCGCTCATCGGCCCGAACGGCTGCGGTAAAACCACGCTGCTGAAACTGATGCTGGGCCAGCTGCAGGCCGACAGCGGCCGCATTCACTGCGGGACCAAGCTGGAGGTCGCCTACTTCGACCAGCACCGCGCGGAGCTGGATCCGGACCGTACGGTGATGGACAACCTCGCCGAAGGTAAGCAGGAGGTGATGGTAAACGGTAAGCCGCGTCACGTGCTGGGCTACCTGCAGGACTTCCTGTTCCATCCGAAACGCGCCATGACGCCGGTGCGCGCGCTGTCCGGCGGTGAGCGAAATCGCCTTCTGCTGGCGCGCCTGTTCCTTAAGCCAAGCAACCTGCTGATCCTCGATGAACCGACGAACGACCTCGATGTCGAAACGCTGGAATTGCTCGAAGAACTGATTGACGGCTATCAGGGGACCGTGATGCTGGTCAGCCACGATCGTCAGTTCGTGGACAACACCGTGACCGAGTGCTGGATCTTCGAAGGTGAAGGGCGAATTGGACAATACGTAGGCGGTTATCATGATGCAAAAGGGCAGCAATTGCAGTCTCAGGCGCAGAAACAGTCAAAGTCCAAAATAAGTTCTGAACCTGCTGTAACAAAAGCAGAAACTGTCAAGAAAACCTCGGCTAAACTAAGCTATAACCTGCAGCGCGAACTGGAGGGGCTACCGCAGCGTCTTGAAGAGCTGGAAGCCGCGCTTGAGGATCTGCAAAAACAGGTTGCTGATGCGTCATTCTTTACTCAATCGCATGACTATACTCAGAAAGTACTGTCAGAAATGTCCGCGGCTGAAAAAGCCCTGGAAGAAGCATTTGAGCGCTGGGAGTACCTTGAGTCTCTGAAAAACGGCGCATAAACAGGGATAACATATGTGTGACCAGCACCATGCCGACAGGCATATTTTATGCTCGCAATGCGATATGCTCGTGGCGTTGCCAGAGCTTGGTCACGGACATAAAGCCCTGTGTCCACGTTGCGGTGCGACGTTGACAACCGAGTGGGACGCGCCGCGGCAGCGTCCCACTGCTTACGCTCTGGCAGCATTGTTCATGCTGCTGCTCTCCAATCTCTTCCCCTTCATCTATATGAAGGTGGGGGGGATCACCAGCCAGGTAGATTTGCTTGAAATTCCGGGCGTGATGTTCTCGGAAGATTACGCCAGCCTGGGTACCTTTTTTCTCCTGTTTGTCCAGATAGTCCCGGCTTTTTGCCTGGTCGTTATCCTTTTGCTGGTCAACCGCGTCAGGATGCCGGCACCGCTGAAAATCCGACTGGCGCGTATCCTTTTTCAACTCAAAAGCTGGGGGATGGCCGAGATCTTTCTGGCGGGGATTCTGGTCAGCTTCGTGAAGCTCATGGCATACGGCGACGTGGGGATTGGCAGCAGCTTTATTCCCTGGTGTCTGTACTGCGTTCTGCAGCTGCGTGCCTTCCAGTGCGTGGACAGGCGCTGGGCGTGGGACGATATCGCGCCAGCGCCGACGCTTGCACAGACGGTGAAGGTCGGCGTACCCGGTATTCGTCAGGGGCTGCGTTCTTGCCCATGCTGCACCGCCGTGCTGCCCGCCGATCTCGACGTTTGTCCGCGCTGCGAAACAAAGGGGCACGTACGCCGTAAAAATAGCCTTCAGTGGACGATGGCGCTGCTGGTCACATCCATCATGCTGTATCTGCCAGCCAATATTCTGCCGATCATGATCACCGATTTGCTCGGTGACAAAATGCCCTCGACGATCCTCGCCGGGGTGATACTGCTCTGGGGCGAAGGTTCTTATCCGGTCGCCGGCGTCATCTTTATCGCCAGTATTATGGTGCCCACCTTAAAAATGATTGCCATTGCCTGGCTCTGTTGGGATGCGAAAGGGCATGGAAAACGCGATAGCGAACGCATGCACCTGATTTATGAAGTGGTCGAGTTTGTCGGACGCTGGTCAATGATTGACGTGTTTGTCATCGCCGTTCTCTCTGCACTGGTGCGGATGGGCGGTTTGATGAGTATTTATCCCGCGATGGGGGCTTTAATGTTTGCACTGGTCGTGATTATGACCATGTTTGCGGCCATGACCTTCGACCCTCGTTTATCGTGGGATCGTGAGCCTGAATCAAGCCATGAGGAAGAGTAAGAGCATGGAAAATAAGAGTGGAGAGGCGAAAGTGCAGAAGGTCAAAAACTGGTCGCCGGTGTGGATTTTTCCCATCGTGACTGCGCTGATCGGTGCATGGATCCTGTTTTATCATTACAGCCATCAGGGACCGGAAGTCACGCTGATAACCACCAATGCCGAGGGGATTGAGGGCGGTAAAACGACTATCAAAAGCCGAAGCGTGGATGTGGGCGTGGTGGAAAGTGCAACCCTGACCGACGATTTAACCCATGTGGAGATCAAGGCGCGCCTTAATGCCGGCATGGAAAAACTGCTGCACGGCGATTCCGTTTTCTGGGTCGTTAAGCCGCAGGTGGGGCGTGAGGGAATCAGCGGCTTAGGGACGCTGCTTTCGGGCGCCTACATTGAGCTGCAGCCTGGCGCTAAGGGTAACCAGCCAGCCAAATACCAGCTTCTGGATTCACCGCCGCTTGCACCACCTGATGCCAAGGGTATCCGCGTGATCCTCGACAGTAAAAAAGCAGGTCAGCTTACGGCGGGCGACCCGGTCCTGTTCCGCGGCTACCGCGTGGGATCGGTTGAGAAAAGCACGTTTGATCCGCAGAAACGCGCGATCAGCTATCAGCTCTTCATCAATGCGCCAAACGATCGGCTGGTCACCAGCAATGTCCGTTTCTGGAAAGACAGCGGGATCGCGGTGGATCTGACCTCGGCAGGTATGCGCGTTGAAATGGGTTCGCTGACCACGCTGTTTGGCGGCGGCGTAAGTTTTGACGTGCCGGAAGGCCTGGATTTAGGGCAGCCGGTCGCAGAGAACACCGCTTTCCGTCTCTTTGACGATCAAAAAAGCATTCAGGATGCGCTCTATACCGATCACGTCGACTTCCTGATGTTCTTCAAAGATTCTGTCCGCGGTCTGCAGCCGGGGGCACCTGTTGAGTTCCGCGGTATTCGTCTCGGTACGGTTGGACAAGTTCCGTTCTTCGTCCCGGGCCTGAGCCAGATGCTGGATGATGACTATCGTATTCCGGTGCTGATCCGCATCGAACCGGAGCGTCTGCTAAACCAGATTGGCGAAAATCAGGATATTGCTGCCCATATCTCTCAACTGATGGAACGCGGCCTGCGTGGATCGTTGAAGACGGGTAACCTGGTGACCGGTGCGCTGTATGTGGATATGGACTTCTACCCGAAAGCACCGCCGATTACCGGTATCCGTGAATTCGGTGGCTATAAGATCATCCCAACGGTGAGTAGCGGCCTGGCGCAGATCCAGCAGCGTCTGATGGAGACGCTGGATAAGATCAACAATCTGCCACTGAATCCGATGATTGAAGCGGCGACGAACTCTTTGAGCGAAAGCCAGGCAACGATGCGTCGTCTGCAAACCACGCTGGATAACATCAACAAGATTACGGCGAGCCAGAGCATGCAGCAGCTTCCGCAGGACATGCAGAAAACGCTGCGTGAGCTGAACCGCAGTATGCAGGGCTTCCAGCCGGGTTCAGCGGCCTACAACAAGATGGTGGCAGATATGCAGCGTCTTGATCAGGTCTTACGTGAACTGCAGCCGGTGCTGAAAACGCTCAACGAGAAGAGCAATGCGCTGGTGTTCGAAGCGAAAGATAAAAAGGATCCTGAGCCGAAGAGGGCAAAAGAATGAAAAAGTGGCTATTGATGGTTGGTGCTCTGCTGTTAACGGCGTGCAGTTCAGGAGTAGATAATAAAAGCTACTATCAGCTGCCTGTGGCGACCCATAGCGGTGGGCAAAGCACGGCCAGTCAGGGAAACCGTCAGCTGTGGGTTGAGCAGGTTGCGGTGCCGGATTATCTGGCAGGAAACGGCGTGGTCTATCAGACCAGCGACGTTAAATACGTGATTGCGACGAACAACCTGTGGGCCAGCCCGTTGGATCAACAGCTGCGCAACACGCTGGTGGCCAATCTGGGCAGTCAGCTACCGGGTTGGGTTGTCGCGTCGCAGCCGTTGGGTAACGACCAGGATACGCTGAACGTCACCGTAACGGGCTTCCACGGCCGTTATGATGGTGCGGTCGTGATCAGCGGGGAGTGGTTGCTGAATCATCAGGGGCAGCTGATTAAGCGTCCTTTCCATCTGGAGCTCAAGCAGCAGAAAGATGGTTATGACGAAATGGTGAAAGTCCTGGCTCAGGGTTGGGCACAGGAGTCGGCCAGCATCGCGAGGGAAATCTCCCGGCTGCCATAAGTAAAATTCATCATCAAAAACCGCAGTTGGCCTCTCGCTGATTGCGGTTTTTTTTTCGTTTTCACTTCAGTTTGTTACTTGTGCTGCGTCACAATTTTTGTACAAATGAACTTCCAGGTAGCTCACAAATATGACACCCGTATGAATTTTGAACATTGACGATGGGGCTAATTCGGGGTATTCGTTATCTGTGCCTGTACATTGAGTGCAGACACTGTTTTCTTTCCACCAGACAAAAGAATGAGGGAAACGAGGCATGAAGAGACAGAAACGAGATCGCCTGGAACGGGCTCATCAACGTGGTTATCAGGCCGGCATCGCTGGACGTTCTAAAGAAATGTGTCCTTATCAGACGATAAATCAAAGGTCACAATGGCTTGGAGGCTGGCGAGAAGCCATCGGCGACAGGGCACTCATAGCCTGATAACGTCTCTTTCAAAAAAGAAACCTCCGCAATGCGGAGGTTTCGCCTTTCCGGGGGTGCAAAAAGCACGATCAGAACGCAGAAGTATCCTGGAACAGGCCAACTTTCAGGTCGCTTGCGCTATAGATCAGACGCCCGTCTACCAGCACTTCGCCATCTGCCAGGCCCATAATCAGGCGGCGGTTAACGATGCGCTTGAAGTGAATACGATAGGTCACTTTCTTCGCTGTAGGCAGAACCTGGCCAGTGAATTTGACTTCGCCCACGCCCAGCGCGCGGCCTTTACCTTCGCCGCCCAGCCAGCCCAGATAGAAGCCAACCAGCTGCCACATGGCATCCAGGCCCAGACAGCCAGGCATTACCGGATCGCCAATAAAGTGGCAACCGAAGAACCACAGGTCCGGGTTGATATCGAGTTCTGCTTCTACGTAACCCTTATCGAAGTTGCCGCCGGTTTCGGTCATTTTCACGACACGGTCCATCATCAGCATGTTCGGGGCCGGTAACTGTGGGCCTTTTGCGCCAAACAGTTCACCGCGACCAGAGGCAAGAAGATCTTCTTTTGTATAGGATTCGCGTTTATCTACCATGTTCTCAGTAAGCCTTATTTTAGTGAAGGACGCAGGATAGCTAACACGTGTACGCTGAACAAGTCCGATCAGTTCGAACTAAACCAGCCCAGCCAGCGTAACGGCCATGGATAACGATGACGAGCATCCTGCTGTGTCGCCTGAGCAATGCGCTCCTGGATAGTCTGCATCAGGGTGGTTTGCCCTTCGCCATCCCATACCAGGTTTGTCAGTAAGGGTAGTGCATCCTCAATCCCTTCGATGGCCCAGATAGCGAACTGCTCTTGTTCCACCGCATCCAGAATTTCCTGACTGAGGCTTAAATGGCGTGCGTTGGGAGCCGGGATAATCACACCCTGCTTGCCGTTTAAACCGCGCTGCTGACAGATAGAGAAGAAGCCTTCAATTTTCTCGTTGAGGCCCCCCACTGGCTGGGCGCGGCCGAACTGGTCCACCGAACCGGTGATCGCGATGTTCTGATTGATGGGCACTTCCGCCAGGGCGCTGATTAAGGCGCACAGCTCGGCCATAGAGGCGCTGTCGCCATCCACTTCGCTGTAGGATTGCTCAAACGTCAGCGAGGCGGAGAAGGGGATCTGTTGCTCAAGCTGCAGCTCTGACATCAAAAACGCCTGCATGATCATCATGCCTTTGGCGTGAATGTTTCCGCCCAGCTCGGCTTTCCGTTCAATATCGGTGAACTCGCCATCGCCAATGTGCACAACGCAGCTGATACGGGATGGCTCCCCGAATGCGCGCGGATGGCCAGGAAATTCAATCACAGACAGGGCGTTAATCTGCCCGACGCGTTCGCCTTCGGTTTCCACCAGAATTTGTTCGAGCAGAATTTCATCCTGCATGCGGTCAGCAAGATAACCTTCTCGCCACTCACGCTGTGCCAGCATCTGAGTGAGCTGTTCGCCGGTGAACGCCCCGTCACCGCTAATCACACCCACTTCACGCAGCTGTTTGCCGATCCAGAGCGGGCAAAGCGGCAGCGTTTCCTGGTCACCGGTGTAGCGTACCGCTTCGCGGATTAAGCCCGGCCACGCGTCAGCCGCAGGGGTTGGCAGCGCAAAACGTTCGGCAACGGCCATCACCCACTGACACCACTGCGCCATATCGTCGGCGTCAGCAATCTGGATGTTGTCTTCGTATTCGCTATACACGGCCTGCTCAGCCAGTTCCGGCTCCATTTCCTGGAAGTCCGCCAGCGATTCACGGTCGCCCGTCAGCACGACGGTCAGCGACAGCGGCATAGAGGGAACAGAGACGGGCAGAGGACGAGACTCATCGTAGCCGACCCAGTCGAAACGCTGCTGGTGCACGATGGTTTTCAGACGCATCCACAGCAGCGGCTGCGAGAGCAGGGTGCGCAGTGAGATGATCAGAACACCGCCATTTGCGCGATGTACCAGCCCAGGCTGCAGCGAAAGCTCGCCGTTAAACTGGCGCAGACAACCAAAGAGTTGTTCAGCCTCGACCCAGTTAGCGGTAATCACCTCGCCCTTAGCGGCAAAATGGCCGTCGGCCTGTGCCGCCGGTTCGAAAGTGACATCATGTCCCGCGATACGATACTGGCCGCCAAAAACGGCGTTCGCTTCCGGCTTTAACTGACGCACGGCATCCCCGAACAACGTCAGGTATTCCGCTTCTTCCGGGGCTTTGAGCAGCATGAAAGGCGCAGTTGCCCATGGGCTTAAGACCTGCTCCAGCGCGTAATGCAAACGGGGCTGCGTATCGCTAAGGATGAATTCGTGTTCTTTTGCGAGTTCGGGCTGTGCAAACAGTTCCTGATAACTTTCGGTATCCGGAACAAGGTCACGCCATGCAAGTTTCGTAATGGTCAAAGTTGATGTTTTTTAGTCAGATGTAAAAGCGTGGAGTATACCGTAAGCGGGGGGCTGTACCCAAGCGGGATTGGGTATTTCGACAGGGCGATTGGCTGCATTCACTCACAGGATATGATTTCTTTTCAGCAGATTGCTAAAAAACTGATATTCTGAACAGAGTTACGTGGTAACACTGAGATCGCAATGAAATATCAACAACTGGAAAATCTCGAAAGCGGCTGGAAATGGAAGTACCTGGTCAAAAAGCACCGTGAAGGGGAGCTGATCACCTGCTACATCGAAGCCAGCGCTGCGCAAGAAGCCGTGGATATTTTGCTGACCCTCGAAAATGAACCGGTACAGGTTAACGGCTGGATTGAGAAACACATCAATCCTGCCTTGTTAAACCGGATGAAGCAAACTATCCGTGCGCGACGCAAACGGCATTTTAATGCTGAGCATCAGCACACTCGAAAAAAATCAATCGACCTTGAGTTCGTTGTCTGGCAACGTCTGGCTGGGCTGGCACAACGACGGGGTAAAACGCTTTCGGAAACCATCGTGCAGTTGATTGAGGATGCCGAACATAAAGAGAAGTACGCCAACCAGATGTCGACGCTGAAGAGCGACCTTCAGGCGCTGTTGGGTAAAAAGTAGATTTTTCTTTTCTTCAGACAATAAAAAACCCCGCATGGCGGGGTTTTTTTATAAGACGTTAACTTATGCCGCTGGCTGAGTTACAACGTCTTTGATGCCTTTAACTTCGATCTCTACGCGACGATCTGGAGCCAGGCAGTCGATCAGTGCAGCGCGAGCTTTCACGTTGTCACAGGTGTTGCCAGTAACTGGGTTAGATTCGCCCATACCACGTGGGGAGATCTTGTTAGCTGGGATACCTTTAGAGATCAGGTAATCAACAACAGACTGAGCACGTTTCTCAGACAGTTTCTGGTTGTAAGCGTCAGAACCGATACGGTCGGTGAAGCCCAGAACCACTACAGAACCGTCTTTAGGATCCAGGTTGCTCAGCTGAGAGTACAGCTGATCCAGTGCCTGCTGACCTTCTGGTTTCAGAGTCGCTTTGTTGAAGTTGAACAGAACGTCAGACTTCAGAGTGAAGTGCTTGGTCTGTACTTCTGGAGCTGGAGCCGGCGCTGGAGCAACAACTGGTGCTGCTTCTTCCTGCTGGCCGAAACGGTAGGAAACACCTACGCTCAGCATGCCGTTGTCTGGACGAACACCAACGGTGTTGCCGTCGCCGATGTTGTTAACCCACTGGTATTCCAGACGGGTAGCGATGTCACGGGTCATAGCCCACTCAACGCCACCAGCGAATACTGGGGAAACACCGGTGTCATGGTCGCTACCAACCTGGTTGTTGCTGGAGTCAGCGCGCCATACCATGCCGCCCAGACGGGTGTACACGTCCAGATCGTCAGTTACTGGGTAACCCAGTTTAGCGGTCAGCTGAACGCCCTGTGCTTTGAAAGCGCCGTTTACGGTGTCGCCTTTGTATGGCATACGACCTAACCAGTCGTAACCCATTTCAAAACCAACATACGGGTTAACCTGATAGCCACCGAACGCACCTGCACCAAGCTGGCTCTCGTGAGTCGGGCCATCGTTGTTCAGGTCTTTGTTGTACCAGCCGGTGTCGTGGAACTGAGACCAGCCCAGTTTACCACCTGCATACCAGGTATTATCTTTCGGAGCGGCCTGCGCTACGGTAGCGAAGCCAGCCAGTGCCACTGCAATCGCGATAGCTGTCTTTTTCATTTTTTGCGCCTCGTTATCATCCAAAATTCGCCATGAAAGTCTCAAGAGAGAATCACGGTTAAATCCTTCACCGGGGGGCGTGGTCAAATATAAATCTACCGATATCTTCGGCTTAGGCCGAGCACCCCTGGCGATGTAAAGTCTACAACGTAGCTGAAAACTTACAAGTGTGAAGTCTGTCAGGCATATGAAAAAAAAAGTTCCGTATACCGATTATTTAACATTTTTAGAACGAATTTTGTGCAATAAAATGAAGGAGAACCGCACCAGACAAGCCTTGCCGCAATTTTCAGACCGGGAACTTTAATGCCATCTTGTGGTCGAAAAAAATTCCAGGAAAAATCTTAATTTCACTCAATGATACAAATTTGAGTGAATTTTTAGCCCAGAAAGTTGTCCTCTGCGGTAAGAATCCGATCGAACCGGACGCATAATGAACCCGATCGCACTCCCTTCTTCAGCGGCTTCAGTCAGACGGAAATGTTCCTCTTCCGTCAATTCTTCGGGTAACCATCCAATTACCACGCTGTAATTTCCGGTGCGTAACGCGCGGATCATCGACTCAACGGTATCGCACGGTGAGAGCTGATTAATCTGCATGACCTTGGTCAGCGGAAGGCCAGCGGACTGAACCCACTCACGGCTCAGTTTTTGCTGAGGCGTTAGCCAAAGCTGCCAGCGCGATTGCTGACCAAGCTGTTGTAATAACGGCAACAACAGAAGTTGCGTCAACAGGGGCTGGTCTTCACGATAAACCACTTCACTGATAAGCCCTGTGGAAACACGCTCGACGGAATTCTGCGCGACATTGCCTGCGGCAGAAGAGAGAGAGATTGCGCGATTTGCATAGCCTGAAGTGTGCATATTCATTCCAGCCCTGTAGTTACTGTATGGATATACAGTAACCCCTGTATGCATAAAGATCAACCTCATTTTCGGAAAGCGACTCGCAAAATTCATTCAATCTTGATGCCCCTGGAAAAATCATCTTGCTCAACGGCGATAAGTTGCCTATTTTCCTGCTAACGGATCCGCTAGTAAGAAATTTCGTTGTTACTTTATGATTTTGAAGGGAAATATCATGAAAAAGATATCTTATGAACGGATTTATAAATCCCAGGAATACCTCTCCCCGTTGGGCGAGATTCATCATCGCGCGCTGTTTGGCGGCTACACCCTGGCGGTGGATGATGCGGTTTTTGCCATGGTGTCTGATGGCGAGCTTTATCTTCGGGCTTGTGAGGAGAGTGCGAAATACTGCGTAAAGAATGCCTCCTCATTTTTGACATTGATGAAGCGAGGCCGCCCGGTGCTGCTCAACTATTATCGTGTGGATGACGGATTATGGCAGGACAGGGAGCGGTTGCTTCAGCTCTCCTCGTTTGCGCTCAGTGCGGCAAGAAAAGAGCGCTATCAGCGCCATCAACGAAACCGACTCAAGGATCTGCCAAACCTGACCTTTCAGCTTGAAGTCTTGCTTTTTGAAGCCGGTATCACTAATGAGGAAACGCTGCGGGCGCTGGGCGCCAGAGCCAGCTGGCTGAAGATGCGGGCGAAAAATAAAGCGCTCAGTATTAAAGTCCTCTTCGCGCTCGAAGGGGCTATTGAAGGGCTGCATGAGGCGGCACTCCCGGCAGGCATTCGCCGGGAGCTAACGGAGTGGTTTAATGCGCTGCCTGAGCCACAGGAGAATCACTCCTCCAGGTAGCGATTTGCTGTTGCAGCCGGCAAATTTCAGGCAGCAGAGCGATAAGCAGGCCTATCTGCTGAAGAACCAGCGGCGCTTTGCTGTCGTTTCCCGGGTCAAGATGCGCAATGCGTTGCGCCAGTTCATTCAGCGCCTGTTGTACGCGCGGTTCATCGGCTGGGCGGTGATGAAGCGCGTCATCGACATAACAGACGGCGTCATCGAGCAGGTTGAGAATACCCGGGTTGGTGAGTTTCTCGCGGTGTGCACCCAGCGTCGAAATATAGCTGGTAAACGTATGGTTCAGGCAGAGCAGGCGGAACGCGGTCTCACGAATTTCCGCCGTGGCGCGAGGCTCCGTTGACATGTTAGAGACAACGGAGGCCAGTTCTGCATCACTGTTGTGCGCATCACGACGTGCTATCCGGTAAGCCAGGCGGTTATCGCGGCCCTGGTGGTACTGCTCCAGAATAGCGTCAAGGTAACGACAGTTGGCATTCATCGCCCTGTCGACCACGCGCGGCAAATTGCGGAAACGCCAGTCCGGCCAGATAAAGCTGACCGCGGCCCAGGCAATCGCGCAGCCTATCAGGGTATCGATCACGCGGGGCAGGGCGACTTCAAAGCCTTCACCCAGCAGGTTAAAGCAGAGCAGTACCAGCAGCGTGATAAACATGGTGGCGTGGGCATACTGCACGTTGCGAAACGCGAAGAACAGCACGCCGGTGATGACGATCAGAATCAATTGACCTTCGACGGAAGGCACGAAATAGAGCACCGGAAGGCCGATCGCGACGCCAACCAGCGTACCGATAATACGCAGCGCAAGACGATGTCGGGTGGCGTTATAGTTCGGCTGGCAGACGAACAGGCTGGTGAGCAGGATCCAGTAGCCGTGGTGCAGTCCGGTTATCTGAATAAAGGCATACCCCACGCACAGCACCAGCGACATTCTCACCGCGTGGCGAAAGAGAGCCGACTCCGGCGTAAAGTTCCGGCTCAGGCGTAGCCACATATCGCTAACGCCGTGCACGCTGTCATCAGCAAGCTGGTTTTCCACCTCACTGCCCGGCAGTGCCATCGCCTGTTCGGACTCAATGGTTGCCAGCTGTGCATCAATCGCCCGCAGGTTGTTCAGCAAAAAGCCCAGCGCTTTGATATGTTCCGGTGACGTTCCGCTGGCCTGAACGCGGTCGAGCGCCGCATCAAGGTGGCTGAATACGCGTTCAAAGCGGGGATCATGCTGATAGGGCGTGCGCAGCAGAATGGAGCGCGAGAGCCGCTGACACGCCTGAGACTGCATGGAGAGCAGGCGCTGGAAGCGGAACATCACGTCGCTGTAGCGGAATCTCTCGCGCAGGGCGGCATACTGAACGTGCGAGGAGCTGGCACGTTCATGAATATCCTGGGCGGCAAAATAGTAGTGTAAGGTCCTTCGCGTTCCGCGCTGACCGCGATCGCCGCGCAGACGGGTCAGCAGAGAGGCTTTTGTCTGGTTAAGGGTGGCAACCAGCTGGCCGTTTGCCAGCGCCAGATCGTAGAGCGGAGCCTGGCTTTCTTCCTCGATATCCGGGTCGAACAGCCGGGATTTCAGTTCCAGATAGTGGGCTAACTGCTCAAAGCTGCGGGCAAGATTATCCTGCAGAGGGCGAACCGGGAAGATCAGATGACCGGTTAGCGTCAGCAGGTTATACCAGATGGCACCCAGCAACAGCAGAACCGGCTGCTGGTACCACTGGTCGTACAGGGAAACGCCCAGCATAGTGTAGATGGCGATCAGCAATGCACCAAAAGCGATGGTGGCATAGCGCTGCCCAAGGCCACCCAGCAAAATAAACCCGCTGGTTGAGAGGGTAAGACCCAGGGCAAACAGCCAGGGCCACGGGAAAAGCAGCTCAACGGACGCTGACGCAATAAAAAAGCAGACAAGCGTAATGACCAGATTACGCAAACGCCCGGCCAGACGATCGTCCAGGTCCGCCAGCGCCCCGGCCACCACTCCCAGCGTGAGCGGAATAGTGAGTTTGACATCATTCAGCCACCAGGGCAGAGCAACCGTGCCGCAAAGCGCGATGAATATCCTGACGTTATAAAGCCAGGTGCTGTTCCAGGTATAACGGCGAAGCAGTGGGCTTAGCATAAACGCGGCCAGTCCTTATTTACTGAAAACGACGACGAGCGTTTGCTTCACGCGCCGCCTGGGCCACTTCTACCGGAACAACCCTGCGACCGACGGGCCAAAGGGCGATAGCGGCGATCTTAAAGTTCGCGATCCCCACCGGAATACCAATAATCGTGATGCACTGTGCAATACCGGCAAAAATATGCATGATGCACAGCCACCAGCCGAAGAAAATGAGCCACAGAATGTTCAGCAGGGTTCCGCCCGTATTCATCAGGGCGTTTTTGTTCTCCGGATTCAGCTCGTCAACGTGGATGGCTTCATTCCCGTAGGGGATTAAGGAGAGTTTTGTGATTTCCCAGCAGGAACGGGTCAGGGGAAGCGTGAAAATCAGGACGATGCTCACCAGCGTGGCAAAAAGCCAGGAAAGGGTGGTGGCAAAGCCGCCCAGCACAAAATTCAACACATTCAGAACGGTACGCATAAACCCTCACTTCCTTTCGATAAAATTAACGCCCAATGATTGTAACGTTTTTTTAGGCTGGAGCACCTTAAAACTGGCAGTTAAACTGTCAGGTAAATTATCTCTTCGTGGATTTGGCGGAACATGGAACTGAAAGCAACGTCGTTAGGCAAACGCCTGGCGCAACACCCTTACGACAGGGTTGTTCTCCTTAATGCCGGGGTGAAAGTCTCCGGGGAACGCCACGAATACCTTATTCCGTTTAATCAGCTTCTGGCTATCCACTGCAAACGCGGGCTGGTGTGGGGCGAGCTGGAGTTCGTTCTGCCTGACGATAAAGTCGTGCGTCTTCACGGCACCGAGTGGGCGGAAACTCAGCGTTTCCACCATCACCTGAACGCACTCTGGCAGCAGTGGAGCCAGGATATGAGCGTGATTGCCGCCCAGGTGCTCCAGCAGGTACTGGACGATATCGCGCAAAGCAACGCGCAACACGCGTGGCTAACCCGTCAGCAGACCGCCGGGCTGCAGCAAAAGATCCGACAGGCACTCTCGGCGCTGCCGCTCTCCGTGACGCGTCTTGACGAGTTTGACAACTGTCGCGACGCCTGGCGCCAGTGTCAGGCCTGGCTGAATGATAAGGATAAAAGCCGTCTCGCCCATAATCAGGCCTGGACGGACGCCATGCTCACCCAATACGCCGACTTTTTCAGTACGGTGGAATCGTCACCGCTCAATCCGGCCCAGGCGCGCGCGGTGGTCAACGGCGAGCAGTCGCTGCTGGTGCTGGCGGGGGCCGGTAGCGGTAAAACGTCGGTGCTGGTGGCGCGTGCCGGCTGGCTGCTTACGACCGGTGAAGCGGTAGCCGATCAAATTCTGCTTCTGGCCTTTGGCCGCAAGGCTGCGCAGGAGATGGACGAACGTATCCAGGAACGCCTGCACACCCGGGATATCACGGCCAGAACCTTCCATGCCCTTGCGCTGCATATTATTCAGCAGGGCAGTAAAAAAGTGCCTTCCATCAGTAAGCTCGAAAACGACGCGCAGGCGCGTCAGGCGCTGTTCATCAAAACGTGGCGCCAGCAGTGCAGTGAGAAAAAGGCGCAGGCAAAAGGGTGGCGTCAGTGGCTGGAGGAGGAGCTCAACTGGGACGTGCCGGAGGGCAGCTTCTGGCAGGATGATAAGCTGGCGCGTCGGCTGGGTTCACGGCTTGACCGCTGGGTCAGCCTGATGCGAATGCACGGTGGATCGCAGGCAGAGATGATTGAAAGCGCGCCGGAGGCGATCCGCGATCTGTTTTCGAAGCGGGTCAAGCTGATGGCTCCGCTACTGAAAGCCTGGAAAACCGCGCTGAAAGCGGAAAATGCCGTTGATTTCTCCGGCCTGATCCATCAGGCCATCATCATTCTTGAGAAGGGACGTTTTGTCAGCCCGTGGAAGCATATTCTGGTGGATGAGTTCCAGGACATCTCTCCGCAGCGTGCTGCGTTGCTCTCAGCGCTGCGGGCGCAAAATAAGCATACCTCTCTGTTTGCGGTGGGGGATGACTGGCAGGCCATCTATCGCTTCAGCGGGGCACAGCTTTCGCTGACGACCGCATTCCACCACTATTTTGGCGAAGGCGATCGCAGCGATCTGGACACGACCTACCGCTTCAATTCACGGATTGGTGAAATCGCCAACCGCTTTATCCAGCAGAACCCTCATCAGCTGGCAAAACCGCTCAATAGCCTGCGGGCAGGGGATAAAAAAGCCGTGACCCTGCTGGCGGACGATCAGCTGGAACCGCTGCTGGACAAGCTCAGCGGCTATGCGAAGCCCGATGAGCGTATCCTGGTGCTGGCGCGCTACCATCACCTCAAACCCGAGGCGCTGGAAAAGGCGGCCACCCGCTGGCCGAAGCTGCAGCTTGAATTTATGACGATTCACGCCAGCAAAGGGCAGCAGGCCGACTATGTGATTGTCATGGGGTTGAAAGAGGGCAGCGACGGTTTCCCGGCTCCGGCCCGCGAGTCGGTAATGGAACAGGCCTTGCTGCCGGTGCCGGAAGACTTCCCGGATGCCGAAGAGCGGCGTTTGCTGTATGTGGCTATGACCCGCGCGCGCCATCGCGTGTGGCTGCTGTTCAATAAAGAGGAGCCATCCGTGTTTGTCGATATCCTGAAGAGTATTGATGTGCCGGTAGCGCGTAAACCATAACGACGCCAGGCAAGGTTTTGTAGGCCGGGTAAGGCGTAGCCGCCACCCGGCAAAAAAGCTACTTCAATCTGTCGGAAAGATAACGCTGATAGTCCGGAATAAGGATATCAACCGGCGAGTTAAACTGCGGCGATTCGATGATGAAATCCGCCGTCGACAGGTTCGTCGCCACCGGAATATTCCACACCGTCGCCAGACGCAGCAGGGCTTTGACATCCGGGTCGTGCGGAACCGCGTTCAGCGGGTCCCAGAAGAAGATCAGCACATCAATCTTCCCTTCGGAAATCTGCGCGCCGACCTGCTGATCGCCGCCCATCGGGCCGCTCAGCATGGCATTCACCTGCAGACCCGTTTCGCGCTGGATCAGGTTACCGGTGGTACCGGTCGCCGACAGAGCGTGCTTTTCCAGCGAAGACTGATGGCGGCGAACCCAGTTAAGCAGCATTTGTTTACAGTGATCGTGCGCCACCAGCGCAATGTGTTTGCGTTCAGGCAGCGTGCGTGTTGTCAGTTCCATAATCATATCCATCAGGTTAACTGCCTACACGATGACGGGAACCGTCTGACGCTGCAAGAGAAAGGCGTAAAAAATGTGGCTTATGATGAAGGTTGTTGTTTTGCCCACTGTAAAAACCGGGCCCGCGTGTCGGGATCGGCCTGCTGGAACCAGAATTTTAGGCGCTGTTCCGTCAGGGTCTGGGACTGGGGAGGAATGACGTCCAGTTCAGAGACACCAGATAGCAGCGTACTGTCGTCAGCCATCATGGTGGCAAACTGAGGAAGCGACGCGCGTTTACCCGCTTTGTTATAGGTCTGGGTCGCGGCCTCGTAGTCCGGACCTTTTGGTGAGGTCGTCAGCGCCAGAATATCCAGCTTCACCGGAATCGGCATCGCATCCCCGTCCAGCAGTTCAATGCGGGGAGACGCGTCGAAGGCCGCCGATTCTTTCTCCGTTTCAAGACGAGGCAGGGTAATGTTCACCTGACTGATTTGCCGGGTATTAAAGCTGACGATCAGCGGCGGCGAGATATACATCCTTTGCTCGTGATTCGCCAGACCGATCGATTTTTCCACCCGGAATACCAGCTGATGCGGCCCGTTATCCAGCTCGATGCTGTCCGCACCGCGCAATAACGAACTGGAAACCTTTTTTCCGTCCAGTACCAGGAGATCAATATCGGTAGAGAGCCGGAGCGTGGTCGCAAAAACGCAGACCGGCATCACTAACGCAATCAGAGCAGTGGCAATACCGGTTTTCATAGAAGGCTCCCGTCAGAAATCCTGTCGCCGCATTAATGTATCTAAATTTTTCGAGAATCACGTTTACTAACATATAGACATATTTCGCCGTTTTGCCCTCATGCGTCGGTATGGGATGGATGGTTGAGATGTGCGGTTTGGCGTACACTTTTAAAAAAGCCAGGAGAAAAACCATGAAAGAGAACGATATTGCCGAGATTCTGACATCCACGCGTACCATTGCGCTGGTGGGCGCGAGCGATAAACCCGATCGTCCAAGCTATCGGGTGATGAAATACCTTCTCGATCAGGGCTACCACGTCATCCCGGTCTCGCCAAAAGTGGCGGGGAAAACCTTACTGGGCCAGCAGGGTTACGCCACGCTCGCTGACGTGCCGGAAAAAATTGATATGGTCGACGTCTTTCGTAATTCCGAGGCGGCGTGGGAAGTGGCGCAGGACGCTATCGCCGTCGGGGCGAAAACGCTGTGGATGCAGCTGGGCGTGATTAACGAGCAGGCTGCGGTGCTGGCGCGGGATGCGGGGTTAAACGTCGTCATGGATCGCTGTCCGGCGATCGACATCCCCCGTCTGGGGCTGGCGAAGTAATAAAAAAAAGCCCGTTCATCGGGCTTTTTTTACACGCTTAGTTCCGCAGGCGCGGAGCCTGTAACTGTTTGCGGATAGTCTGAGCAAGTTCATCCATAGTGGGTTGCTCCGGATGCTCTTCCTGCAGCTCGCTGCTCAGCTGCGCTTCAGCAAGATAGGTGTGAACGGGTTGTCCATCATCACCTTCCATCACCACATGGTACCAGGGCGCGGCGCGAAGCTCTGCATTCACCGCCAGCTCGTCTGCTGACGGTTCATCAAGGGAATACTCCGGGTCGATATCCACGACCACACCCAAATACCCGAGCAAAGTGTGGCGGACCTGCTGGCCGATACCGAATTTGCTGGCAATCATAGTCACCTCCCGGGAAATACGACTTACACGTTATGTGCGGGCAATATTTCTCTTTTCAAGTTACATGACGCGACAGGCAAACCCTTTCAGATACAGTCCTTCCGGGTAGGTAGCAATCACGGGGTGATCGGCTGCCTGACGGAACTGCTCTATAAATTGTACATCACGGCCAGCATCTATTGCGGCATCGGCGATGATTTTCTGAAATAAATCTGTGGTCATCAGGCCTGAGCAAGAGAAGGTGAGCAGAACCCCGCCCGGGTTCAGCAGCTGGATAGCCAGCATGTTGATATCTTTATACCCACGGCACGCGCCCATCAGCTGGCTTTTGTTTTCCACAAACTTGGGTGGATCCATCACGATGACGTCGAACTTTTCGCCCTGATCGCGATATTTACGCAGCAGCTTGAAGACATCATCACGCACAAACTCCGCTTTGCTCAGATCCAGCTTATTCAGCTCGACGTTCTGTTTTGCCACGTCGAGTGCTTCCTGTGAGGTGTCCACGCTGACCACCTGGGCACAGCCGCCCATCAGTGCCGAAACGGCGAAACCACCGGTATAGGAGAAGCAGTTCAGCACGCGTTTGTCGGCAACGTACTGACGCGTAGCCAGACGGCTGTCGCGCTGGTCGAGGTAGTAACCCGTTTTGTGCCCGCCCTGAATATCCACCAGCAGCTTCATGCCGTGCTCTTCAATCGGCAGCAGGGCAGGCGGCAGTTCACCCGTGACCGGACCCTGCGTCAGCTCCATGCCCTCTTTTTTGCGCACCGCCACATCGCTGCGGTCGTAAATGGCGCACTGCGGGAACAGCGTTTGCAGCGCGCTAATCAGCGCGGCACGCTGGTATTCCGCTCCGGCGCTCAGGAGCTGCAGGACAAGGAAGTTACCAAAGCGATCGATGGTCACGCCCGGCAGGCCGTCGGACTCACCGGCAATCAGACGGTAGCTGTCCAGCCCGTCGCGTTTTGCCAGCCAGTCGCGCCACTGCTGCGCCTGCTGCAGACGACGCACAAAGAAGTCGATGTCGATGGTTTCGTCTTTATCGAACGTCCAGACGCGCGCGCGGATCTGGGACGCTGGCGAGTAAGCGCCTCGCGCTAACCATTTCCCCTGATGGTCAACGATATCAATGGTTTCACCGAGGCTGGCTTTGCCTTCCATACGGGCAACCGCGCCGGAAAAGACCCAGGGATGACGGCGCAGTAATGATTTCTCGCGCCCTTTGGCTAACACTAAACGTACACTCATAATTTGCTGTTCTGTCGATTTCAGGGAAATGGCGCGTAGATTACCACATTCAGCAAGGCGCAATCATCTGCGGATGCCGTTGAGCGTTTCGGCACAAAATCAAATCGCTTAGGCACATTACGGGATTGCAGCAGGCTTTACAGTAGGGCCTCCAGTTCAGCAGAGGAAGCACCCATGAAAAAGCGCAGTGTCATCACAATAGCCGCTCTGACGGCAATGAGTTTTCAGGTTTTCGCAGCAACGTCTTTCAGCATGACCAGCCGGGATATTTCCGGCGATCGGCGGTTGGCGCAGCAGCAGGTATTTGAGGGATTTGGCTGCCATGGTGGGAATACCTCTCCCCAGCTGGCATGGAAAAATCCGCCCGCCGGTACAAAAAGTTTTGCCGTTACGGTCTATGACCCTGATGCGCCCACCGGCAGCGGCTGGTGGCACTGGACCGTAGCCAATATACCGGCGAATACAATGACGCTGCCCGCTGATGCCGGTAACCCGAACGGCGAGAAATTACCTGCCGGCGTGGTGCAGGGGCGCAATGATTTCGGCTATTCTGGATTCGGCGGCGCATGTCCACCTGCCGGGGACAAGCCTCACCGCTATCAGGTGACCGTCTGGGCGCTGGACGTGGATACACTGCCCGTCGACAAAAATGCCAGCGGCGCGCTGGTCGGTTTTATGATTAATAGTCACACTCTGGCAAAGGCTCAGTTAACAGCAACCTACAGCAGATAAGGATGACAGGGTGCAGGAGTTCCATTTTCGACATAAACATCTTACTGCGGGTGAAGTGACTGCCAGCAAAATGCATCGCCTGCACCAGGTTAAACTCTTCTTTCCGGCTATTTGTCATATCACTCACGGCAGTAAGGTGATTGTTCAGGACGATAACCGCCTGGAGGCGACACGGGATCAACTCATCATTATCCCTGCCAATACGGTGATGGAGATTATCAATCAGCCCGCGAACGGCATGTTTCGCTCGGACTTGCTCATGTTATCTCCGGAGATCGTTGCCGAGTTTAAAGCGCATTACCTGAAATCCTGGCCGCGCACGACGTTGCATTCGCTCTGCGCGCCGCTGAGCGAGGGGCTGGCGTTTATGTGGGATAACCTGCTGCACGCCGTGCGTCAGGATTTACCGGAGGCGCTGCAAAAACATCAGGCCTTCGGTCTGTTGCTGGCATTGCTGCATGACGGCGTGGCAGGTCCGCTGCTTATTGAGCGAAACAATAACCTGACCGAGCAGGTGCGACAGTTCATCATGCTGTCGCCCGCCAGAGCCTGGACCGCGCAGGATGTCGCCAGCCGTCTCGCATTAAGCGTGCCGACGCTGCGCAGGCGGTTACGCGAGGAGTCACAGAGTTTTCGCCAGATTGTGGAGGAGGTGAGGATGGGCGTTGCGCTGTCACAGCTACAGTCAACCCGATTACCGATTGGCGAAATCGCATTACAATGTGGGTATCTTTCCAGCTCTCGTTTCACCGCCCGTTTCCGGCAGCACTACGGCTGTTTGCCGAAAACGCTACGTTAAGGAGAAAAAGAATGTCTAAAGTCTGCACCATTGCCTGGGTTCACGGCGTTGTTCAGGGCGTGGGGTTCCGCTACAGCACTCAGCGCGAGGCCGTTCAGCTTGGGCTAACGGGATACGCGCGAAACATGGACGACGGCAGCGTTGAGGTGGTCGCCTGCGGCGAAGCGGAGCAGGTCGACAAGCTGGTGGCGTGGCTGAAAGCGGGTGGGCCGCGCAGCGCACGGGTTGATAAGGTCTTAACAGAACCGCATCAGCCCGGGCGGGAATATATGAACTTCGGTATTCGCTACTAAATGCACTTCACCGGTTTTGGCAGGCCGGCAATTTTGGTGGCCTGTTTTGCCGGGCCTTTCGGGAACAGACGATAGAGATAGCGGCTGTTGCCTTTCTCTTCACCGAACTTATTGGCCATCGCCTTGACCAGCATGCGGATGGCCGGAGAGGTGTTGAATTCAAGGTAAAACTCGCGGACAAAACGCACCACCTCCCAGTGTTCGGGGGAGAGGGTAATCCCTTCGTTTTCCGCAATTTTCTCCGCCAGCGGTTCGCTCCAGAGCGTCGTATCTTTCAGATAGCCTTCGCTATCGGTCTCAATTTCCTGGCCTGCAAAAATGAACATAATCTTCTGTCGTAGGTGAAAAATCGGCGACAGTGTAGCAAAAAAGCGGGCTCAGGATAAACCGTGACCTACAGGAGCAGCTGAAGCAGGTTGTTGGCATTGAGCTTCTTCAGCGCGTTGCATTTATGGGTTGAAACCTGTTTCTCCGACATGTGCGTCACGATGGCAATGTGGCGGACCGGCAACCCGGTCAGCATCAGATCGAGTACGTTGAATTCAGGAACGGTCAGGCAACAGTCCAGGCTTCGAACGCGGCGGGGCTCTTTTGCCAGCAAATACGCCGCATCGGCAACGGCGATCCGGTCGTCGATGATATAAATAGTTAACGTACTGAAACGCTTGCGTAAATGCGTCGCCAGCGCCCACCCCTTTTCGTTGCAGACCAGATAAAGGCTGCCTTTCCAGCGGGCGGCTTCAAGCCTGAGCAAAATGTTGATCAGCGCCTGATGCGTCGCCGCCACGGAAAAACGGCAGCGGACGACCACCACGCGGCGGGTAAGCAGCGTTGGCTGCCATTGTACGGTATCGCTTATGACCTCTGGCTGGACGCCCCGACGCAGCAGCGCATAGCGCAGTCCTTCGGCGTAAAATCGATTATTGTCGAGAATGGCGTAACTCACGGTGACCTCGTTATAACGTGCTGGGCGTATAGATAACGCGCAGCGTGCCGGTGTAGTCACCCGCGTTTTTGCTGCTGGCGGCAAACGCAGGGGTTTTCAGGATAATAGGTGCAGGAATGCACAGTACGCTCTCGCGCCCGCCGGGCAACACGACCTGGCGCAGATACTGCGGATCGTGGGTACCTTGCCAGACCAGGGTTTTACCGTTCGCGACGGTTTCGGTTGCGCCTGTGATGGGATTAGTGACGGAGACCCGATAGTCGAGTCGATCCCGCGCGTCGGTCTGGCTTCCTCCGCGCCGCCGGATAGAAAATGCGCCTTCGGCACGGTCCGCTGAGGGGAGTCCGTCGTCCTCAAAGCGAAGATAGGCGCGGGTGCTGGTACTGTTTTTGCCGTCGTACAGGCACATATCCAGCGTGTTTTCCCCCTGGATCTCGCTGCCCCCGGGGCGCCCCGGGAAGTTGGTCAGGTTGAGGTTAACGATGGGCGTGGAGTGCGGAAAGGCCGGCAGATAAATCTGCTGGTTTCCCGGGTCGACCACCTCAATGCGAATATTGGCCTGCCATTTGGCGATGGTGAGATAGCCCGGACAGCCGACATTCACGTCATTGAAGTTCCCGCCGCAGTCGGCGCTTCCCCACTGGCGCAGGTTCTGCTTCAGCGTGGCGGTCCAGATCCCCGGCAGGGTGAGCTTATCCAGTTCGCTTTTTACGATGTAGAAATCGAAGTAAGGCTCTCTGTTCCACGCTGGGAGGTCGACAGTTCCTCCAGTCACGAAGCTGGCGAAAGTAAACACTCTGTTATTGATAAACATGTAATGATCGCCATACACCTTGATATCCACCGTCTTGCTGGTGAGGGCATGCGTAAAACGCAAGTTGATGGCATAAGGCGCGGCCGGGTTCGCCGAGAACCAGACCGGGGCGTTCATGCAGGCGCCGTTCGTGGTGTCAGTCCGGGACTCACAGGTCAGGGTATTACGCCCCCACTTTTGCGGATCGGCGGGGTCATAACCGCCCGATTCATGAAACCAGATGTCAAAACGCGCAGGCGGTGCCATACGATCGAAGCTGATCCCAACGCTGGAGTTACGTCCCGCGGGGGCGCCCGCCAGCGTCTGGCCGGCCCACAGGCTTAACAGCAGTAAAATAAAGAGGCGTTTAATCACATCATTTCCCTTTAGTGAGGCTATCGGTATTCATGGCAGTCGGGCCAGCAGGGACCGACCGTCCGGCCAGCATCAGCTGCGCCTGCTGCTGGACTGCATCCGGCAGGGCGGAGAAGGTTAATTCCTTACAGGGAATCGAACCGACGTAACGCACGACGTCGCGCATGCTCTTCACGTTCAGCGCGCACTGATAAAATTGCTGCTGACGCACCAGGTAGAGGTTATGCAGCAGGGCGTCGCTTTGCGCGCTAAACCCGCCATTGCCAAGGTCGCTCCAGCCGTTCACGTTCAGCGGCACGCCGCCGATAAACGGCGAATGGCGCTCGTCGGTTAACTGGCCAAGCCAGGTGTAGCTTGCGGTAGTTTGCACGTCCCGGCGCAGCAGTTTGCCTGGCACCATAAACAGCGTTCTGCTGCCCGATCCTTGCGTGATTTCACTGCTGGCTCCCCGGGAGACGTCCAGCGATTCGTTAATCGTCAACGTCGTCTGCTGATAGCCCGGTACCGCGAAGAGGGCGCGGCTATTGCCCGGAATGTCTGCACTGCCGCTATTATCCAGCGATACGGCGACGCGCGGATCCTGAGCATCTTCCGGCGTGGCTACATTCACCGCGACGGCGGAAGCAGGGCGACCGTCGCTCCAGCGGCCCAGCCACAGGCCAGAACGGGACAGCGCGAGCGTTGAGCTGTAGTTACCGCTGCTGCTCAGCGTATGGCGCCGATCCTGTCGATCCCAGGCATCGCTGACCGTCAGGCTTCCGTTGCCATATCGTCCGCCCTGGCGCGTATAGGCTGAGGTATTCAGCGAGTCGCTGTTAATGCCCGACGCGCTCAGGCCATACTCATTTTCCCCGCGCGCATCGGCATACCAGTTATGCGCCACGCTGTAGCTCAGCTGGTTTTTTTCACGCTGCTGGTGCTGCCATGTCGCGCCCAGAGAGGTGTAGCTTGACGCATCACCCTGACGGTTATGCGCCATGGACAGGCTCACGCTCAGGTAGCCGCCTTTATCCCTGCCGTCGCGGGAGTCATCGTTACGCATAAACAGGTTAATGCTGCTGTTAATGTTCAGGCCATGGGTACTGAAGGCGTTGCTCAGGCCTCCCTGCCAGGCCCGCGTGCGCGTGCGGGTCATATAGACCGATTCCCACGGCAGACCCGCATCGTGGCGATCGTCGCTGTCCGGGAGCTCACGGCGTGAAACGTACCGGCCTTCGTTGCGGTTATCCGAATACCCCAGGCTCGCATACCAGGCGCCGACCGGGACGGAGAACATCACCGAGAGGGTGCGATAACAGCCGTTCACGGCGTCAAATCCCGCGCTTTGGGTGGTGCAGTTTTCAGCGGATAACGCGTTGCGATAGACGCTCAAAGAAAAACCGTCGTTGTAGCTGATTTGCTGAATATTGCCGCGCTGACCTTCGCTGCCGTAGAGGTAGCTAAACCGGGTACTCAGCACGCCATCGATCGGGCCCGCGTTGAAGCCCCGGCTCCAGTCGATCGCATTTTCTAGGAAACGCTGGTTTTTCTTGAACGTTGCGCCGCTGGTCAGCGCCAGCGTCGGGGTCACGGGCAGACGAACGCCCGCCTGCGCAACCGCGCGGCGTTCTTCGTTTTGATCGCTATTATCGGTTTCGCCCGCCTGCAGGAACCACTCGACGCGGTCGAATGGCGTAATGCCGGTTCGGGTAAACGGCACCTGCTCGGTGCGCGTCAGCCGGTTATTTTCATAGATGGAGAGCGTCACGGTGTAGCTCCCGTCCGGGAACGAACGCGTGTCCAGGGTTTGCGCCCCGGCATTCAGATAAAAGCTCGCCAGCAGCTGATTGCCCCGGCGGGCGTCGATACGCGCGTCATGGGAAAGCAGCACGGTCACTGGGGTTCCCTTCGACTGCTGAACCGGGTTCATCCATGCCCTTGTTGAACCCGTGCGCAGGCCGCGAATTTTGCCCAGCGGCAGCTGGCTGAGGTTGATATTCCCACCGGCGTTGCTGAACAGATCGCGGGTATCCATCTCGCCCAGCTGAACATAGTACTGACGCAGGATATCCTGGCGAAACCAGGCGTTGTTGACGGTGACCTCCTGCAGCTGCTTCTGCCGTGAACGCTGCCCCAGCCAGGTCCAGTCGAGATTCGCATAGCCGTCCTGCGTGAGCGCCAGCGCGCCGTTGCCCTGCACGGTTGCCGACTGATAATCCCTGTCGGCAACGAAGTTAATGTTTTGCTGATGGATCAGCGCATTTTCGGTGCCCTGAGTAGGCTGATACCATTGATTCTCTGCCGTCTGCTTAGGCAGAAATTTCTTGTCCAGGAACAGGTTAATGCGGGCGTTATTCTCGTCATAAATAATGGCCGCGCGGTCGGTATCGATGTAATCACAGCCCGCTGCGGAGCCGTTGCTGCTGCAGGCCAGGTTGCCGTTACGGGCAAGCGGAACGGCCAGAGCGGCAGACACGGTGGCAACAAGCGATGGGTCGTCATTAAACCGGCGTTTGATGGCCGCTACCACGGTTTCAGGTGCGACAAAGCTGACCGTTTCAAGCGTGATATCCGTTTCAAAAAGGCCAAGCGCCTCGCCATAGAGGTTCACCTCTGTCCACAGGCGCTGCGTCTTCGCCAGATCTTCAAAACCTGGCGGGACGGCCATTCCGGCGCAGGCGAGTTGGATGGAAGCGGGTAACAAAGCAACAAAGAGGAGGGTATTTCTGTGAAACGCCATGAACGAGCCTCGACATCATCCTGACGTCAGAGGGTGAGCACCCTCTGACGTTATTCCTTAGGTGCAGTGGTGTTACGCACCGCCTTCCGTGGTCGTCGCCTGCGTCAGCATCAGGCTGACAACGCCGCTGTACTGACCGGTTTTCAGAATGCCTTTGGTGGTCTGGGAAATGGTCAGCGGCAGTACCGCTGAACCGTTTTCAATGCTCCCCGGGAACAGTTCGGCGCCTGTATATTCCACATCTGCGGTAGAGAGGGTTTTATCACCCAGAATCACCGTCATTGGGATGGTCTCAGCACCGTCAGCATTCGCCAGCTTCGCGGCGCTAACCAGACGGACTTTTACGTTGCTGGTCGCGGAGTTAGACCACACCTTGGTATTCAGGCGGTAGCTTTCCAGGCCACGGCCAGGCAGGTACTGCATATCGATGCTTGCCGGCAGCGGTGTGTTATCGGCCTGGGTCATATCCAGCTGTGAATCAACGCTGGCGTTGACGGTAATATCTTTTTGAATCGCCAGCGCGCTAACGGACGTGGTCATCGCGGCAACAATCATCAGAGGTTTAAAATACTTACGCATTGATATCTCCATATTTACAAATGAGCACCCTGGCTCTTTAAACAAACCCTTTGGGTCTTTACGGTAACGTCGTGTTATTGCACGACGGGTAAATCAGCTTCTTCAGCGGTTTTATTCAGCCAGTTGAAGTAGCGGAATTTATATTTCTGGCCTTGTACCTTCGCGAGCGTTTTTAATTTCCGTTCGGTGTCCGGATAAATCGTCGCGTCTTCTTTAATCCATCTGCACGACGAATCCGCATCACAAATACCGATCTCTCTGAGCGGCACGCGCAACGTGCCGCTGTTTTTTAACGTTCCCCTCTGAGGGTCAATTGACAGCGCAACCACGCTTTTTTTCGGTGCGAGATGGATCAGGGCACCCCAGATCACATTGACGCCCAGCCTTGCCGTCGCAGCAGGGCTTTCTGCTTTGCCCGCAATAATGCTGTCAGGCTGCTTGACCCCTTCAAAATAGACGCGCCAGGTCGTCTCTTTTTCCGGGGGCGTAAGCGATACCAGGCGAACCACGCGCATTGCGCCTGCCGCAAGGGCGAATTTTTCCGGCGTGACAACAACGCCACCCTCTTTCCACGACGCCACATCAATTTCTTTTTCCAGGGCCGTGCCGGGATTAAGAATTTTCTTTTGCCTCACCCGAATGAACTGAATATCATCCGTTTTTGACGCCACCTTAATTTGCGCCGCACCGGACTTATCTACGTTAAGTTCCATGGGATACACGCTCATATTGGCCAGTGCCATTTCCGGGAAAAATGGCAGTGACAGCGCGGCGACATAAAGGGCGGTTGTGACGCTCACTCTTTTTTTCTGTTTCACAATCAAGTCTGCCTGCTCTGAGTTTAAAGGCGGCGCGTTAACACCAGGACACCGTCTGCTTTCGTATCGCTTCAGGGCAGGGAAACTTTAACCAGAACAGCGGTTTGTGAAAATTTGTATTAATTAACTCGTTATATACAGTTTTTTATCCTGATTTTCTGGCTTTAAGGTTGTATAGTTAAGCGAAAATACCGCGACCAGGGATGGGGAGAAAATTCCTTCTGATGAGAAAATAAGCAAGTCAGGAGAGGGTTTTCATGTCGATGTACCAGGGATTAAAAAGCATGCGGTAACAGCCGAGAATAAAAGATGTTTTTTATATGCAATAATTCGTTGTTATTTGATCCTGAAGCACATGCAATAAGTCTTGTTGGACAACCGGAATCTGTATTAACGCTTTCGGCACCCGCCGTTCGCCTTTTACAGGAATTTATTAAACACAAAGGGCATGACCTGAGTCGGGAGGAATTGATTACCCGCGTGTGGGAGGAGTTTGGCTTTACGCCATCGGGAAATAATCTCAATAAAGCGGTGAGCGAATTACGTAAAAGCTTCCAGGCACTGGGAGAGGGGTACGAATTTATCGTAACCGTACCTCGTTATGGGTTTCGTTTTGAGGCCGATGTGATTTTTCAGCCCGGAGAGAGTATTCAACCCGCTGAGCCGCAGCCTCCGTCTGCACCGCAAGTGGAAAAGCCTCAGCGCGCTTCCCTGAAAAGGTGGGGGATTCCGGCCATATTGATTATTGCTGCATTGGGGGCGAGCTTCTACTTTAGCCGGCAGCAGGGGATATTCGTCCCGGCGAAACTCATGCCGGTTAAGGAGAAAATCGCGCGTTGTCGTCTCTGGATTATCAACGATCACGGAAGACCGCTGGTGTTATCGAAATTAGCGGCGCAGCTGGCGGCCAATAACGTGGCGTGCGAACGTGAGGAGTACGACATTTATTATTTCAGCGCCCGTTTTTCTATTGCCGCCGCAGATGAGGTGTTCATTGGCGCCTGCCCGGTCAGTAAATCCAGCCTGTGTAAAACCATCCGTTATAAAAGCGGGGCCCAAAAATGAAAATAAAACTTCTCTTTGGTCTGGGTGGTGTGTTGGTCGGCAGTGCCCTGGCGCTGTTTTACTATTCCGGCTGTGTGTTTAAAAAGGATGTGCTGGCCTGTAGCACCGAATTTAACTTTACGCGCAATGAGGGAAAAACCAGCGAAGTGAAGGTCAATACCGTTGCCCAGTTCTATTTTCATCGGGACGGTACCGGAGTGACCACCTATAAAGGCGCGGCAAGGGCTGACGGGCAAAATCTGATCGTTGACAGGGACGTGGACTTTACCTGGCAGCAGCGGGACGATGATAACGTCATTGTATTGAGCTACACCGAAACCTGGCGTCGACACAACGACAATACGCCTGACGCCCAGTGGGGGAGCTTTGCCAGTCCGACTGCACGCTACTACCTCACGATCTCTGAACTCTCGCCTTCCGTGTGGCTGATTCAGGACCGGCGCTATCCGACCTATATTTGCCGGGGTGAGTAGGGCATAAAAAAAGGAGAATGCCGGGGCATTCTCCTTTTTCATATCCGTTGTGCTTAATCCCGACTGGCGAAGCCCAGGATGCTCAACAGGCTGACGAAGATGTTGTACAGCGACACATAGAGGCTCACGGTGGCGCGGATATAGTTCGTCTCACCGCCGCGAATGATGTTGCTGGTTTCAAACAGGATCGCGCCAGAAGAAATCAGAATAAACACGGCGCTGATCGCCAGATGCAGGGCAGGCAGCTGCAGGAAGATGTTTGCCACCATACCCACCAGCACAACTACCACACCCGCCATCAGCATACCGCCGAGGAAGGACATGTCCTTACGCGTGGTCAGCACGTAGGCCGAGCAGCAGAAGAACACCAGCGCGGTACCGCCCAGCGCCATGCCGATAAGATCGCCCATACCGGCAGACAGATACGCGTTCAGCATCGGCCCCAGGATGTAGCCCAGGAAGCCGGTGAAGGCAAACGCGGACAGAATACCGACCGGTTTGTCAGCGGTTTTGTAGGTCAGGAACATCAGACCATACATGCCCACCAGGGTCAGGATCAGCCCCGGAGACGGCAGCATCAGCACGGTGCTGGCGGTGGCGGTGATCGCCGAAAACGCCAGAGTCAGGCTAAGCATGAAATAGGTATTGCGCAGCACCTTGTGGGTACTGAGTAGCGATGTGCGGTCGCGCGAAGAAGTAATTATACGATCCATGAGTCACTCTCTTATGACAGATGTAATTAGCGGAAAGAATAGGAAACGGGGCGCCAGTCTCAAAGTGGTTTTACCCATCTTTACTCAGCACGTTAGCGCTGGAGGTGGTTATTTCTTCTGCAGAAGTGCGTTTCACCAGTATGAATAGCGGTTTGCGACAATTTACCAGATCAAGCTCTTATAGGTTACTGAAAAATATTGCGTTATTACCATTCGAACGCTAAGAGTTATTTCCGGATCGTCATAAAACAGACAATAAGGCGAAGGAAATGAAACCACAAACACGCACGAACTTTACGCTCTCTTTGTTAACCGCAGGGATCCTGTGCGCCAGCACGGCTGCCTGGGCGGCTAACGTGCCGGCAGGAACCGCGCTAGCCGATAAACAGGAGCTGGTCAGAAACAATGGCAGTGAACCGGCTTCGCTCGACCCGCATAAAGTCGAAAGCGATGTCGAATTCAATATTATCAGTGATTTATTCGAAGGGCTGGTCAGCGTCTCTCCTGCAGGAGAAGTCCAGCCCCGACTGGCGGAAAAATGGGAGAACAAGGACAACACCGTCTGGACGTTCCATCTGCGCCCGGGCATCACCTGGAGCGACGGCACGGCGATTACCGCAGAGGATGTGGTCTGGAGCTGGCAGCGTCTGGTTGATCCTAAAACCGCTTCTCCGTATGCCAGCTATCCAGGCAACATGCACATTGTGAATGGTGCGGATATTGCGCAGGGGAAAAAAGCCCCCGATACGCTGGGCGTGAAAGCGATAAACGACACCACGCTGGAAGTCACATTGACGCAGCCTAATGCGGCATTCCTGGCCATGCTGGCGCACCCGTCGCTGGTGCCGGTGGATAAAGTGCTGATTGGCCGCTTTGGCGACAAGTGGACCAAGCCGGAACATTTCGTCAGCAGCGGGGCGTATAAGCTGTCCCAGTGGGTGGTTAACGAACGCATCGTGGCGGAGCGTAACCCGCGCTACTGGGATAACGCGCACACTGTGATTAACAAGGTCACCTACCTGCCCATCACGTCCGAGGCCTCGGATGTGAACCGCTATAAAGCGGGCGAAATTGACATTGTCTACACGGTGCCGATTAACCAGTTTGCCCAGCTCAAGAAAACCCTGGGCAGCCAGTTGGACGTTTCACCTCAGCTTGCGACCTATTACTACGAATTCAATACCACCCGTCCGCCGTTCAACGACGCCCGCGTGCGCAAGGCGCTGAACATGGCGCTCGATAAAGACATCATTGCCGGAAAAGTATTAGGGCAGGGGCAGCGCCCGGCGTGGCTCATCAGCCAGCCGGATATTGGCGGCGTTAAGCTCCAGAACCCGGATTACGCCAGTTGGCCTCTGGACAAGCGCATCGCGGAGGCGAAAAAGCTGCTGAACGAGGCCGGATATAATGCCAGCCATCCTCTGAGCTTCAACCTGCTCTATAACACCTCTGAATCGCACCAGCGCATCGCGATTGCGGCCAGCTCCATGTGGAAGAAAAACCTCGGCGTGGACGCGAAGCTGCAAAATCAGGAGTGGAAAACCATGCTGGATACCATGCACACCCACAATTTTGATGCGGTGCGGTACGCGTGGATTGCCGATTACGACGATGCGGCGACCTTCCTGAACAACTTCCGCACCGGGGACAGCGAAAACACCAGTCAGTACAGCAATCCGGAATACGACCAGGCGCTGCTCAATGCCGCAAAAGCCAAAACTGCGGAAGAGCGGGGTAAGTACTACCAGCAGGCGGAAGATCTGCTGGGTCGTGATGTGCCTGCCATTCCGGTTTATCACTATGTCCGCACGCACCTGGTTAAACCGTGGGTCGGTGGATTTACGCCGGATAAGCTCGGGTACTATTACACGAAAGACATGTACATCAAAAAACACTAAGCCTGTGCTGATAAAATCGTCGATGTGTCGTCAGTTCAACCGATTAAACACGTTTTGACTATTTTTACAGCGAACGAGTGCCACCACTCTTTACAGCACGCGGTGAGGTGTTTATAGTTCGCCTCACTTAGGAAGTGTGGCCGAGCGGTTGAAGGCACCGGTCTTGAAAACCGGCGACCCGAAAGGGTTCCAGAGTTCGAATCTCTGCGCTTCCGCCAGATATAAACCCCAGGTTACTCGTTAACCTGGGGTTTTTCTTTTTGTCTTAACGCGGATTTGCCCTTCACCAGACTCTGGCCATCCCTTCGCTTGCCGGGCGAACGAGCGTAAAACCAAATTTTGCATAAAGCTCAGGAACATCGGCCATTAAGCAAACGTACGCTCCTTTACAGGCGTGGTTATCCAGCCAGGCAACAAGCGTTTCCATAATGATTCTGCCCAGCCCTTTCCCCTGATGAAGCGGATCAACCGCGACGTCGACAATATCAAAATTCAACGCACCATCCCCCACGATGCGCCCCATACCGACCGGTTTTCCCTGAAACACTATATGCATGCCATAGCAGCTGCCGGGCAGCGCTTTTTGTGCCGCTTCCAGCGGGCGAGGGCTAAGACCCGAGATTTCGCGCAGCCGGCAAAACGCTTCTGCAGTGGGGACGGTTTCAACCACGGTATAGTTATCAGGCATAAGAGGAGCTCCAGTCGGTGTTCAGTAAAGGGTTTCAGTCTGGCAGTAAAATTGACGAAAGACGATTTTACGGACCGATCCCGTTCACACTTTTAACTTCCCGCTATTCTCCTGTAAAAAACTCGCGTTATCATTCACCCCGTAAATACCTTTTCATCTCTTACCGAGGCTTTGATGCTGGAGAATGTTTTCATCAGATAATCAGCTTCCCGCCCTTTTCAGGACGGACTGGTTATCGCTGCGCTTAAACCTTACGCACGCACCTGCGGGTGTGGGCTCGTTTTTACGCATGATGATTACACAGGTTTTCCAGTATGAATTTATCCCGTCAGGAACAACGTACCTTACACGTTCTCGCCAAAGGTGGACGTATTGTGCACGTCCGCGACAGTTCTGGCCGCGTCACGTCCGTTGAGTGCTACACCCGCGAAGGGCTGGTGCTGAGCGACTGCACGCTCAGCGTCTTTAAAAAACTCCGCACCAAAAAGCTGATCCGTTCCGTGAACGGGCAGCCTTACCGCATCAACACCACCGGTCTGAACAACGTTCGCGCCCAGCTGGATAATCGCTGAGCAGAATAAACAACGCCACCCTCGGGTGGCGTTGATGCATTGAACGGGATATCGTGGCGGAATGTAGGCCGGGTAAGCGCAGCGCCACCCGGCAAGAAACGCGGCGTTATGAGCGAATAAAAGCCAGAATGTCCGCGTTGATGGTATCCGCATGGGTGGTATGCATCCCGTGCGGGAAGCCCGGATAAATTTTCAGTACGCTGTTCGCCAGCAGCTTGTCCTGCAGCAGGGCAGCATTTTTATACGGCACGACCTGATCGTCATCGCCCTGCAACACCAGAACGGGCACCGTGATGGTTTTTAAATCTTCCGTCTGGTCGGTCTCTGAAAACGCCTTAATCCCCTCGTAGTGGGCCTTAGCGCTCCCGATCATCCCCTGACGCCACCAGTTCTGGATCGTCCCCTGCGAAACGTCCGCGCCATCGCGATTAAAGCCGTAGAACGGACCGCTGGCAACGTCGAGGTAAAACTGGGCGCGGTTAGCCGCCAGCGCTTTGCGGAAGCCGTCGAAAACCTCAATGGGCGTGCCGCCGGGGTTAGTTTCGGTTTTTACCATCAGAGGGGGAACGGCGCTGACGAGCACTGCTTTGGCGACGCGCCCCTGCGGTTGGCCATACCGCGCAACATAGCGGGCGACCTGGCCGCCGCCGGTGGAGTGACCGACGTGCACGGCATTACGCAGATCCAGGCTTTCAACCACGGCTGACGCATCGGCCGCATAATGATCCATATCGTGGCCTTCACTCACCTGGTCCGATCGTCCATGTCCGCGGCGATCGATAGCGATAACGCGATAGCCTTCTGCAAGGAAGAAGAGCATCTGGTTATCCCAGTCATCGGCACTCAACGGCCAGCCGTGGTGGAAGACAATGGGCTGGGCCTCTTTTGGGCCCCAGTCTTTGTAGTAAATATTGACGCCGTCTTTCGTGGTTACGAATGCCATACCGCAGACTCCTCTGTTAAGAACAACACGACCCCTAAAGTGTAGGAGAAATCACAAAAGCGGTTGGTTTAATTCCGGTGATGGATATTCATTTTGCGTCTGGGCTCTGGCGCGATGCGCCAGAGCCTTCAGGACAGGATTAACAGCAGGGGCGTTTAGCGGTTTTCTTCAATATAACGGGCCAGGTCCGCCGGGGTTTTCAGCACCGTCGCCACGTCAGTTGGCGGGATCATGCAGCCATAAACGTCCTGCACTTCCAGCACCATATCGACTGCCAGGATGGAGTCGAGAATGTCGGATTCAATCAGTTCATCGTGAAAGCCCACCTTACGGGATAACACTTTTTCGAACAGGGCGAGAATTTCTTGTTCCATAATTTTTCCTGGAGTCATTAATTTGTGCGGGCGTAAGCGTCCAGCAGCTTGCGGTCAATTTTGCCGTTAGGATTCAGCGGCAAAGCGTCTTTTACGATAATTTGTGAAGGCACCATATAGTGCGGGACCACCTTCGACAGCGACGTTTTGATGGTATCCGGCGCCATATCCGTCACGCAGAACGCGGCAATGCGCAGCACGCTGCCGCAGGATTTCATCAGCGGCAGAACCACCGCTTCATTGATGCCGGACATGGCCAGAAGGCGGTTTTCAATCTCATTGATTTCAATACGGTAGCCATTCAGTTTGACCTGGCTATCGTTGCGGCCCTGGCAATAGATAAGCCCCGCTTCATAGCCCAGATCGCCTGTCCGGTAGCCGCGAAATGCTTCATTTTCCCGACGGAGTAATTTTTCTGCATTCTCCTGCGGCAGGCCGAGGTAGCCGCGCATGACGTTTTTACCCCAGATAATCAGCTCGCCCTCAGAGGAAATTTCCATTCTGCTCTCAGGCATCATGACCCCCACCGGCAGCACGGCGCTGTCGCTGTTCAGGATCTCATCCGTGATTTCAACCACGGTCGTCGCGATGGTCGCTTCCGTTGGGCCATAGGAGTTGATGATTTTGGCCTGCGGGAAACGGCGGCGGAGCTGTTTAACCAGCGCCTTATTTAACACTTCACCAATGAAGATAAAGACGTTGAGCGCAGGCAAATACTCGCTGTTGAACTGCGGGGAAAGCAGCTGCTGGTATGCAAAAGAGGGGGTGGAAACCCAGGCGGAGACCGCATTACTTTTCAGTCGCTCCAGCCAGTTCTCTTTCTGAATATCGTCTTTGGCGTTCAGCACAATGTGTCCGCCCATCGCCAGATTCGCCAGCAAAGGGATCAGGGAGAGGTCAAAACTGAACACCGCGTGGTTCATCAGCACCGGTTTTTCCGGCAGCGAAAAGTCCTGGCTGACCCATTTCATGAAGTGCCATACGCTTTCACGCCCAATCTGCACCCCTTTAGGCTTGCCGGTGCTGCCTGAGGTAAACATGATATAGGCCAGATCCTGCTCCTCCAGCACCTTGCCTGGTTCACCCGTGGCGATGAACTGCCGGGTCGCGACGTCGTAATAGTAAGGGGCATTGGCCAGATGGCAGATCTCCCGCAGGCGCTCCTGTGGGTAGATGCAGTCCACCGGGATGTACGGAATGTTGTGCAGCAGACAGCTATAAATCGCCACGGCGAACTCGGCCTGCTGGTGTCCGTACAAGACGACCGGCGTACCGGCAACAGGCTGGCAACGCTGATAGCGCTGTGCCCAGTCCGTCACGGCAGCAGAAAGCTGTAGCCAGCTTAAGGCTTCGTCGCTGCCGCTGATGGCCAGTTGCTGCGGGGAGGCGGGATCGCATAATGCCGCACGTAAGAAATCCTGCAGTTCCTGAAGATCGGAGTGATTTTTCATAGAGGTGACATTCCACTAAAGATGTAAAGGGATCCCGCGGCGCTTCCCAGCGTCAGAATTCTCCCTAAAAACGCAACGGCCGGATACTGCAAACCGCGGTGCAATGCCGGGCTGCGCTTGGCTGACCACAGCAGCATGTTATGAGTAACGGAAATCGCGCCAAACAGCGCGCCGCTGATGACGTAATGGCGTTCCAGGCCATTCCATGCCCCCATGCAGAACAGGGTGCAAAAAATACCGATATTTTGCGCCAGCGTTTTGTTCTGACGGAAAAAGTTGAACTTCATCAGGTTCATATAGACGGGCATAAAGACCACATCGCGCAGCCATTCAGACAAACTGATGTGGAAGCGGCGCCAGAAGTCCTGCGGGTTCTTTGCCAGAAGGGGCATATTGAAGTTTGCCGGAATGTTCAACCCAAACAGGCGGCCCGCACCGATGGCCATATTGCTGTAGCCCGCAAAATCAAAGTAGAGGTAGGCGCTGTAGGCAATCGACATCACCACGCCCACGGTCAGCGTAAACGGCTTATGGCTCCAGGGCTGCACGACAAGTGAATCAACCAGCATGGCAAACAGGAACTTCTGGATAATGCCGGTAACGATTTGCTCTAACGCGACCAAAAACTGTTCACGGTTAAGGGCAAACACGGGCTTGCTGACGTCACTCATCCATGTCCGCCAGCGGTACATCGGGCCTGCCAGGATGATAAAGGGCATAAACAGATAGCAGAAATAGTGCAGGAAATTCTGGCCTTCTTTTTTACTGCGATAGAGCAGCACGTCCACTGCGCGGAACGTCATAAAAGAGAGGCCGATCATGCCGAGATGATGATTAACGTGCAATTTCACTAAAAATAAAGGAAGCAGCGTTAATACAATAGCTTGCCAGGTTTTTAACCATCCTTTTTCTTTTAACGCGGCGACAAGGTAAAAACTGATAAAAACGACCGCGGGAACACGGTAATCACCCTGAAAAATATAGCCCCAGCCTAATGCAGCCAGGACAGATAAGGCCGATAAATAAGTCAGGCGATGACGTAATACGCGATTGACCAGCGCAAACACCAGAGCGGATGAAAACAAATAGACAAAAAACATTCCTGAGCTATACATCATTCGGCCTCAGAACTTTTGATATTCAAAATGCAGCTGCATACTCATGCTGTCATCGACAGAGGTCCACGCGACGATAGTGATCGCGAGCAGGAGATAAAGGAAAAAAAGACGGATCGCGATTTTCATTATTTAAAGCTCTGTGCAATAAAGCGAATCATAGGAACCCAGGCCAGTTCGGAAGGGTGCAAACGATCCCAGTTCCAGCCATTCTGATAAGGCATGGCGTACATATCTAAATAAGGGATCTGGTTCTTTTCCAGAATGGTTTTAATTTGCTTATCAACCGGGCGGAAGGTATCGGTATTGTAAAGCGCCCAGGGGTTAACCGGGTCGACGATAGCAATTACCTGCACGTGACGTTCCTTCAGCAGCTGGACGGTTTTACTGAACGCAGCGATTTGCGCAGGCACGACCGGCGTGTCATCCCACTGTTGCGGCTTACCGTCCTCTTCGTAAATCGTTTTGTCCATCCACAGCGTGGCCGCGCTCTGCTGGCGTTTTTTATTTAACTCGCGCGCATTCGCCAGCTCTTTATCCCAGTCAGGGGTAATGTGGGTGGTGGGCTGCTGCGGCCACGGCTGTACCGTCTGGGGCGTGACGTTGAGCAGCGCCAGCCAGTCGTTTTTTATCATTGTGCAGACGTTCGCAAACTGGAAGCTCAGCTCGTCCCACATCAGATCGGGGTGCCAGCCAAAGACGCGCATTTGACCAAAGGTTAAATGGCTTATCTCTTTACTATTAATATGCTTTAAATAATTAACCAGCAGCGGGCGCGCCTGCGGGTCCTTCATCAGCGGATTAAAAATAGAACCGGGGAAATTATCGGCGTAGATAGCCGGTGGCAGCCCTTTTGAGTAAAAGCTGTCAGGTGCCAGAAGTAAAACAACTTTACTGTTTGCGTTAAGGCTATTTTTAAAACGCGAGAACAGTAAAAACTGCGTTTCGTCATCGACAAACGCATCGCCATACGCCACAACGGGTGTGTGTAATTGCTTATTAAAGTAATTATATACAGCGTAATGTTCATCTTCTGAGGTGGCAACCTCAGACGCGCCAATGAAGAAAATCGCATTACCTTGTAAGGCATGGGAAATAGTCGCAATTTTTTCCGCTTGTTCTTTCGGCGTGCCCTCCATTGATTTAATCAGCGGCTGGAAGGTGAGGGGCGGATCGAAGCTCGTCACCAGCGGGTGAACACACAGGAACAAAATGGCCAGAGTCGCCATCAGGATATGTAAGCAAAGCGTATTTTTGATTTTCATCATCAACCAGTAACACTGCATGGCAGTAATTTCTAAAATCTGTCGGTACTCAGATTTATAACAATTACACAACAAATGGCCGTCTATTTTTGTGGCATTCTATACCAGAGCGATTTAAAAGGATGAGCGTTGCTGTGTAACGGTATGTACAAGGGAGCAGAGACCGATGCGCGGTAAGCGCCTGGGTGATTTTTGCGCAGTCAAACGCCGGTGGCTAAAAATAGAAAAATTCCTGCTTTACAAGGCGCTAATAGATGTTTATAGTGCGCCTCACTTTGGAAGCGTGGCCGAGCGGTTGAAGGCACCGGTCTTGAAAACCGGCGACCCGAAAGGGTTCTAGAGTTCGAATCTCTACGCTTCCGCCAAATTCGAAACCCAGATCGTTATGCGATCTGGGTTTTTTGTTTTGAGCCGGTTTCTGCTTGCGTGCTGAAGAGGCGCTGGAACGGTGCTCTGGCATCCGTCACGCGGGTGCGCCGCTGATCAAAAGACGTACACAGAACCCTGTTCTATTTTTAGCACAACGTTTTGTTTTATATTTTTTAACGTCCAGCCCTATGCTATTCCTGTTTTTAATGGCCATATGATTTTTCATATAATAAGACGCTGTCTCCATTACACGAGGCACAAAAGAGAACAGGTTCTTAATAATCTTTCATGTTTCATTTCATTTTCTGCAAGTAGTTTGGCCTGACGCGCAAAACTGATTAAATCATGGTGTGGATCACTGCCGACAGAGCATAACTAAAATATAATGGCGGTATCGTTCTGAAGCAGGGTTTATTCGCTTCAAAAAATTACTGTTACCCACCATGAATGGAAGACATGATGAGAGGAAAAATCCCCAAGAGCGAGCTGCTGGTGACGTTCGAAGTTGTGGCGCGTCACGAAAGCTATACCCGCGCGGCAGAAGAGCTGGCGTTAACGCAGAGTGCAGTGTTCAGACAGGTGACGGCCCTGGAGGAGTTTTTACACACCTCATTATTCAATCATGCCAAAAAGCGGATTTTTCTGAATGCAGCAGGCAAGCATTATTTGAATATCGTCAAAGAGACGCTTAATAAGCTGGAACGCGATACAAATATGATAATGTCCTGGCAGCCTGCCGTTCAGGTTGTGGAGCTGGCGGTAAATCCCACCTTCAGTACGCATTGGCTGATCCCTAATTTATGGGAGTTTAATAAATTAAATCCTGATATTATTGTTAACATTCACTCGCTGGCCAATATCGGCGATTTTTTAAATCGTGAATACGATGCGGCTATTATGCGCGCCGATTTTTGTCCCCCGTGGTCGGAAGTCGATTATTTATTTGAAGAGGAGATCCTGCCGGTCTGCAGCCGAAGCTTGCTCCCCAGCGCGGAGCAGAAGCTGGGGGTTGAGGAGCTGCTCAGTGAGTTTCCGCTGTTACACCAAAGCACTCGCATCAATGGCTGGCAGGAGTGGTTTGCGCTGTCCGGTATTACCAGTCCGGACGTGAATCTTGGCCCGCGTTTTGACCTCCTCTCGATGCTGATTGCCGCAGTACGATCGAATCTTGGGGTCGCGCTGCTTCCCCGCTTCGCCATCCAGCATGACCTGGACTGCGGCGAGATGGTGATCCCCTGTGATGTTCCTATCCGCACCGGCAACCGCTTCATCATGACGTGGCGGGAGGAAAAGGCTCAGTCCCTGCCGTTACAAACCTTCCGCGAGTGGCTATTACAAAAATCAGTGGTATCGCCGGCCGCGTAATAACATCGGATGGCGGCAGTGCGGCGCGCCATCCGGTACCGACATGCTTACCAGTCAATGCCCTCCTGCGCCTGAATACCGCTGTCAAATGCGTGTTTTACCGGGCGCATTTCGCTGACCGTGTCGGCAAGCGCCAGTAACTGCGAGTGACAGCCGCGTCCGGTGACGATCACAGTCTGCTGCACCGGACGGTTCTCAACTGCCGCGATCACCTCCTGAGTATCCAGATAGTGATAAGCCAGCATATAGGTGAGCTCATCCAGAACCACCAGGTCGTAGCTCGGGTCAGCCAGCATGCGCTTGCTCTCCTGCCACACCGCCGCTGCGGCCTGAATATCCGTCTCCCGGTTTTGTGTCTCCCAGGTAAAGCCGGTGCCCATAATGTGAAACTCGACGCCGAGCGGATGCAGGGTGTTGTATTCACCATTATCCCACTGGCCTTTAATAAACTGCGCGACGCCAACGGTTTTACCGTGGCCGACGGCACGCGTCGCCGTACCGAAGGCGGCGGTGGACTTGCCTTTTCCGTTGCCGGTGAAGACGATCAGAATGCCTTTCTTCTCTGTTGCCGCCGCCACGCGGATATCAACCTGCTCTTTGCGCTTTTGCTGTCGTTGGCGGTGTTTTTCTGCGTTAGCTCGCGCTTCCATAGTGGCTCCTTAATGTCCGGCAGGGCAGGATGCACAGCGATGCTGCTGCTCAAACTGGCTGAAGAAATTATTCCCTTTGTCGTCAACCAGCACAAAGGCGGGCAGATTCTCGACCTCCATCATCCATACCGCCTCCATGCCCAGTTCGGGATACTCAAGGCAGCGCAGGCTTTTCACATACTGCTGCGCCAGCAGCGCCGCCGCACCGCCGATGCTGCCGAGGTTGAAGCCGCCGTGCTTATGGCAGGCATCGGTAACCTGCTGGCTGCGGTTGCCCTTGGAAAGCATGATCAGGCTTCCGCCTGCGGCCTGGAAAGCATCGACGTAGCCGTCCATGCGCCCGCCGGTGGTCGGACCGAGGGAGCCGCAGGCCTGATTCTCCGGTGTTTTCGCCGGACCGGCGTAATAGACGATATGGTTTTTCATGTACTCCGGCATCGGCTCGCCATTATCCAGCCGGGCTTTGATTTTTGCGTGAACAATATCGCGTGCGACCACGATCGGACCGCTTAACGACAGCCGGGTGCCGATCGGCAGGGCAGACATATCACGCAGGATCTCGCGCAGCTGGCGGTTCAGGTTGATCTGTACGGTTCGGACGTCGTGTTCCTCACGGCTGGCGTCGGGGATGTATTTCCCTGGATTATGTTCCAGCTTCTCCAGCCAGATACCGTGCTTGTTGATTTTCGCTTTGATATTGCGGTCGGCGGAGCAGGAGAGCGCCATGGCGACAGGGCAGGAACCGCCGTGACGCGGCAGGCGGATGACGCGAATATCGTGCGCGAAATACTTGCCGCCAAACTGGGCACCGATGCCGAATTCGCGGCTGGCGTTGAGCAGCGTGGCTTCCAGCGCCGTATCGCGGAACGCCTGGCCCAGCTCGTTCCCGCTGGTGGGCAGGTTGTCATAATATTTTGTTGAGGCCAGCTTCGCCACCTTCAGCGCCTGGTCGGCAGAGAGGCCGCCGACCACAAAGGCAATGTGATACGGTGGACAGGCCGCGGTACCGAGCGACTTCATCTTCTCGATCAGGAACGCGGTGAGCTTCTCCGGCTGCAGAATCGATTTCGTTTCCTGGAACAGCGCGGCTTTGTTAGCCGATCCGCCGCCTTTATTGACAAACAGGAAGCGATATTCGCTCCCCGGCGTCGCGCTGATGTCTATCTGCGCCGGCAGGTTGGTTTGGGTATTAACCTCGGTATACATGTCCAGCGGTGCGTTTTGCGAGTAGCGCAGGTTACACTCGCTAAAGGTGGTATAAATCCCTTTGCTCAGCGCTTCGGCATCATCACCGCCGGTCCAGACGTGCTGGCCTTTGCTCGCCACAACGGTGGCCGTGCCGGTATCCTGACAGTTTGGCAGGACGCCTTTTGCCGACACTTCGGCGTTGCGCAGCAGCTGCAGGGCGACATACTTATCGTTACTGCTGGCCTGCGGGTCATGCAGGATGCTGGCTATCTGCGTTAAATGTCCGGCGCGCAGGAAAAATGAGGCTTCATAAAAGGCCTGCTGTGCCAACAGGGTCAATGCCTCAGGCGCCACCTTAATGACCTCCTCGCCCTCTAACTCCGTCACCGTAACGTGCTGTGTGCTGAGGAGTTCATATTCCGTCGTATCGTTACTCTGAACAAACAGTTCCTGCCAGACAAATGGTTTAGACATAGTACTTCTCACTTTGTGGTTGTTTTTGCCGGGCGCTGGCGCAGCTGCCGCGCCCGGCTGACAAAATCACAGTCAATGGGCTAAAAAGAGGCTGGCCTGCGTCGCCCCGGCAACATACGCAATCGTCTGCTGGGCGCGGACGCTATTCCCGGCGGCATCCAGCGGTGGCGAGTAGACCGCGATGGCGTATTGACCGGGCACGATGGCAACCATGCCACCGCCGACGCCGCTCTTCGCCGGGATCCCAACGGTGTACAGCCATTTGCCGCTGCCGTCGTACAGCCCGGCAATCGCCATTTCCGCCAGAACCTGCGGCACGTAGCGTTCATTCAGCAGTTGCTTACCGTTGAAAGGCGATTTGCCCTTGTTTGCCAGCACCGCGCCCATTTTGGCGAGCTGCTCAACGGTGATGTCTACGGAACACTGGCGGGTGTAGATTTCGACGGCTTCCCGGGTATCGCCATAAAAGCTGTTGTAGGAGGCCATCAGCATCGCCAGCGCCTGGTTATGCTGATTGGTCTCCATTTCCGATTTGAACACCGGCTCGTTGACGGTCAGCGAGGCATCGGCCCACGCGTTCAGGTTATTGAGGATCGTGTTCCAGCGGTCAGTCTTATCTTTCGCCTCAATCAGGCTAACCGTGCTCATCGCCCCCGCATTCACCAGCGGGTTTTCCGGCGCACCTTTGGTCAGCTCAATGGCTAAACCGGAGTTGAAGGGCAGACCGGTCGCACTGGCGCCGAGTTTATCCAGTACCTCCTGCGGACCGCGCTGCTCCATCGCCAGCGCCAGGGTGAAAACCTTGCTCAGCGACTCCATTGGAAACGCTTTTTTCACATCGCCAACCTGGTAAATCTTGCCGTCGACCGTGGCGAGGGTGATGGCGAAATTGTCGGGGCTATAGGTCGCCAGGGCAGGGATGTAGTCGGCGACCTTCCCCTCATGATTACCTTTGAATTTTTGGTGAGCCTGTTCAAGCAGCTGCGCATAGTCCGGCGCGGTTTGCGCCAGCGTGGCAGCGCTAAACATCAGGCTGACGGATAAGAGGCTGACGCCGAAAATGTTTATCTTCATGGGGCTTTCCTGTACATCGGAAGACGAAAGGCCAACCACGGTTGGCCTTTGTAATCAATACATGGCGATTTCAGTTTCTGAAGCAGTGCTTTCTTTGGCCGGAACCTTGCCGCGGCAGCCGGCGCCGAAGTGCTCGCCTTCCCAGCGACCGACGATAGCGGCACCCATTGCGTTACTCATCACGTTGGTGGCGGAACGGCCCATGTCGAGGAACGGATCGACGCCCATCAGCAGAATCAGACCCGCTTCCGGAATGTTGAACTGGTTGAGCGTGGCGGCAATAACCACCATCGATGCGCGCGGCACGCCCGCCATCCCTTTAGAGGTCAGCATCAGGATCAGCAGCATGGTGATCTGCTCGCCAATGCTCAGTTCGATGTTGCACGCCTGGGCGATAAACACGGTCGCAAACGAGCAGTAGGCCATTGAGCCGACCAGGTTAAAGGAGTAGCCGATGGGCAGGACAAAGCTGGCAATCCTGGAGGAGACGCCGAATTTTTCCAGTTTGTTCAGCGTGCCCGGGAAAGCCGCTTCTGAACTTGAGGTCGTAAAGGCCAGCAGCGCAGGTTCGAGAATCGCTTTAGTCAGACGACTGATGCACGGACCGACAATCATCGTGGACAGGCCAATCAGAATCGCCCACAGCAGGCCGAGCGTCATGTAGAACTCACCCATGAAAATACCGGCGCTGACCATCACGCCCAGACCGCGTTCGGCAATCAGTCCGGAGATCGCGGCAAATACGGTCAGCGGGGCAAACAGCATGACGTAACCCGTCAGCTTCAGCATCACATGCACCAGAGAGTCGAGCACCTTAATGATGGGGTCGGCTTTCTCACCAATGGCTGCCAGGCTGCAGCCGAGGAAAATCGAGAACACCACGATTTGCAGAATCTCGTTGCGGGCCATCGCATCAACGATGCTGGTCGGTACCGCGTGAGAGATAAACACTTTCAGCGTGAACGGCTCGGACTGAACGGCCGCAACGGCCCCGGCGTCATGGGGAACAAAGTTAATGCCTGCGCCAGGCTGGAAGATGTTGACGATAACCAGCCCCAGGGCGATGGACAGCAGCGAGGCGCAAATAAAGAGGAAAAAGGTTTTGGAGAATATACGGCCAAGCGTTTTAGCATCACCCATTTTGGCTATACCGACCACCAGGGTGGAAATGACCAGCGGGGCAATAATCATTTTCACCATGCGTAAGAATATGGTGGTGAAAATAGAGATATCCTGTGCGTACGTTTTTGCTGTATCTGCTGATGCCATATTATTAATGACCACCCCGGCAATCATGCCGAGTATCAAACCTAATATGATCATTTTCGTTAAGCTTATTTTTTTCATGTTTACTCCATCGGATAAAGGTTGGTTAATGTGTAGGGTCGCGTGCGCCTGAGCCCTGATGAACCGCTCAGACGCACGTTTGTTGTGACCAACCGCATGAATTATCTGGAATACAGTGATACAGCAAATATCTATATCCCAATGGACGCTGTTGTATTTGTAGTGTTACAGATCAAACTCGATACTTAATAACGGTGCATGCTGCTGGGCACCATAGACATCATTGTCACCGACGTTGCCGGAGATAATATCGCGAGGCATGACGATTTTGACCGCATTGGCCGGATCGAACCAGATAATGCGATGAATAAAGTCAGGCTTGACGTTATATAAACGGGCAATAAGCTGCGGCGTTAATTGCTCCGAGGCTTTTACCCGCTGATAGTCTTCACGCGTTTTAAATAAAATATCCAGAACCAGCTCATACGGTCCGGCGTTTTTAGAACGAATGACCTGCGCCAGTGAGCAAATACCCTGTTTCATAGCTGAACTCCTTCTGGCGTGACCTGCTCGAGGTGGAAATCAAAACGCAGCGCGTCGCTCGCTTCGATCAGGTGGTAGATTGAGAACTCATACACCGGGCCGCTCTGAATGTCGGAAGGGGAGAAAGGGAACGCGAGGTTGCCCGCTGTTGCGATCCGGTTTTCATAGCCGTAGTGCAGCAGGGTAGAGCGCACCAGCGAACAGACGCTGTTGGCGATATCCTGGGTGGGGGCCACTACGTCCAGCAAAATACCCAGTTCGTGCCCGGCGGACTGCATCGGCTCATGGTTGCCCATCACGCCATTCTTTCCGTACAGGTGGAACGTCATGCGGATGCTGTCGTCATTCAGCGAGAGGTTGCGCTTCACGCTGACCTGCACTTCTTCTAGGATATTATCGATCCCGGCAATCATGATCGGGTCGCGCGTACCGGCAATGGTCAGGCAGCGGAAGCCGACCCGGCGGGCGCCTTCCAGCTTCAGCGCGTACGGCGTTTCTTCGTGGCGGGAACCGCTGACGTACACTTCGCCCTCGTTGACCGCTTTGAAGCTGCACCCTTTCAGGTTCAGAACGCCGCCCGGCCCCGGCAGGAAGTACGGGTCAGATTTCTCGTACAGGGTGTGCGCCGCCGCCGACGTTTCGGTGAATTTACGCTTCGGATTAAACGTTTTCAGCGTAAAGCCGTTATCGTCAATGATGCCCATCGCGCAGTCGGAGCCGGACCCCGGCGTAGCGGCAATCGCCGCGCACTCGAGGATCTTACCGCAGTGCAGCGCCAGACCTTCATCGAAGCCCTGCATGATGGGCAGCGCGGCAAAGCAGGCCGGATCGTACGCCCGTCCGCCCAGCACCACCTGCGCCCCGGCCGCCAGCGCCCGCTGGAAAGGCTCGATACCCATCTGCGCCACGATATAGGTGCTCTCTTCGATAGCCTCGTGGGTCAGTTCCGGGACGAAATCCAGGGCGGTGATTTTCCCGTCATCCAGCGCCTGATGCACGGTGGCTTTATCGACATCCGACGGGATCAGCGCCATGGAGAATGAGAGTTTCTCTTCCTGAGCAATCTCAAGGATTATCTGGCGGCACCACTCCAGATGAGGCGCGGCGCCGGACCCACCGGCGGTACCGATCACCACCGGAATGTTGTGCTTAACGCCAGCCACGATCATATAGCGTAGATCGCGTTTTACCCCCGCCCGGTCGGTGAAAGGCTTACCTGCCCCCAGGTAGTGGGGGCCAGGGTCGGAAGAGCCTGCGTCGACCGCAATAAGATCCGGCGACGCTTCCATGGCCTTCCGAAAGCTCTCTTCCGGGAAGCCATAGCCCAGGATAGCCGTTGGCGATAAGATCTTAAATGTACGTGCCATCTTTTAATCCTTAGTCTGCAACAGTGCGATGGTGCGGTTCATTTCGTTAAACACGATGTTAAGACCTTCATCGAAGCCCATGCCCGGTTTGATCAGCATGCGCATCGGGCGAGCGGCGAGGGCCACGTGCACGCAGGTGCGGGCGCTGATTTCCGTTTCGTTACAGGTACCGCCCTGATAGGCTTCCATGCCGTGCTTGTTGCAATACAGCACCGCATCAACGATGTTGTGAATACCGCCCAGGTCCGGGGTTTTAATCTGCACCATGTGGCAGCTGCCCGCATCGGTGAAGTCCACAATGTCCTGATAGGTGTTACACCACTCATCGGCAACGATTTTCACGCCGGAACCCAGACGCATCAGCTCGTGGGTGATGGCGGTCAGCAGGCGGATCTGATCCGGCTTGTTACCCGCATCCACCGGCCCTTCAATGTACAGCGGCAGGCCCTGGGCTTCTTTTTCGAGGCTGGCGATATAGGCGGCGCAACGTACCGGATCCATATCGAAAATCAGACCGATGGTGCCGTACACGTCAATGTGCAGCGTCGGGCGATAGCGCGGGCTGGTGCGCAGGCTCAGGATGCGGTCGGATAACCAGCGCACATACTCCCGCAGTTTTTCCCCTTTCAGGCCCAGCTTCTCTTCCACGTTGTTGATAAGCGCATGTGGCAGTACGTCAACGCCTTTGAGGATCATCTTGTCGACGGCGATATAGCGGTCGTCGCCGCTCTGACCAAATAACGGAATGGCCTCCGGAACGCACGGCAGCTGCCATTCATCACACACGACTTCCGTTTTCAGGCGGCCGGTCGCCAGTGCCGCCGCGTCGAGCAGCGCCTGCGACAGACCATAGCGTACGGCGGTATGCAGCAGATGGCCGTCTATACGCAGTTCGTCAAAGAAACGGGCATTCGTCAGGAACCGGTCAACGTCACGGCCTTCCAGCAGCGGCTTGATGTGATCGTTGAGGAACGGAATGAAGTGTTCAGCCAGGAACAGCGGATCACGACCGCCTGCCCCTGAATATTGCACCGCTGCACAATCGCCCACCGCCACCGCGCCGTTTTCCAGAATCAGCTGTACGGATACGCATTCACCCGCCTGACGAACGGACGTAAATCCAGGCGTTACCGGATTGCCGGTATAGATAAACCCGTCATGACCGGCGCCGTTTTTGATGGCCTGCTGATCGTCGAAATAGAACGAGGAGTAGCCTGCGGTGAAAAGGGCCTGCTTAATTTTCATTATGGTCTTCCTATTAATTTACTGTGGGATACCGCGTTGATGTCATCAACAACCATCTGGAATGAGGGCTTACGGCCTTCAAAACGCGCGCGCTCGGCGACGTAATCGTGATGCAGGGCGAGGATATCTTTCGGCAGCGGAACCGCACCGGCTTCCAGCACGCGAATGGCACCGGCGTTATCACGCACCGGCAGAATTTTGCCTGCGTTGCAGGAGGCAGGGGCGAACGGTACGTCCAGCACGCCCGCTTCAAACGCCAGCACCGTCCCGCGCGCGACATCGCCGTTGCCCAGTTCGAAGACTTTCTTCAGCACGGCGCGGACTTCGCTCTTAATGAGCTCGACTTCCTGCTCGACGGCGGCGCACGGCGGGAACTTCTGATCGCTGACCATGTTGAGCATCTGACGCGAGGCCTTCAGCCCCTGGGCATTTGCGGCGGCGGTCGGAATGCCGAACGCTTCGTGCGGGCTCTTGGTGATCACTTTGGTCGCCCCGGACATACCGGCAACCGCTGCGCCCCAGGAGATAATGGCAAACGCTTTCGACTCATCTTCCGGGAAGCCGCCCATCCACTGGTGGAAGACGGTACTCAGCTCGTAATCGTCAAAACCGTGGTTATGGAAATATTCGTGGGACAGCTCGCGCAGAGCCTGAATCGCGGCGATATCCTGCGTCAGGCTACCGACCTGGCCGTAGCCGACGGTAATTGACTTCACGCCCTGTTCCAGCGCCAGCAGACCTTCGATAATCGCCACCGAGTGGGACACAAACGGCGGGATCAGGGTGCCGGTCAGCGGACCAAACGGTTCACGGTTAATGCGAATGCCGTTCTCCTCGTACAGGCCCATCAGACGGTCGCAGTACTGCCAGTCGCGGATAGATTTTTCCAGAGTGACGCGCTTGGCGTACGGAATGTTGTAGGAGATACCGCCGCCTTCATAGCTGGTAAAGCCGCTGGCCATCGCGATCTCCGCCAGCAGGCGCGCATCCGGCGTGCCGTGACGTACCTGAATCGGTTTCTCCAGCGCTTCAGTCATGCGGCGGCAGGCGGCGACGCCGTGGTTGACGACCGGTAAGCCGTTAAGTTTGGAGGTGCCCGCTTCGATGGATTTTTGGATCCCTACCGCCGCCTCTTCATAGCGATTCAGACGGGTGTAGGCATCGATGGTGCTGGGCAGCAAATCGCAATCTTCCTGCAGCGTTTTGAGCAGGGCGATATGTTCATCCATCAGCGCTACGCCTGCGCGCGGCTGGCTCAGGGTTTTACCTTCCTGGTCCGCCTTCAGTAGGGCGTGAGAAAAGCGTTTTTGCTCAGGAATGGTTTGCTGGTACTTCACGCCATCTTCGAAGTTCTCAACGTCCTTGCCGGTTTGCCAGGTCTGTAAGACCTGTTGCCGCTCAGTCATGAATTCGTCATGGGTTAGCTTTTTATTTCGAAGTTCCATTCGTTGCTGCCTTAGGTTTTATAGGGTTAAACATTGAATACTGGTGCGAGCCGCCGCCTGCGGGTCCAGCCTGGCGACGTTCGCCAGCAGAGGAAGCAGACCTTTTGCATCGCGGTAATAGTCAAACTGCCCGGGTAAAAGAACGCGTCTGCTGCCGTCGTCCAGCTCGCGGTACTTCAGCCAGCGGTGAATATCGAACTGGCTGGCACGGGAGAGCCATCCCCCGGAACCCACCACTTTGCGCACGGTGGTCAGATCGCGCCCCATCTGCAAATCGACGTTGCCTACGCAGGTACAGACCTGTTTTTTGGTGCCGGCATGGCGCTCGCTGGCGTACCCCACGCACAGCCCGGCCAGCAGCGTGTCGAAATGCTTTTCTTCTTCGGTAGCAGGGAGGTAGTCCGGATGCGCGACCAGATGGCGCAGATAGCCATAGAACGCTTCCCTGCGCTGAGGCTGGTGGGTGAACACCGCGTTCACCAGTTCCTGCGTACTTTCGCCAACCACCACCGCCGAGACGCGCATGCCGAGGTCGCCCTCTACGGTGCGTTTCACAAACGGCTCAGGCACGCCGTGCAGGACGGTATCCGGGGAGAGCATGTTGGCGCTGGCGGAATAGACGTCGGTGGTGGCTCCGCCCATGTCGATCAGCATGAATTCTTTCCACGCGCTGTCGACATCACTGATCGCTTTCACCAGCTCGTAGACGGTCCACGGCGTAGGCATCGGCTCTTCGCCGGTTTCCCCGACGATAACGTCCAGCCCTTTCCCCTTCACGATGCGGGAGAGAAAGACATCGCAGATAGCCTTGCGGGCGGCATACGGATTCGGGTGATCGAGGTCAGGCAAAACGTTGTCGACCACGATCAGATCTTTGTGGCCAAGAATGGCCTGCACGTCGTCCTGAATATCGCGATTTCCGGCGTAAATAATGGCGCAGTCCAGCGTTGACGCAGCCAGCGCGCGGGCATTGGCCAGTCCGTAGCTCTCTTCGCCGCCGTCCGTACCGCCCGTGAACAGCAGAATGTCCGGCGGGGAGTCCTCCAGCGCCTGGATATCGTGACGGTTCAGTTTGTACGAGTAGTACTGGGCGATTTTGGCACCCGCTGAATGGGCGGTGACTTTGGCTGATTCCAGGGTTATTGACGGCACCAGACCCATTGCGGCAACGGCGAGCCCGCCTTTTGCCGACGACGAGTATTTCAGCGTAACGTCCCCGCTGTTCAGCAACGGTCGCGCATCGGCAACGTTTAGCACCTGGTTCAGGCTGGTAAAGAAACCCTCCGCCAGATGGTGGGTCGTCGTCGGGGTCAGAACGTGGTTGACCAACGTTAGCGCATCACCCTCCGGCGTGAAGAGCGCGGCTTTGGTCCACGTCGAACCAATGTCGACTGAGACGATTTGCATCAGAAGCCCTCTTCAAGACAGAGCTCTTCAACGCGCTGACGCTGCTGTATATCGTTCGCCATCAGCTGACAGACGTCTTCCAGGTCGTGGCTCGGAGCGAACACGCGGTTGAAACCCATCTCTTTGAATTTGGCTTCGACATCGGCGAAATCGTGCTTACCCACGACCAGGTTACCGCCAACAAAAAGCAGAATGTCGCCGATACCGCGTTCGATGCAGCGCTCGCGCAGCCCCAGGCAGTCGATGTCGCCATGGCCGTAGATGGATGAAACGACAATAGCATCAGCACCCGTTTCGATGGCCGCATCAATATATTCATCCTGGCTCACCATCACACCAAGATTGATGACGTGAAAATCATGGGAAGTAAAAACACGATCCAGAACTTTATTGCCTACCGCATGGCAGTCAGCACCAATGACGCCAATAACAAGTGTTGATTTCTTCATGGGTAATCCTCTGTAGGGCTGATAGTGAAAATAAAATGGGTATTAAAAACGGTTAATGTACATTGGGTCTGTTAATGGTTTTGGAGTGTGTTTTGAAGACGAAAGGGATGCAATTGATCTATTTTCAAAAAATCCTTCCAAAAATGATGATGGTAATGGTGTTGCATTGAAAAATGTTTTATATCAGTTACTTGTGTGCGCTTTATTTTAGGGTTGATATTTGTCTGTAAACGTCGCTGACAAAACCATTTTAATATTTGTGATCGCGCGCCTGTTTTATTGCTGAAGGCGATTTATATGTTTTTTTAAGCATGATGACCAAAGCAATAATGTCGTAATGGCAGAGGGAAGGCGGTATTCACTGTTTTATTGATATTGGTCATAAACGCCATTCGTAAAATTAAGAAAGAGTGATAAATACATCAAATTTTTGACGTGTGGAGGGGATGTATAATTCAGCACTAATTTTAATTACCCGCTTTCTTGCGTCTTTAAATATTTAATCTGAGGATATAACGATGAGTAAAGGGAAGGTTTGGCTTGTAGGGGCAGGGCCTGGCGATGCATCTTTGATTACGGTAAAAGGTTTGCACTGTATCCGCCATGCGGAGGTGATTGTTCACGATCGCCTGGTAAACCCTGAACTTCTGGCTCAGGCTCCGGCAGGCTGTCTGATTATTGATGTCGGTAAAACCCCAAGCCATCATCCGGTGCCTCAGGAACAAATCAATGCCCTGCTGGTCAAGCATGCCGGGGAAGGGCGCCAGGTGGTGCGCCTGAAAGGCGGGGACCCCTACGTTTTTGGCCGCGGGGGCGAAGAGGCCGAGCAGCTGGCGAAAGCCGGCCTGACGTTCGAAATTGTGCCGGGGATCAGTTCCGCGATTGGCGGACTGGCCTATGCCGGGATCCCGGTCACGCACCGTCATTACGCCTCCAGCTTTCATATTGTGACCGGTCATATGTGCCAGGGGAACGACCCGCAAAACTGGCATGCCCTGGCGCAAATCAACGGAACGCTGATCGTTCTGATGGGAATGACGCGGCTGACGGAAATCTGCCAGCAGCTCATCGAGGGAGGCATGTCCGCTGAAACGCCGGTAGCGGTGGTGATGTATGCCAGCCAGTCTCGTCAGCAGATCGCCAAAGGTACGCTGACCGATATCCACCTCGAGGTTGAACGTCAAAAACTGCATGCTCCGGCGCTTATCGTCATTGGTGAGGTGGTCAGCCTGCAGGAGATACTGGCGTTTACCGCATCACATATCGCGCTGAATCAGATTGTTGTCTGATGTTATCCTGACATTTTCGAAATGGACGAGTGAAACGAATGAGTGAGCATGGTGGTAACGTTCTGGAAGCGGGGCTGCAGTTGGGGATCGATCCCGAGCTGCTGGTGGACTTTAGCGCGAACATCAATCCGTTAGGGCTGCCCGATCGCGTCAGGTCGCTCATTGTGTCCCACCTGGATATCATCATGCAGTACCCGGACGTTGAATACCGCCATCTTCATCAGGCGCTGGCCACCGCCAGCCGGTGTGACTATGACCAGACGATTGCCGGGAATGGCGAAACGGAGCTGATCTATGGCCTGGTGCGAACGCTTGCCCCTCGCCGGGCGATGCTGCTGGTACCGGGCTTCGCCGAATATCGCCGGGCATTACAGCAGCAGGGTTGCGAGATAATTGACTATGCGCTGAGTGAGCAGAACGGGTTCCAGGTGGATGTTTCCATACTGGACGCCGTTCGCGCGCACAGGCCCGATTGCCTGTTTATCGCGACGCCAAACAACCCTACCGGACTCATGCCTGATGCCGGTCTTCTCGACCGGCTGGCCTCACTGTGCGAATCGCTGCAGATTGCGCTGATTGTGGATGAGGCGTTCATCGATTTTCTGCCGCAGGGCTCCACGCTGGCGCCGCGGCTGGCGGAGTCACGCTATCTTTACCTGCTGCGATCCCTGACCAAGTTTTTTGCTATTCCCGGGCTGCGTCTTGGGTATCTGCTGAGCGGCAATACGCAAACCATTCACCAGCTGAAACGCACCCGTGAGCCCTGGTCCGTGAATGCCTTCTCGGCGCTTGTGGGGCAATATTTGCTGTCGGATGAGGACTATATTGCTCGCAGCCACGCCTTTATCGCCCGGGAGCGGGATTTCCTGTGGCAGGCGATGGCGCGCTTTTCATCGCTGGCGGTCTGGAAGCCGCAGGCCAACTTTATTTTCTTCCGCTGTCTGCGTCCGGGTTTCGACCTGAAGGCGGCGCTGCTCGGCCATCACATCCTTATCCGCCACTGCGAAAACTATCCAGGGCTCGATCGCGACTACTACCGGATTGCCGTGCGTACCGAGGCGGAGAACCGCCGGTTTATTGCCGCGCTGACTCACGTTTTACAAGGCTAAGGCGATGGACTATTTCCCGATTTTTTGCAACCTGAAGGGGAAACGCTGCCTGATCGTCGGTGGCGGGCAGGTGGCGACGCATAAGGCGAAGGGGCTGCTGGCGGCCGGGGCGGTGCTGCATCTGGTTGCGCCCACCCTGACGCCGGAACTCGCCAGCCTGCACGCGAGCGGTGACATCGAGTGGTTTCCGGCGACGTTTTCGCCGCAGTATCTGCAGTCGTGCTGGCTGGTCATTGCCGCGACCAGCGATCCGCAGGTGAATCGTCAGGTCGCCGCGGCCGCCAGCGCGGAGCGTATCTTTTGCAATGTCACGGACGACCCTTCTGCTGCCACCTTTATCTCACCGGCCATAATCGACCATTCGCCGGTCATTATTGCGCTGAGCTGCGGGGGCAACGCGCCGGTGTACAGCAAGATCCTCAAAGCGCATGTCGCAGCCCACCTTCCTCCGGGCATGCGGGAAAGCGTGCGGCTGGCGGGGACGCTGCGTGAACGGATTAATCGCGCATGCGGTGACCGGGAGCGCAAGCGTGCATTTTGGGCCGCGTTCTTCCGGCATGCTCCGCTGCAGCAGGCTTTAGCGCAGGAGCACGAGCAAGAGGTCAGGCAGCAGGTCGAGTGGCTCATTCAGCACAGGCTGCTATCAGAGTAGCGTCACGCCGCCTTTTACCATCCGCAGCAGGTGTTGTTCAGGCCAGTGGCGGGTGAGCTGTTTTTTTACCAGCAGCCATTTCACATAATCGACATCGTCTTTATTTCTGTCCAGCATCAGACCCACGACGCTACCGCTGTGCGCCACGTTCACCCCGTAAATACCGCACTCCTCCACCAGTGAGAGCAGTGCGTCAAAATCCGGTTTAGGCAACAGCGTCTGGCTGGCGATGGCGCTGAGGGTGGCCGCTTCGCCCATCCGATAAGGGTTTTGCGTTATGCAGGACTCCTGGACTTTTCCCCACGCGCGTTCCAGCGCTGGCGCACCGGCCAGTAGCCCCGCCTGACGCGGGATGCGGTGGTAATCTGCCGTACGCAGCGTTTGCGGACTTTCCAGAACGAGCAGGTCGAGAGCGGGCTGGGCGTGGCAGGCGATCTGCGTGGAAGCGTCGTTATGGTCGAAAAGGGTCAACTGGCGAAACACGGTGCTGTCGGTGGGTTCGAGCGAAACGCAAAGCGTTGCCAGCGTGCTTTCGTCGAGCTGACGCCCCAGATGGTGGGCGGTGGCGACGGCGGTGGCGGCGATATCCGCGGTGCTGCTGGCCATCCCTTTGGCAACCGGGATGGTCGAGTGCACGTCAATGCGGATATCCTGGCTTAGCTGCGCCGGATAATGCCAGTGCTGCAACAATCGCTCGACCATCGCGCGCGAAAGCGGGCGTTCATCCGCCACGGGTGAGCCGTGGCTCACCTCAACGGTGCTGTACCATTCGACAGGGCAGGAGACCAGCTTCTCACTGCCCAAAATCCAGCCCTGGATAAGCTCACCGCACGACGCGGGGCACTGCGCAACAGCCACGTTTCCACCTTACTGGTCAGAAATTTCTGGAGCATAGTGTCATGAGGATATTCCTCTTACCTTGATATACCGCAAATTCCGACCTGGATAGTCTCCATATTATTTTGCGATCCTGCTGAACGCGTAATGCATCAATGAAATCACACTGACTTACGTTGAACAGCAATATTATGTTTTTACCGGGCTTTAATATCCTGATGAATTTTGATCACAATAAAATGAAAAAATATCAAGTAGTGCAATAACTTGTCATAGAACAATAAATATTGAGATTTTAAGCGTGATTATCTTTGCTTTTTATTTTTTGTGATAAAACGTTGAGTTATTGAGAAAGGTGTCAATTATTCTGGCGCCACGTTTTACTCAGCATGGTTTTCATTTGTGGTTAAGTATTTGCCTAAGGTGAATTGAAGCGCCGCAAATAGCATTGCTGTTTTGAGAACGAACTCTTTCTCATAATGTAAGCCGACAGGTTTTGCCACATTTGTGGCAGGGAAGGGGGTGACAATCCCCCGCAGCCCCCGCTGCTGTGATGCTGACGACCCCGTAATGACCACTGATCGTGAGATTGGGAAGGACGGGCGAGGAGGACGCTAAGCCAGAAGACCTGCCTGTCGGGAACGTTCAACAACTTCGGTGGGAAGTGGGTTGTACTGATGCATCATACAGTCGAAAGACTGGGACGACGTGTATCTATACCTCCCAACCACCCTGGACAGGATCGGGGTCATGGCGGCAAAGCAGTACGCGTTTGTTCTGGCAGGTACCGGAAGCGGTTGTGGTAAAACCACGGTGACGCTTGGCCTGTTGAGTCTGTTAAAACAGCGTGGATTACGCGTCCAGCCGTATAAAGTGGGCCCTGACTATCTTGATACCGGCTGGCATACCAAAGTCAGCGGCGCCTCCTCCCGCAACCTCGACAGCTTCATGCTTCCTGAGCCAATACTCAACGCGCTGTTTTGCGAGCATATGCAGCAGGCGGATATCGCGGTCATTGAAGGCGTGATGGGGCTGTATGACGGCTACGGCACCGATCCGAACTATTGCAGCACCGCCGCGATGGCAAAACAGCTGGGCTGTCCGGTGGTTCTGCTGGTGGACGGCAAGGCGGTATCTACGTCGATTGCCGCGACCGTAATGGGCTTTCAGCGGTTCGACCCTACCCTCAATATTGCCGGGGTGATTGTCAATCGCGTCAACAGCGAATCACATTATCAGCTGCTCAAAACGGCCATTGAGCACTACTGCACGCTACCCGTCCTGGGCTATGTGCCGCACGTTGAGGGCGTCGGTTTGCCCGAGCGCCATCTTGGGTTGGTCACCGCCCGGGAGTCGGCCGCAGACCCGCAGACCTGGCAAAATTTTGCCGCCATTCTCGAACGTACGCTGGATATCGAACAACTTCTCGCGCTCAGCCAGATGGCGTCGCTGCCGCAGGGCGCCTGGCCCGCGCGCCCTGACGGGGACGCCGGGCGCGGGTTAACGCTCGCGATGGCCGATGACGAGGCCTTCAACTTCTATTACCCGGATAACATCACGCTGCTTGAACGTTCCGGGGTCGACATTATCCGCTTTAGCCCGCTGCGCGATAGCCGCTTACCTGACTGCCAGATGGTCTGGCTCGGGGGCGGTTACCCGGAGCTGCATGCGGCACGGCTTGCGGAAAACACCGCGATGCTCGCCAGCCTGCGGGAGGCGCATCGTCGCGGGGTGGCGATCTACGCCGAATGCGGTGGGCTGATGTACCTCGGCAGCACGCTGGAAGATAGCGAGGGGGTTACCCACCGGATGGCCAATATTATCCCCGGCCACAGCAGGATGGGTAAACGGCTGACCCGTTTTGGCTATTGTGAGGCGCAGGCGCGCCAGCCCACGCTGCTGGCCGATAGCGGGGAGGTGCTGCGAGGGCATGAGTTTCACTATTCTGACTTCTCCCCCCAAACCCCTGCGGTACTGGCGTGCCGCAAAGTGCGTGATGGCGTGACGATGCAGGAATGGGCGGGGGGCTGGCAGGTTGGCAACACGTTCGCAAGCTACCTGCACCTCCACTTTGCCCAACGCCCCACGATGCTCAGCCGCTGGCTGACGGCGGCGAGGGGGGCGCTATGACCCTGATGGCATGGTGCGTCGCGTGGCTGCTCGATGTCATCATCGGCGACCCGCAACACTGGCCGCATCCGGTGCGCTGGATAGGCAACCTGATCAATGCGGTGCAGCGGGGTGTACGCCGCTGCTGCCATAGCGACGCGGCGTTACGCATTGGCGGCGGCGTCATGTGGCTGGCCGTCGTGGGGCTGACCTGGGGCATAGCCTGGGGCGTGCTGGCGTTCGGACGGTGGGTGCATCCCTGGCTGGGCTGGGCGATTGAGGTGTGGATGATATTTACCGTGCTGGCCGGGCGCAGTCTGGCAAACGCCGCGCGGGACGTTGAACGCCCGCTGCGGGCAGGCGACCTTGATGAAAGCCGCGAAAAGCTCTCCTGGATAGTGGGGCGCGATACCTCTCAGCTTCAGCCGGAACAGATCAACCGGGCGGTGGTGGAGACCGTCGCGGAGAACACGGTCGACGGCGTTATCGCCCCGCTGTTCTTCCTCCTGCTGGGCGGCGCGCCGCTGGCGATGGCCTATAAGGCGGTGAATACCCTCGATTCAATGGTGGGCTACAAGCATGAAAAATACCGCGCGATCGGCATGGTCAGCGCCCGTATGGATGACGTGGCGAACGCTATCCCCGCGCGCCTGAGCTGGCTCTTACTGAGCGTTGCGGCGTGGCTATGCCGCGAGGATCCCTCCCGCGCGCTGCGCGTCGGCTGGCGCGACCGCTACAACCACAGCAGCCCCAACTGCGCGTGGGCTGAAGCAACGGTTGCCGGTGCGCTGGGCATCCGGCTTGGCGGACCCAACACCTATTTTGGCCAGCGCGTGGAAAAGCCGTGGATCGGCGACGCGCTGCGCCCGATTGCGGTAGACGACATTTCCCGAACGATTCGACTGATGTGGGTTTCCTCCACCCTGGCGCTGGCGCTGTTTATCGCAGCACGCTGGCTGATGGCTGGCGCGGCCTGAGGACAAAAGACAATGCAATACATCCAGCAACCCCAGGCGATTGAAGCCAAAAGTTTCGACATCATTGGCGAAATCATTCGCGAAACGCGGCCGGAGTACCGGTTCGCCAGCCCGCTGCATGAGGCGATCGTCAAGCGGGTGATCCATACCACCGCAGATTTCGACTGGCTGGATATTCTCTGGTTTTCAGATGACGCGCTGGATCAGCTTTGCGCGGCGCTCCGTCGCCCGTCCGTTATCTATACCGATACCACGATGGCGCTCTCCGGGATCAACAAAACGCTGCTGTCCACATTCGGGGGCGAATGCCGCTGCTATATCAGCGACCCGCGGGTGGTGGCGCAGGCAAAGGCCCAGGGAATCACCCGCTCGATGGCGGCCGTGGATATCGCGGTGACGGAAGAGAGCGAGAAGATCTTCGTCTTTGGCAATGCGCCCACGGCGCTGTTTCGCCTGCTTGAGCATGATGTTGCCGTCAGCGGCGTGGTGGGCGTCCCGGTGGGGTTTGTGGGGGCGGCGGAATCGAAAGAGGCGCTGACGCACAGCCATTTGCCCGCGATTGCGGCACTCGGGCGCAAAGGCGGCAGCAATGTGGCGGCGGCGATTGTAAACGCCATGCTCTATTACCTGCAGGGGGCGCGATGAGCGATTCCACTTTCGATTCCCCGGTATGGCATAACGGGAAGGCATTACGTAAAGGCTACACCACCGGCTCCTGTGCGACCGCGGCAGCGAAAGTCGCCGCACTGATGGTGCTGCGCCAGCACCTCATTCATCAGGTCTCCATTGTGACACCCTCCGGCGTCACGCTGTGTCTGAACGTGGAATCGCCGCACATTGAAGGGCAGCAGGCGATTGCGGCCATCCGCAAAGACGGCGGTGATGACGTCGACGCCACCCACGGCATGCTGATTTTCGCCCGTGTGACGCTCAACGACAGCGGCGAGATTACGCTGGCGGGCGGCGAAGGCGTGGGGACCGTGACGCGCAAAGGCATTGGCCTGCCCATCGGCAGCGCGGCGATCAACCGCACGCCGCGTCACACCATTGAGTCCGCCGTGCGCGAGGCGATTGGCCCGACGCGCGGGGCCAACGTGGAAATCTTCGCCCCTGAAGGCGAAGAGCGGGCGCAGAAAACCTACAACTCACGCCTCGGGATCCTGGGCGGTATTTCGATCATCGGCACCACCGGCATTGTCACGCCGATGTCAGAGGAGAGCTGGAAACGCTCGCTTTCTCTGGAGCTGGAGATTAAACGCGCGGCCGGGTTGGAGCGGGTCGTGCTGGTGCCGGGCAATCATGGCGAGCGCTTTGTGCGCGAGCAGATGGGCATTGATCAAGATGTCGTGGTCACCATGAGCAACTTTGTCGGCTACATGATCGAAGAGGCGGTGCGGCTGGGGTTTCGCCAGATAGTGCTGGTCGGCCACCCCGGCAAGCTCATCAAAATTGCCGCCGGGATATTCCACACCCACAGCCATATCGCCGATGCGCGCATGGAAACGCTGGTGGCGCATCTGGCACTGCTCGGTGCGCCGCTGGAATTACTCACCGTCGTCAGCGAATGCGATACCACCGAAGCGGCGATGGAACATATCGACACCTGGGGTTTTCAGGCGCTTTACAGCCATCTCGCCGAACGGATCTGCCTGCGCGTAATGCAGATGCTGCGCTTTACCAAAAATCCGCCGACCTGTGACGCCATTCTGTTTTCCTTTGATAACCAGGTGCTGGGCAGCAACCGCCCGGTCGAGGCGATTGCCTGGGCGCTGCAATGTTAACGGTCGTAGGAATGGGGCCTGCGGGGTTGCGCCTGATGACGCCCGCCGCGCGTGAAGCGATCGATCGCGCCGATGCGCTGGTCGGCGGAAAACGCCATCTGCTGCAGTTCCCGGCGTTTTGCGGCGAGACGTTTGTCCTGGGGGCCAACATTCCGGCGCTGCTTGCCTGGGTTGAGGCGCGTCAGGAGAAAAAGGTGGTGATTGTGGCCTCCGGCGATCCGCTCTTTTACGGCATCGGATCGCGGATGGTGGCGCATTTCGGTATGGCGCGCGTGCGCATTATTCCCGGTATCAGCGCGGTGCAGTACCTGTGCGCGCAGGCGGGCATTGATATGAATGAGATGTGGCTCACCAGCAGCCATGGCCGCAACGTGAACGTTGACGAGCTGGCACGGCATCGCAAAGTGGCGATGGTCACCGATAGCCAGTATGGGCCGAAAGAGATTGCCGCGCAGCTGGTGGCGCGCGGGAAGGGCCATCGCTGGATGGTGATTGGTGAAAACCTGGCGATGGAAAATGAACGGATCCACTGGCTGCCCGTCAGTGAGGTCAGTGCCGACTATGAGATGAATGCGGTGGTGATCCTCGATGAAAGATGAACTGTTTCTGCGCGGCGAAACGGTGCCGATGACCAAAGAGGCGGTACGCGCGCTGGCCCTCACGAAGCTCGAGCTGCATCGCGCCAGCCACCTGATTGACGTCGGTGCGGGAACCGGGAGCGTGTCGATAGAGGCGGCGCTGCTGTTTCCCTCGCTGCACGTGACGGCCATAGAGCGTAACCCTGCGGCTCTGCAGCTGCTTGCGGAAAATCGCCAGCATTTTGCCTGTCGCAATATCGCGATTTTGCCGGGCGTTGCGCCCTTACCCGTGGCGGATAAGGCCGATGCGGTCTTTATGGGCGGTAGCGGCGGCCATCTGACCTCGCTTATCGACTGGTCCCTGCGCCAGCTACATCCAGGCGGACGTCTGGTGATGACGTTTATCCTGCAGGAAAACCTCACTACTGCGCTGGCCCATCTGCAGCAGATCGGCGTCCAGAACATTGATTGCCTGCAAATGCAGGTCTCCGCGCTGACCCCGCTCGGCAGCGGTCACTATTTCAAACCGAATAATCCCGTTTTTGTTATCGCCTGTCAGAAGGAAGAACACCATGTCTGAGACGTTTGATTCCCGTTGCGTGTGGTTTGTCGGTGCCGGTCCCGGTGACCGTGAGCTCATCACGCTCAAGGGCTACCGGCTGCTGCAGCAGGCGCAGGTGGTTATCTATGCCGGTTCGCTGATCAATACCGAGCTGCTGGCGTATTGCCCGCAGGGAGCCGAATGCCACGACAGCGCGGAACTCCATTTAGAACAGATAATCGACCTGATGGCGGCGGGCGTGAAGGCCGGAAAAACGGTGGTACGTTTGCAGACCGGCGATGTCTCGCTCTACGGCTCCGTTCGTGAGCAGGGCGAAGAGCTGACCAAACGCGGCATTGCCTGGCAGGTGGTGCCCGGCGTCAGCGCTTTCCTCGGCGCCGCGGCGGAGCTTGGGGTGGAATACACCGTCCCTGAAGTCTCGCAGAGCCTGATTATTACCCGCCTCGAAGGCCGCACGCCGGTGCCGGAACGTGAACAGCTGGAGTCATTTGCCAGCCATCAGACCTCCATGGCGATTTATCTCTCGGTCCAGCGTATTCACCGGGTGGCGGAACGCCTGATTGAAGGCGGTTATCCGGCCACCACGCCCGTTGCCGTCATTTATAAAGCGACCTGGCCGGAAAGCCACACCGTACGCGGCACGCTGGCGGATATCGCCGACAAAGTACGCGAGGCGGGGATCCGCAAAACGGCGCTCATTCTGGTCGGGAAGTTCCTGGGCGAGGAGTATCACTACTCAAAACTCTATGCCGCGGATTTTAGCCATGAATACCGTAAAGCCTGAGCCCATCGCGCTGTTTTGCCTGACGCCGGGCGGCGTGCGGCTGGCGAAGCGTCTGGCGGCAATGTTGCCGGTCACCTGCTTTACCAGCGAGGCCCTGCGGGAAGAGGGCTTTATCTCCTTCGACGGCGGCTTTGCCCCGGCGGTGCGCGAGGCGTTCACGCGCTACCCGGCGCTGATTTTTATCGGCGCCACCGGCATTGCGGTGCGCGTTCTGGCGCCACTCATCCACGACAAGCTGAGCGACCCGGCGGTGGTGGTGATCGACGAGCGTGGGCAGCACGTGATTAGCCTGCTTTCCGGCCATGCTGGCGGGGCGAATGCGCTGACCCGCTATCTGGCGGAAATGCTGGGGGCGGATCCGGTGATTACCACCGCCACGGACGTCAACGAGATGGCCGCGCTGGATACCCTTGCCTTCCAGCTGAATGCCCGAATGCGCGATTTCCGAACGACGGTGAAAATCGTCAACCAGATGCTGGTGAGCCATCAGCGGGTAGGGCTGTGGTGGGATGCGGAACTCGACGACGACGTCAGCCGGTGCGATCGGCGCGGGTTTATCACCGTGAGCGACCTGCAGCACCTCCCGGAAATGGATGCGCTGGTGTGCATTACGCTGCGCAACACGCTGCCGGAACTGCCGTTACCGCACTGGACGCTGGTTCCCCAGCGGGTCGTGGCGGGCATCGGCTGTCGACGCGACACGCCGTATCCGCTGCTGGCGACCCTGTTGATGCGCCAGCTTGCGGCGCAGCAGTTCGATCCGCTGGCGCTGAAAGCGATTGGCAGCGTCTCCCTTAAAAAAGACGAAGCGGGCCTGCTTCAGCTTGCCGCCTGCTGGGGTGTGCCGTTTGAAACCTTTACCGCTGACGCGCTGCGTGAGCACGAACACCGCTTTCCAGCTTCACCGTTTGTACGCCAGACGGTTGGGGTGGGGAGCGTCTCGGGACCGGCAGCGTGGCTGCTGAGCCATGGGCAACTACAAGGAGAAACCCTGCGCGAACAGGGCGTCACTATCACTTTGGGAGTTTCACACTGATGTTAACCGTAATTGGAATCGGCCCGGGCTCGCAGGCCATGATGACCATGGAAGCCGTAGACGCGCTGCAGGCGGCAGAAATCATCGTTGGCTACAAAACCTATACCCATCTGGTGAAGGCCTTCACCGGCGACAAACAGGTGATCAAAACCGGGATGTGCAAAGAGATTGAACGCTGTCAGGCGGCGATCGAGCTGGCGCAGGCCGGGCATAACGTCGCGCTTATCAGCAGCGGCGACGCCGGTATTTATGGCATGGCGGGGCTGGTGCTGGAACTGGTCAGCAAACAGAAGCTGGACGTTGAGGTTCGCCTGATCCCCGGGATGACGGCCAGTATTGCCGCCGCGTCTCTGCTTGGCGCGCCGCTGATGCACGATTTTTGCCACATCAGCTTAAGCGATCTGCTGACGCCGTGGCCGGTCATTGAAAAACGCATTGTTGCTGCGGGAGAAGCGGACTTCGTCATCTGTTTCTATAACCCGCGCAGCCGGGGTCGCGAGGGCCATCTGGCACGGGCGTTTGAGCTGCTGTCCGCCAGCAAAAGCCCGCAAACGCCGGTAGGGGTAGTGAAGTCTGCCGGGCGCAAAAAGCAGGAGAAGTGGCTGACCACGCTGGGCGACATGGACTTTGAGCCGGTCGATATGACAAGCCTGGTGATCGTCGGAAATAAGGCCACTTACGTTCAGGAGGGGCTGATGATCACACCCCGGGGCTATGTGCTGTGAACTATGGCGACGTGCTGGTCATGGGCGGCACCAGCGATGCCCGCGCGATCTGCCAGCAGCTGGATGCGGCCGGCGTGGCCTACACCCTGTCGGTGGCGACGGCCACCGGGCAGCGGCTGGCGGGCGACATTAATGGCCGGGTGCGCTGTGGCCGCCTGGAGCCGCAGCAGATGGTTGACTGGCTTGCGCAAAACAGGACCCGCTGGGTGATTGACGCATCGCATCCCTACGCTGAGGTGGTCAGCCGCAACATCCTGGCGGCCTGTGAAACGGTGGGCGTGTTGCTTAGCCGCTATCAGCGCCCCGAACAGCTCAGCGAGCTGACGCATCCGCTGCTCTACAGCGTGCCGGGCATAGAAGAGGCCTGCGACATCGCGCGGCGGCTGGGCGAACGCGTGCTGTTGACCACCGGCAGTAAAGATCTGGCGCGCTGGCGCGCCGGGCTGCCGGAGAAAACGCTGCTGGCCCGGGTGCTGCCGGTGCCCGAGGTCCTTGAGCAATGCGCCGGGCTTGGCTTTGGCGTTACCGAGATCTTCGCGATGTGCGGGCCATTCAGCGCTGAGTTTAACGCGGCGTTTTATCGCCAGTGCCGGGCTGACGTGATGATCACCAAAGCGTCCGGTGCGGAAGGCGGCTATCGGGAAAAGGTTCAACCCTGTCTGGATGCGGGCATCCCCTGCATCGTGATTACACGCCCGGCGCCGCTGGTGACGGGAGACGAGTTACTGGAAAGTCAGGCCGCATTCGCCGGGCGCTTAGCCCGCTGGCTGGCCGCTGCTTAAGGAGTTAGAGATGAAAAAGGCGCTTCTGGTGGTCAGCTTTGGTACCAGCTACCACGATACCTGCGAGAAAAACATTGTGGCCTGCGAGCGTGCGCTGGCGGAAAGCTGCCCTGACCGCGAGCTGTTTCGGGCATTCACCTCCGGGATGATCATTCGCAAGCTCAAACAGCGTGACGGCATTGAGATCGATACGCCGCTGCAGGCGCTGAAAAAGCTTGCGGCTCAGGGATATCAGGACGTGGCGATCCAGTCCCTGCACATCATCAACGGCGATGAGTACGAGAAAATCGTCCGTGAAGTGCAGAGCCTGCGCCCGCTGTTTACCCGCCTGACGCTGGGGGTACCGCTGCTGAGCAGCCACGACGATTACGCGCAGCTGATGTGCGCCTTGCAACAGCAGATGCCGACGCTTGGGGCCACGGAAAAAGTGGTATTTATGGGCCACGGCGCCAGCCATCACGCCTTTGCGGCCTATGCCTGTCTCGACCACATGATGATGGCCCAGGGCTTCCCGGCCCGCGTCGGCGCGGTGGAGAGCTATCCGGAAGTCGACATCCTGATTGAGAGCCTTGGTAAAGAAGGGGTCACCGCCGTGCATCTGATGCCGCTGATGCTGGTGGCGGGCGATCACGCCATTAACGATATGGCCTCTGATGACGAGGACTCCTGGAAGACGCTGTTTAACGCTGCCGGGGTCCCGGCAACGCCGTGGCTGAGCGGGCTGGGCGAAAACCCGGCGGTGCGCGCGATGTTCGTCGCCCATTTACAGCAGGCGCTGAGCGTGGCGATGGAGGAGGCAGCATGAGCGGCAAACTGTACGCCCTCAGTACCGGGCCGGGCGCGTCTGACCTTATCACCGTGCGCGCCTCACGGATCCTCGGTTCGCTGGATATTCTCTACGCCCCGGCGGGACGAAAAGGGGGCGACAGTCTGGCGCTTTCTATCGTTCGTGAATATGTCGGTGAGCAGACTGAAATCCGCTGCTGCCACTTTCCCATGAGCGCCGACAGCGCTGAAAAGGAGGCGGTGTGGGATGCGGTGGCCGACGCGTTAGTAACGGAGGTGAACGACGGAAAACAGGTTGGCTTTATCACCCTGGGCGACGCCATGCTGTTCAGTACCTGGGTGTTCTTACTTCAGCGCATCGGCAGCCCGGACTGGCTGGAAATTGTGCCCGGCGTGACGTCGTTTGCCGCGATTTCCGCGCGGTCCAAAACGCCGCTGGCGATGGAACAGCAGTCGCTGGCGGTGATCGCATGCACCGCGCCGGAAGCGGAGATTGCGCAGGCGCTGCAGCAGCACGACAGCCTGGTGCTGATGAAGGTCTATGGCCGGTTTGCGCGCATCAAAGCGCTGCTGACGCAGGCCGGGCTGCTGAACTGCGCGCTGATGATGTCAGAAGCCACGCTCCCCGGCGAGCAGTGCTGGCGGCATCTGGATGAGGTTGCTGACGACCAGCCGTTACCCTATTTCTCGACCATTCTGGTCAACAAACAGTGGGAGTATGCGCAATGAAACTCGAACAACAGCTTAAACAGCTGTCATTAAGTGGCCTGGCGGCGGCGCTATTGCTGATGGTGGTGCCGGAGCAGGCGTTCGCGATGCACATCATGGAAGGCTTTTTACCGCCCATGTGGGCGCTGGCGTGGTGGCTGATCTTCTTGCCGTGTCTGTGGTATGGACTGGTGCGCCTGCGCCGTATCGTGCAGGAGGATAGCCACCAGAAAGTCCTGCTGGCGCTGTGCGGGGCGTTTATTTTCGTGCTGTCGGCGCTGAAGATCCCCTCGGTGACCGGCAGTTGCTCGCATCCGACCGGCGTGGGGCTCGCCGTGATTCTGTTCGGGCCGGGCGTCGTCGCCATTCTCGGCGCCATCGTGCTGCTGTTTCAGGCGCTGCTGCTGGCGCACGGCGGGTTAACCACGCTTGGCGCGAACGGCATGTCGATGGCGGTGATTGGGCCGGTTGTCGGGTACATGGTGTGGAAAATGGCCTGCCGTGCCGGGCTCCGTCGTGACGTTGGGGTATTTTTGTGCGCGATGCTGGCGGATCTGGTGACCTATTTTGTCACCTCAGTCCAGCTTGGCGCGGCGTTCCCGGACCCGGCGACGGGTGCCGCGGGCTCGATTGTGAAATTCATGGGCATTTTCTGCCTGACGCAGATCCCCATCGCCATCGCGGAGGGACTGTTAACCGTCATGATTTATGACCAGTTGACCAAACGTCAGCTGATTACCGCACAAGGACACTGAGATGAAAAAGACGCTGATGCTGTTGGCGATGGTGCTTGCTCTGATCGTACTGCCATTTTTTATCGATCACGGGGGGGAATTTGGCGGCTCGGATGGTGAAGCCGAAAATCAAATTCAGGTTGTGGCGCCGCATTACACGCCGTGGTTCACGCCGCTCTATGAACCCGCCAGCGGCGAAATTGAAAGCCTGCTGTTTACGCTCCAGGGCTCCATTGGCGCAGCGGTGATTTTCTATATTTTGGGCTACACCAAAGGCAGACAGCGCCGTGATGACCGGGCTTGACAGGCTAAGCTATCAGAGCCGCTGGGCTCACGTTGCGCCGGAACGCAAGTTTCTGCTCTGGCTGGCGCTGATGACGCTGGCGTTTGCGCTGCCGCCGCTGGGGCAGGGGGTCGTCCTGGCGTTGACGGCGGGACTGACCTGCTGGCTGCTGCGGATGACCTTCAGGCGCTGGTGCCGCTGGATGGCGCTGCCGTTTGGCTTTCTGCTGGTCGGCGTGCTGACGATCCTCTTTAGCGTCACCCGTGACCCGCACACGCTGGCGGCAGGCGTCCCGGTGGGGCACTACTGGTTGGGGATAACCGCGTCCGGGCTGACTGCCGCCAATGAAACCTTCTGGCGCAGCCTTGCCGCGCTGGCGGCGACCTTCTGGCTGGTGCTGAATCTGCCGTTTCCGCAGCTGATTGTGCTGCTTAAGCGGGCGCGCGTGCCGCGCCTGCTTACCGAGCAGATCCTGCTGACCTGGCGCTTTATTTTTATTCTGTTAGACGAAGCGCTGGCAATTCACCGCGCGCAGACGCTGCGTTTTGGCTATCGTAGCCTGCCAAAGGGCTATCGCTCGCTGGCGATGCTGGTTGGTTTGCTGTTTACCCGGGTGCTGATTCGCTATCAGCAGATGGCGACCACGCTGGATATTAAACTCTATCAGGGTGATTTTCCCCTGTAAGGAATCGCACCATGCTTACCACCGCCGATCTCTGGTTTCGCTATCAGGAGGCGCAGGTGCTCAAAGGGCTGACGCTGGATTTTTCGACCCATCCCGTCACCGGGCTGGTCGGAGCTAACGGCTGCGGAAAGTCGACGTTATTTATGAATCTGAGCGGCCTGCTGAAGCCGCAGCAGGGTGCGGTGCTGTGGCAGGGGAAGCCGCTGGACTACAGCAAGCGCGGACTGCTGGCGCTCCGTCAGCAGGTGGCAACGGTGTTTCAGGATCCCGATCAGCAGATCTTTTATACCGATATTGATAGCGACATCGCCTTCAGCCTGCGCAATCTGGGCGTGGCGGAACCGGAGATTGCACGGCGCGTCGACGATGCGCTGACGCTGGTTGACGCGCAGCGTTTTCGCCAGCAGCCGATCCAGTGCCTGAGCCACGGGCAAAAGAAGCGCGTCGCCATTGCCGGGGCGCTGGTGCTGGGCGCCCGCTATCTTCTGCTGGACGAGCCCACGGCCGGGCTTGATCCTTCAGGACGCACGCAGATGATCAAGATCATCAGGCGCATTGTGGCGCAGGGGAACCATGTGGTGATCTCCAGTCATGATATTGACCTGATTTACGAAGTGAGCAATGCCGTTTACGTGCTGCGTCAGGGAGAAGTGCTGGCGCACGGCGCGCCGGGTGAGGTCTTTGCCCGCGGCGAACTGATTGAACGGGCCGGATTAACGCAGCCCTGGCTCGTCAAGCTGCACGCGCAGCTTGGCCTGCCGTTATGTAAAACCGAAGATGAATTTTTCAGCCGTATGCGACAAAAAAACGTAATGAAGGAGGCCTCATGACGCAGGCAATTATGTTGCAGGGCACCGCTTCTGACGTGGGTAAAAGCGTCCTGGTGGCGGGGCTGTGCCGGATTTTTTATCAGGATGGCCTGCGTACCGCACCGTTTAAGTCGCAGAATATGGCGCTCAACTCCGGTATTACGCCGGAGGGAAAAGAGATGGGCCGCGCGCAGATATTTCAGGCTCAGGCGGCGGGGATAACGCCGGACGTACGGATGAATCCGGTGCTGTTAAAGCCGACCAGCGATCGTAAAGCGCAGGTGGTGTTGATGGGGCAGGTGGCGACCGATATGGACGCGGTCAGCTACCACGAATACAAACCGCGCCTGCGGGAGCAGATCCGCGACGTCTATAACAGCCTGGCCGGAGAGTATGACGTGGTGGTGCTGGAAGGCGCGGGCAGCCCGGCGGAGATTAACCTGCGCGATCGCGATATCGTCAACATGGGGATGGCCGAAATGGCGCAGTGCCCGGTGATCCTCGTGGCGGACATTGACAGAGGCGGCGTGTTTGCCGCCATCTACGGCACGCTGGCGCTTTTGCACGATCGCGAGCGGGCGCGGGTGAAAGGGGTCATCATCAATAAATTTCGTGGCGATGTTGCGCTGCTTTACTCGGGTATTGAGCAGATAGAAAACCTGACCGGCGTGCCGGTGCTGGGCGTGATGCCATGGCTGGATGTGGATCTGGAAGATGAAGACGGTGTGGCGCTGCAAAAGGGAAAATACCTGCGAACCGCCCAGCGCGATATCGACATTGCCGTGGTGCAGGTACCGCATATCTCCAACTTCACCGATTTTAACGCCCTGGCGGCGCAGCCCGATGTTCGCGTGCGCTATGTCCGTTATCCCCAGGAGCTGGCGGGGGCCGATCTCGTGATTCTCCCCGGCAGTAAAAATACGCTGGGCGATCTGGCCTGGCTGCGGGAAAGCGGCATGGCGCACGCGGTGCTCCAGACCCACCAGCAGAACGTGCCCGTCATGGGCATTTGCGGCGGCTACCAGATGCTTGGCGATACCATCATTGATGAGGTGGAGTCGGGGCTGGGAACCCAGCCGGGGCTGGGTCTGCTCCATACCGTGACCCGCTTCGCGCAGCGAAAAACCACGACGCAGGTCTCGGCGCAGATGGCGTCGGCGCTCCCGGCGTGGCTTAAGTCGGCAGCGGGCATTAAGGTGCAGGGCTACGAGATCCATATGGGAGAGACCCAACTGACATCCGACGGTAGCCCGGCGCTGTTTCTGGAAAAAGAGGGCGAGCGCATCGCGGACGGTGCCATCAGCGCTGACGGGCAGGTGATAGGGACCTATCTACACGGGCTATTCGATAACGATGCCTTCACGCGCGCGATGGTGGACGGCTTGCGCCAGCGCAAAGGACTGGCGCCCTTAGACGTTGCGGTAGATTACGCCGCCTGGAAAGCGCAACAGTTTGATATCCTGGCGAGCGCGATGAGAGAACATATTGATATTAAAAAGATCTATCAAATAATGCGGGAGCATCAGGAGGAAGGCGCATGATTTTGGTCACCGGAGGCGCGCGCAGCGGGAAAAGTGCGCACGTCGAGCAGCTGGCGGCGCAGCAGTGCGAGCGCGTGCTGTATATCGCGACGTCGGTGATTACCGATGAAGAGATGGCGCTGCGCGTTGACAAGCACCGCGCCCAGCGTCCTGCGCACTGGCGAACCTGGGAAGGGTATCGCGATCTGGGCGACGTGATTCGCCACCAGGTGCAGCCGGGCGAAGGCGTGGTTCTGGAATGCGTCACCACCCTGCTGTCGAACCTGCTCTATGACGCCAGCGGCGGCGCGTCGCCGGAGACCCTCGATTTTTCCGCGCTTGAGGCGGTGCTGCAACAGCAGGTGGACGACCTGATTGCGGCCTGCCAGCAGTCGGCGGCGCCGGTTTATATTGTGACCAATGAGCTGGGCATGAGCATCACGCCAGAGAATCGGCTGGCGCGTCATTTTGTTGATATTGCCGGGCGCGCGAACCAAAGGCTGGCGCAGGCGGCGCAGGAAGTGTGGCTGGTTGTCTCGGGAATTGGAGTAAAGATTAAATGCCGTTAAAAATGTTGTGGGCGACGCTGGGATTCATTACCCGCATTCCGGTGCCGCAAAAGTGGAGCGACGGCGTTGAATTTTCGCAGTATGGCCGTGGCGTCCCTTGGTTCCCGGTAGTGGGCCTGATCGTTGGCGTGCTGGCTGCCCTGGGCTATCTGGCGGTGAGCCAGACCGGCGGGGGGATCTATATCGGCGCGGTCGCCTGGGTTCTGGCGCTGGTGCTGCTGACCGGCGGGTTTCATCTGGACGGTCTGGCGGACACCTGCGATGGCGTCTTTTCTGCCCGCACCCGCGAACGGATGCTGGAGATTATGCGCGATAGCCGGTTGGGAACCTATGGCGGTCTGGCCATCGTATTCTGCATCCTTATCAAAGTCGCTGCGGTAATTTCCCTGGCCCACCTTCCGGTTAATACCCTGTTTGCGCTGCTGGTCTGCGCGCCGATCGTCGGGCGAACGGCAATGGTGTTGGCCATGTACCGGCAGCGCTATGCGCGCGAAGGGGCTGGAATGGCAAACGCCTATCTTGGCCATATCAGCGGCAAAGAGACGGTCATCACCCTCTGCATCGGCGTGGCGCTCGTGGGGCTATTGGCCGGGGCGCACGGGCTTATCGCCAGCGTCATCACCTGGATTGTCGTCAACGCGGTAAAGACATTTTTAAGCCGCCGACTGAACGGGCTGACGGGAGATACCCTGGGCGCGATGGAGGAGATCGGTGAAATGGTCTTCCTGCTGTCGCTACTGTGGGTCTGATGTATGCGTCTGTTTCTGGTTCGTCACGGTCAAACAGCCGCTAACATCAGCGGCGTATTTTACGGGAGTACCGATCTGGCGCTCTCGCCGCAGGGCATTGCCCAAAGCCAGCGTGTTGCCGGGTACCTGTCCGGGGTCGCGTTCGGGCACGCGCGCGTCAGCGCGCTGCAGCGTTCGCAGCAAACGGCGCGGCTTATCGTGCCGACAGCCCATGATGTCCACGTCGATGCGCGGCTTAACGAGCTGGATTTTGGCGAATGGGAGATGCGTCACTTCAGCGACATCGAAAAAGAAAGTCCCGCGTCGTGGCAGCGCTGGATGGATGACTGGCAAAACGCAACGCCAGACGGCGGCGAAGCCTTCCCGCATTTCGCCGCGCGCGTCAGGGCGGCGGCGGATGAGATGAGTCAGCTGCAGCAGCGCGAAGACATGCTCATTGTGGCGCATCAGGGCGTGCTGAGCCTGTTGCTGGCAACCTGGTTAGGGATGCCCGTGGCGGCGATGTGGCATTTCCCGTTCAGTCACGATGCCTACACGGTCGTTGAAAATCGGGGCGGGCATTGGGTGTTACGGGTATTTAATGGCAGAAGCGTTTGGCAAACAGAAGAGTGAGGGTGATGAGGATGGGGACAGTGAAGGCGCTGGCGGCGGCCATCAGACCGCTTGATAAACAGAAGATTCAGGCGGCCTCAAGGCATGTTGATGGCTTAATAAAGCCGACAAACAGCCTGGGTCGGCTGGAAAGTCTGGCAATACAGCTTTCGGGAATGTGGGGCATCGACAGGCTCGATAATCTGCAAAAAGAGATTATCGTCATGTGCGCCGACCATGGCGTGTTTGATGAAGGCGTGGCCGTGACGCCGAAAGTGGTGACCTGGCTTCAGGCCGTCAATATGCAAAAGGGGTTGACCGGAGTGTGCGTGCTGGCCCGCAATAGCCAGACGTCGGTACTGCCCGTTGACATCGGTATTGACGGCGAGCCTATCGACAATATGCTCAGCCTTAAACTCTCGCGCGGCTGCGGGAATATCGCTCAGGGACCGGCGATGAGCCGTCAGGATGCCGAGCACCTGCTGCTGGCGAGTGCCAGCCTCGTTAAAAAACGCGCGCAGGAGGGGATCTCCGTCTTTGGCGTAGGCGAGCTGGGTATTGCCAATACGACGCCGGCCTCGGCAATCATCAGCGTGCTGACCGACAGCGATCCGCATGATGTGGTGGGGATTGGGGCCAATTTGCCGCAGGACCGGGTGCAGCATAAGGAAACCATAGTCCGGCAGGCGATACGCATAAACCAGCCGGATGCGCGCGATGCGGTTGATGTGCTGGCCAAAGTCGGCGGCTATGACCTGGTGGGCATGACCGGGGTGATATTGGGCGCTGGCGCATGCGGACTGCCCGTGGTGTTAGACGGTTTTCTCTCGTATGCCGCCGCCATTGCCGCCTGTCAGATTGCGCCAGAAGTGAAGAACTACTGTATTCCCTCTCATTTTTCCGCCGAAAAGGGGGCCAGGCGCGCGCTGGAGCACCTTGGGCTGGCGCCGTTTATCCATCTTGACATGCGTCTTGGCGAAGGGAGCGGTGCCGCGCTGGCAATGTCTATCGTCAGCGCGGCCTGCGCAATGTACTGCGAGATGGGGCAACTGGCGCAAAGCGGCATTGAGTTGCCCGTTCCGGCATGACGGAAAGGCAAAAACCCCAGCCAGGCTGGACGCCGGAAAGCGTCCAGCTTTGGGCCAGCGGTCAACCCCCCCCTTAACAGGGCATTCTGGTGCAGCGGATACGACGTCGATACTGCAGCGGCGTCTGACGCATCATCTTTTTAAAGCAGGTAATGAAATAGGTCACCTCGCTAAACCCGACTGCCAGCGCAATAGCGTCAATTGGCTCATCGCTGTACCGCAACAGCTCGCAGCTGCTTTTTATCCGCCGGGTCAGCAAATATTCGTGGATGCTACCGCCGGTCTGCTGGCGAAAAATGCGTGAGGTATAGCTGCGCGAAAGCCCCAGGTCGTGCGCTAGCTGGTCGAGTGAAAACTTGCTGGCATAGTGGGCTTCGACCCAGCTCATAATCCGCGAGGCGACGGTCTGCTGGCGCGGCGGGTATGGCTGCGGCTGCTCGGGCAGAAACGTCATGAGCTGCATCATCAGAAAGGCCACCTCGCACGCCTCGGTCTGCTCGCTGCCCTCCAGGCGCTGAAACTGTTCAAGGATCCTTTCGATAAACGCTGCGTGCTCGCTGAGATCGTAGATTTGCGCCGGAAGATTGCTGGCGGCCAGCGCGGCGAACCGGGCCTGATGGCGCGGGAAGGCGCCGAGCGCACTTTCGACCACCGATTGCTCAATGTGCATGGTGGTGCGGTGATAGGAATTCTTATCGCTATGATCGACCTGCACTTTGTGCAAACGGAAGGGCGGGAAGATAAATAATCGCCCCGGACGGGCGGTGTAGTGCTGATTATCCACCACCACGATGCCGTAGCCGCTGGAGATATAGAGCAATTCAACGCATTGATGCCAGTGGTAGTAAATCGCGCTGGTGGTGGACATGCGGTTAAAAGAAATGGCCTGCCGATCGAGCGTAATTCGTTCCAGCAGCTGCGTTTCACCCATATTACCTCCAGGACAACAGATTTAAATTTTTAGGCCATCATTTGTAATTTATCCCCCTCGCGTTCGACAAAATCCAGCAAAAATGAAATGGCGGTTTAATTTTGTGAGTCTGCTCACTCAGCGCCGGGAATAAAAGCAGTTACTCTTCATTCAGACGTCGCACTCGTGGCTTTAAAAAGCCTAATAACAATAACTTATCTCTACCCTCGTGTAATGCGGGAGGACCCTGTGCAACCTGAAAATATTCATCTGGATAACCCACTGACAAGCCGGGAAGAGGTGCTACGGCTGGTTAACGACATGCTGAACGCGGTGTCGCCCTGGTTTAAAAAAGACGCCAGCCGCATTGATTTAGCGAACTTTACCGCTCACTACGGCCAGCAGGTGGCGAACATGGAAACGTTTTCCCGCCTGCTGTGGGGCGTGACGCCGCTGTTGGCTGGCGGCAGCGAGCCGCAGCACTTCTCATTCTATTTACAGGCGATAAAAAACGGCACCGATCCGCAGCATGCCGATTACTGGGGCGACGTCGGGCCTTACGATCAGCGAATCGTCGAGATGGCGGCCTACGGGCTGCTGCTGGCGCTGGCGGGTGAAACCGTACTGGCACACTTCACCGAGACGGAGAAAGAGAATTTATGGCGCTGGCTAAAGCAGTGCGAGACCCGGGAAATCCCCGATAACAACTGGCACTTCTTCCCGATTCTGGTGCAGGTCGGCTTCCATTATTGCGGCATGCCGACCAACCCCCAGGCGCTGGAAGATCATTTTGCTGCCATGGAGCACTACTACCTCGGCGATGGCTGGTACTCCGATGGTCCGGGACGGCCGCGCGACTATTACATCTCGATGGGCTTCCATTTCTATGGCCTGATTTACGCGAAGCTCATGGCTGGGGTCGATCCACAGCGCTGTGCAACGCTGCGTGACCGGGCCGCGCGTTTCTCCTCTGACTTCATCCATTTCTTTGCCGAAGACGGCGCGGCGATCCCGTTTGGCCGTAGCCTGACCTACCGCTTTGCCGAGGCGGCGTTCTGGAGTGCGGCGGCCTTCGCCGGGCTGGAGGTCTTTTCGCCCGGCGCGATTAAGGGCATCGTTCTGCGTCATCTGCGCTGGTGGCTAAAGCAGCCGATATTCGACCGCGACGGCGTGCTGAGCGTCGGTTACAGCTACCCGAATCTGGCGATGGCGGAAGACTACAACGCGCCGGGGTCGCCGTACTGGGGCCTGAAGACCCTGCTGGTGCTGGCATTAGATGAGGGCGATGCTTTCTGGCAGGCGGCCGAGCTGCCGCTGCCGCCGTTGCCCGTGCAGCACACGATAGCCCACGCGGATCAGGTGGTGGTGCATCAGGCCGATCACCTGTGGATGCTGACGTCCGGCCAGCTGGAGCTGAACAACTTCGTGAATACCGAAGCGAAATACTGCAAATTTGCCTATTCCACCCGCTTTGGCTTCACCATCGAACGCGGGCGCTACGGACTGAACCATGCCTCGCCCGATTCGATGCTGCTGCTGGCCGAAAAGGATAACTACTGGCGTGGCCGCCGCGAATGCCAGCACGTGGTCACCGCTGACGGCACCATTTACAGCCGCTGGCTGCCGTGGCGCGACGTGGAGATTGAGAGCTGGCTGCTGGCACTGGGCGACTGGCAGCTACGCGTCCATCGTATCGATACCCGGCGCGCGCTGGACTGCGCGGAGGGGGGCTTTAGCCTGGCGAACCGCCCGCAGCCGCAGGTACACGAGAGTGACGGTGCCTGCTGGTTACGCAGTGCCCGGGATGTCTCAGCCATTTTCTGTCTACACCCGCACGCCCGCCGCGGCGAGGCGGTGGTGACGCCGCCAAACAGTAATCTGCTGTTCGCCGAGCGCGCGGCGGTGCCGGTGCTGCGCGGCGAGCTCGACCCCGGTAAGCATGTGTTAATCAGCGCGGTGTGGGCAGGAAATGCCGCCGACTTCGATCCGCAACGCTGCCCGCAGGCCTTCATTAGCGATGACGCGGTACGCTTCGTGACGGCACGACAAGAAACGACGCTCGTTCTGGCTCCGGAGGCATTGCTATGAGCACATCATCGTCCGTACGCGCCGCACAGTACAAAATGAGTACCTTTATTTTTCTTTACTTCTTCACCTGGTCATCCAGCTTTGGCCTGTACGCCCTATGGCTGAGCCAGAAAGTGGGCCTCGATAGCGTCACCATCGGCAGCGTGTTCGCCATCAACGGTGTCTTCGCGGTGGTTCTGAAACCAGTGTACGGCTACATCATGGACAAAATAGGTATGAGCAAATGGCTGCTCTATTTTGTCTGCGCCATTTCCGCGCTGATGGCGCCGTTCTTCGCGCTGGTGTACCAGCCGCTGCTGCAAAGCCATGCGATGGCGGGGATTATCATCGGCGCGCTGTATCTGAGCCTGGGCTGGTACGCCGGCGTGGCGGCGTCTGAATCTTACGCCGACCGCTTTAGCCGCCTGTACGGGCTGGAGTTTGGCCGCATCAGAATGTGGGGTTCACTGGGCTGGGCGATGGCGGCGTCGGTCTCCGGGCTGTTGTTTAACGTCACCCCGCTGGCCAACTTTCTGCTTAGCAGCGGGACCTCGGTACTGATGCTGCTGGTGCTGATTAGCCTCAAAATCGGCGACGAGCAGCTGCGCAATAACAGCGTTATTTCCGCAAATAAGATCGTCTTCGCCGACGTGCTGATGCTCCTGAAAAACCGCAAATTCTGGATGTTCAGCCTCTACGTCGCCGGGGTGGCGTGGATGATGTTTATCGCCGAACAGCAGTTCCCGCGCTACTTCGTGTCGTTCTTCGCCACCAAAGAGCAGGGGAATGCCTGGTACGGCTACCTGAGTACCGTCCAGTCGGGGATGGAATTCGTGATGATGATGTTTATCCCGTGGCTGGTGAATCACTACGGCGCCAAGCGCGGCCTGCTGTTCTGCGGCTGTGTGGTCGGAGCGCGGCTGATCGCCTCCGGGCTGACCAGCGACCCGATTGTTATCTCCATCATCAAACCGTTTTATGGCGTCGAGATCGCGCTGCTGCTCATCTCGGTCTTCAAATACATCGCGGAGCATTTCCATCGTCGGGTTAACGCCACGATGTACCTGCTGGGCTACCAGGCGATGATTTACGTGGGTTCGATTGTGGTCGCCCCACCTGCCGGCTATCTGTACGACAGGATTGGCTTTGAGCATACCTATCTGCTGATGGGCTGCTGCGCCCTGGTATTTACGCTGATTTCCGCCTTTACGCTGTCGCGCTGCCAGTCGACGCGCGATGACTCACGATCCTTTGCTCCGGCTTTAGATACCGCCCCGGTTGAACCGGCCAAACATTAATTCAGGAGTTGTTATGACCAAATCTGTTATCACCGAAGCGCTGCGGCCAATCGAACTGCATCAGGTCGATCGCCTGGCACTGAGCCAGAAGCTGGAGGCGGCGTTAGCCCGCGTCACGCGCAAGCTCGACAAAAATATTGTCGCCTTCGGCGATAAGTTCCCCGGTGAGGCCTGTGAGAAGGGGGTCTGGCCGCGCACCGATAACGTGGAATGGACCACCAGCTTTTGGCCTGGCCAGCTGTGGCTGGCGTGGGAGATGACCGGCAAAGCGCATTATCGCGAAGCCGCAGAGCGCTATTTACCGTCGTTCGCCCGGCGTATTGAGCAGCGCATCGACACCGCAACGCACGATCTCGGGTTCCTCTATTCGCTCTCCTGCATCAGCGCCTGGCGCCTCACCGGCAACGAAGCCGCTCGTCAGTCGGCGCTGCTGGCTGCCGATCGCCTGATGGAGCGCTTTAATCCGACGGCCAACATTATTCAGGCGTGGGGTGATTTAAACGACCCGGAGCAGCAGGGAAGAATGATCATCGACTGCAATATGAACCTGCCGCTGCTGTACTGGGCCAGCGAACAGACTGGGGATCCGCGCTATGCGCAGGCGGCGACGGCGCACGCAGGACAGGCCGCGGCCTATATCGTGCGTGAAGATGCCTCGACGTATCACACCTACTATATGGATGTGCAGACGGGCGAGCCGCGCTTTGGCAACACCCATCAGGGCTACAGCGATACCTCGTGCTGGTCGCGCGGCCAGGCATGGGGCATTTACGGTTTTCTGCTCAGCTATCAGCACACCGGCGATAAGCAGATGGTTGAGCTGTCGCGCAGCCTGGCGCATTACTTCCTCAACCGTCTGCCGGAAGATGATGTTTGCCACTGGGATCTGGCGCTGCTCGGTACCGACGCCGTGCGCGACAGTTCAGCGGCGGCGATTGCCGCCTGTGGCCTGCTGGAGCTGGTTAAGGCGCTGCCGACGCTCGACGCAAACCGTGCATATTATGAAGAGATGGCGCTGCGTATCGCGCTGTCGCTGACCGATAACTACCTTGCTCATGACGACGATCCGACTGAAGGGCTACTGCAGCACTCGGTTTATCATATGGGCAGCGGTAAGGGGGTCGATCAGTGCTGTAGCTGGGGGGACTATTTCTATCTTGAGCTGCTGGCGCGGCTGCGACAGATTTGGCACCCGTACTGGTAATCCTTAAGCGCTTGTGCGTTTCGCCCGGCGGCGCTACGCTTGCACGGGCCTACAATGAATAGTGCAATATATTGATATTGTTACGGATTGTAGGCCGGGTAAGCGCAGCGCCACCCGGCAAGAAAGCGTGTGCAGACGGTTTACAGCCCAATCACCAGCTCCCCGGAATGGCTCCGCGAACAGCACAGCGCCACCTGCTGGTCCGTTGCGCTTTTTTCCGCCTCCGACTGCACGCTATCCCGGTGATCCACTACGCCGTCAATCACCGGCGTCAGGCAGGCGCCGCAGATCCCCATTTCGCAGGAAAGCGGGACCGCCACGCCATTTTCCTGCAGCACCTGGGCGATGGTTTTGTCCGCAGGCACCGGCCAGCGCTCCCCGGTGGAGGCCAGCTTGACCGTAAAGATCTCGCCCGCGACGTCGCCTGTGGCAGGGGACGCGGGCTGAAACGCCTCGCTGTGAAGATGGGCGTCATCCCATCCCTTCGCCGTGGCGACCTCACGCACTTTTTCCATGAACCCCGCAGGTCCGCAGACCCAGGCTCGCAAACCCGCTTCAGGCATGGGGAGATGCTCTGCCAGCGCTGTGCGCGGGCTGATAGTATGAATGATGCACTCACCGCACTGCGAAAGTTCGCGCGCAAACGCCGCGCTTTCGCGCTTCCTGACGTAATAGTGCAGCGAAAACGACATGCCGGCGGCCTTCAGCTGCAGGGCCATCGCATACAGCGGCGTAATGCCAATCCCCGCCGCCAGCAATAAAACCCGTTCTGCCTGAACCAGCGGAAACAGATTGCGTGGGGCTGAAATTAGCAGCTTCTGCCCCGGACGCAGCGTCTCGTGAACGTAGCGCGATCCGCCGCGCGAGGCGGTTTCCCGCCCCACGCAGATCAGATAGCCCTCTTCCTCACAGGCCCCGGTCAGGGAATACTGGCGCACCACGCCGCAGGGCAGGTGGACATCAATGTGCGCGCCGGGCTGCCACGGCGGCAGCGCTTCGCCGTCTTCAGCCACCAGCCTGACGGCGAGGCTTTTGTCGCCCTCACGCCACAGCCCGTCAACAATTACGCTCAGCATAGCGGCCTCCGTCATACCAGGAAAAACTCGCCAAAGCCCATCTTCTTCAGTCCCCGACGGTAGGCAATCGAGCTTTTATCTGCGGGGATATGCGCTTCCAGGGTCAGGTCCAGCGGCAGGCTTTCCGGGCGCTGGGTTTCCACCATCAGACGGTCCTCTTCAAAAATCCGCAGATTGAAGGCATGCACGTCCTCCACCGGAATATGCAGGTCAAAATTGCGGGCGATAGGGGCGAACATGCGGGTCACGCGCGACGACACGGGCGACGCGGCGTTCATAATGACCAGTCTCGATTCACCCGGAAAATGAATCGTCAGGGTGGCGGTGAACGGCAGGTGCATCTCAAAATGGCGCAACCACTGGAACCCTTCCGGAGCCTGCACGGGGGAACTGGCGGGATAGTTGCTCACGGAGCTCCAGTAATCCGCCACGAAGCCAAACGGCGTCTCCTGCGGCTGATAGTGGGGCACCAGCGGGTTATTGGGGTCCGCAAAGGTATCGGTGTGGATCCAGGCAAAGTGCGCCACGTCCAGAAACCCCTCTACCTGACGTCCGGCAAAGCCGTTGACCTCAAACGCCGGGCAGTTAATCTGCTGAAATCCGGCGTCATCCCAGTGCGGCATGGCGGGCAGCGGCGCAGGGTTATCCGGATCAAAGGCCAGGCAGGTCCAGATCAGGCCGAAGCGCTCCTCCACGGCGTAGTTAATCAGGTTCAGCTTTGCCGGAACGGGCTGGTCGGGGCTGGAGGGAATACGGTTGCAGCGCCCGTCCTCTCCAAAGCGTAAGCCGTGATAGGGGCAGATAATCCCGTGCTCGTCGTGAAAGCCGAGCGTCAGCGGCACGCCGCGGTGCGGACAGACGTCACGGGCGACCACGACCTGGTCGTTAATCCGGTAAATCACCAGCTGTTCATCCAGTAGCGTCGCTTTGACCGGCGCCGGGCCGACGTCGCAGGCGCGCGCGACCGGATGCCAGCATTTCGCCAGACGCAGCCAGTCCTCTGGCTCAAACGTGCAGTGGGCGGGTGGAGTCGGTTCTCTTTTCATCATTATCCCTCTTACGTTCAGCCTAACGGGCCGCCCTGAATGGTCTCGCACAGACCGTTGATGATGCGCTCTCCGGTCTCCTCTCGAAGCTCCTGATACCAGGCCTGCGTCAACGCCATGTCTTTGCCGTGGGTGACGTCGCAGCGCTTACGCGCCTTCAGCACCAGGTCGCGCACCCGGTCGCAGCGCAGCGCCTCGTACTGCCGCAGCGCCAGCGTGATGCTGTGGTTTTCACGCAGGCATTCCCCCAGCACTACCGCATCTTCCATGGCCGCACAGCCGCCCTGGCCGATATCCGGCGTGGTGCTGTGAGCGGCATCGCCGAGCAGCGCGACGTTGCCGCGCACCAGGCTGTCGAACGGCTCAATGTCGTGGATCTCAATGCGATTGGTGGTGTCAGGATCCAGCGCCGCGATAAGCGTCTGCACAGGCGGCGCCCAGCCGCGGAAGTAGCCCGTGAGATCGGCGCGCAGGGTGGTGCGATCCTCCGCCAGGCCCGCAGGGAGCGGCACGTCAAAAAAGAAGTAGAAGCGTCCGCCGGAGACGGGCATCAGCGACACGCGCTTGCCTTCGCCAACGAAGGTGGTCCACTGGTGCGCCGGGGCGATCTCTTCGTCAATCTTCACCAGCCCGTTCCAGTTCACGTAGCCCGCGTAGCGGCGCTCGGGGGTATACCCCAGCACGTACGGGCGAACCGCCGAGTGGCTGCCGTCGGCGGCAATCAGGAAATCGCCGGATGTCGTGGTGCCGTCGGTGAAGGTCACGCTCACGCCCGAGTCGTCTTCATTTACGCGTTCGACGCGCTTGCCGAACTGCACTTTGTCGCGCCCCCAGAAGTCCAGCATTTCCCGCTGAAGCTCAGCGCGCGAGACGGGGCAGGGACGCCCGCCGGTACGCTCAACCAGCGGAGCAAGGCTAAAGCGGGTCAGGGTATCGCCGCGCCGGTAATCCTTATAGGCCATAAAACGCATCGGTCCGCCGTAGGTCTCGATGATCTCGCCCATGCCGAGGTGCTGCATGCATTTCACGCCGTTAGGCCAGATGGAGATGGCCGCCCCGACGGGCCTGATCTCCTTTACGGCTTCAAATACGGTACAGTCGATGCCCGCTTTTTTCAGCGCGACGGCGGCGCTCAGGCCGCCAATACCCGCACCAATAACGATTGCTCTCATGCTTCTCTCCTTTTGCAGGGTGTAAAGATGTTCAGCAATTTGCGTACCAGGCTGCAGAGTGGCGAAAACGGCGTTGTGAGTGAGAGGTTTGCACTGCTAAGGTGCGCAAACGCGGTGAGCGTGCCTTTTTTTGAATCAAAAATTTCCTGGTCAGCCATCCGGAATCGACTGTTTCACACCTGCCTCACGAGTGGCGTGGTTTGTGCAATAACCTGAAGGAGGATAATCAAGGAGAACCTATGATCGCACTGCACGAATTCAATCAGCTTCCTGAGAAAGACGCTCTTACGCTGCTTCAGCCCTGCGTGGCGATACCCGGCTGGGCCGACGCGTTGGTTGACGGGCGGCCTTATTCGAGCCGGGAAGCCTTGTTCATTGCGGCGCAGGCACTGACGCAACGCTGGGACGAAGCGGCATTAACGCAAGCATTGAGCGCCCATCCGCGCATCGGGGAAAAGCCCGCGGGCGCGCAGGCGGAGGCGGCGCTGTCGCGCCAGGAGCAGGGGGCGGTGAACGATCGCGATGCCGCCCTTGCGCAGGCGCTGCGTGAAGGCAATGCCCGCTACGAGGCCCGCTTTGGGCGCGTCTTTCTGATCCGCGCGAAGGGCCGCAGCGGCGAGGAGATATTACGGGCCCTGCACGCGCGGCTGGAGAACAGCGACGCGCAGGAAATCCGTGCCGCGCTGGAACAGCTGCGGGAAATTACGCTGCTACGGCTGGAAGGAGTCATTAGCGAATGAGCACACTCAGCACCCATATTCTTGATATTTCGACGGGCAAACCCGCAGAGGGCGTAACGGTTCATCTGCAACAGGGCGGGAAGACGCTGGCCACGGGGGGGACCAACGCCCAGGGGCGCATCGCCGCGTTCGTTCCCTCTCTGCCCGCGGGCCGTTACCAACTGGTGGCGGAGATCGGCGCGTGGTTTCGCGAAACCGGTCGCGACACGCTCTACCCCTGTGCGCAAATTGATTTTGTGACGGGAGAAACGGCAGACGAGCATTTCCATCTGCCGTTTGTGATTGCGCCCGGCGGGTGGTCAACCTACCGGGGCAGTTGACCATACCCGCTCGCCGTTGACCCAGGTCTCGCTGATGTTGCGCTCGTCGCCCAGGGTCATCAGCACGAAAAGCTGCTCGTAGATATCCTGACAGCGGCGATTGCGCAGGCGCTGCAGCGGCGTTACGTCAGGATCGATAACCACGAAATCCGCCTCTTTGCCGGGCGTGAAGTTGCCAATCTTATCGTCCAGCCGGAGGGCGTGCGCGCCGCCCAGCGTGGCGTGATAAAACGCCTCGCTGGCGCGCAGGCGGTAGCTCTGAAGCTGGCCCACCTTGTAGGCTTCCCCCAGGGTGCGCAGCATGCTGAAGGTCGTGCCCGCCCCGACGTCGGTGCCGATGCCCATCCGCACCCTGTGCTGCCAGCAGGCGGGCAGGCGGAACAGCCCGCTGCCGAGAAACAGGTTCGAGGTGGGGCAAAACGCCACCGCCGAACCGGTGTCATGCAGGCACTGCCACTCGCTGTGGTGAAGGTGAATCGCGTGGGCAAACACGCTGCGCTCGCCGGTCAGGCCGTAGTGGTGATACACGTCCAGATAGCGCTCGTGCTCCGGCCAGAGGTCGCTTACCCAGGCCACTTCGTTGGGGTTCTCGCTCAGGTGGGTCTGCAGCCAGGTATCCGGAAACTCCTCTCTGAGCAGGCTGACCGCCGCAAGCAGCTCGGGGGATGAGGTCGGCGCAAAGCGCGGCGTAATCGCATAGCCCAGGCGTCCACGGTGATGCCAGCGCTGGATCAGCGCCCGCGTCTGTCGGTAGCTCTGCTTCGCGTCTTCGCTCAGGTAGTCCGGCGTGTGTCTGTCCATCATCACCTTTCCGGCGATAAGGCGCATGTTCAGGCGCAGGGCCTCGGTAAACAGCGCCTCGACCGATTCCGGATGCAGCGTGCAAAACACCAGTGCGGTGGTGGTGCCGTTGCTCACCAGCTGCTGTATGAAAAATTCGGCGATCTCTTTCGCGTAGGCTTCATCGGAAAACTGGCTCTCCACCGGGAAGGTGTAGGTGGTCAGCCACTCCAGCAGCTGTTCGCCAAAGGCGCCGATCATCTCCGTTTGCGGATAGTGGACGTGGGTGTCAACAAAACCGGGCAGCAGCAGCCTGCCGCGCAGGTCGGTATAGCCTATGTGCGGGTCAAGATACTGCTCGCCCTCCTGCCATGGCATCTGTGCCATAATTTTTCCATTCTGGATAAACAGCAGTCCGTCCTCAAGGTAGCGCGCGTGCTCGGCAATGGCGTCTGCGCTGTCGCAGACCCGGGCAATATCAAAAAATGCACCGCGGATCGCAGTCTGGTATTCCATCATGGTTCCTGCCTTCGTGTTTGCGTAGCGGGGGTAAGAAGGCTCAGCAAGAACGGTGCCAGAATGAACGGGCCGCAGATACGCTGCGGCCGGAGGGAGGGGTTACTCTTTTTGCGTCGCCACGCGGGAACCGAACGACGTCGCGCCTGCCGTTTCGCGCTCTTCCCGCGCCAGCCAGCGGTAGGTGACGCCGCCCAGGAAGACGCCGATAAACCAGCTGAAGTTCGCCACCTCATGCAGGGCCGGGATAAAGCTGATGATCAGGCCCACGGCAACGGACGGGATCAGCGCGCCAATGGCTTTCGGGTTAAAGCCGTTGCGGTACCAGTATTTGCCCTTTGGCGTGTCGTCGAACAGATCGTCGACCGACACCTTGCCGCGTTTAATCAGGTAGAAGTCGGCAATCAGAATGCCGAACAGCGGGCCGATAAACGCCCCGAGCACGTCCAGGGTGTAGTGGATAAGCTCCGGCGAGTTGAACAGGTTCCACGGGGTGAGCAGGATCGAGCCGACGGCGGCGATCATGCCCCCGGTGCGGAAGCTGATTTTTTGCGGCGAGCAGTTAGAGAAATCAAACGCCGGGGAGACGAAGTTCGCCACGATGTTGATCCCGATGGTGGCGGTGATCATCGTCAGCAGGCCAATCGCCACGGCCAGATCGTTGCCTACGCGGCTGACGGTCTCGATCGGATCGGTGATCATGCGGCCAAACAGCGACTGGGTGCCGGACACAATCACCACGGTGACGATGGAGAACAGCAGGAAGTTAAACGGCAGCCCCCAGCGGTTGCCGCGGCGGATCTCGCCCATGCTTTTGCCGTAGCGGGAGAAATCGCCAAAGTTGAGCAGCGGGCCGGAGAAGTAGGAGACCACCAGCGCCGTGGCGGTGATCATCTGCCAGGTCTGCTCGCCCGCGCTCAGGGATTTGCTGGCGAGGGTGAAGGAGATCCCGTCAAAGCCGGTCTTGTATACAATCCAGCCGGCGAGGGCCAGCATCACCACATAGACCGCCGGACCGGCGATATCAATAAAGCGCTTGATGGCGCTCATGCCGTGCCAGAAGACCATCGCCTGCAGGACCCACATAATGGCAAAGCAGATCCAGCCCAGATGCGACAGGCCCAGGAACGCGCCGGTGGTGAGCGAAGAGAGCGACGGCCAGAACTTCAGCGCCACCAGCATCAGCGCGTTGGCGGCGAGATAGGTCTGAATGCCGTACCACGCAAAGGCGATAAGCCCGCGGATCACCGCTGGAATATTGGCCCCGAAGACGCCAAACGCCTGACGGCTGATCACCGCGTAGGGCACGCCTGCCATCTGGCTCGGTTTGGCCACCAGGTTGGCGCACAGCTGCACGATGCAAATCCCCACCAGCAGGCAGAGCAGCACCTGCCAGCTTGCCAGCCCGAGCGTAAAGAAGCTCGCGGCGACAACATAACCCCCCATGCTGTGAACGTCCGACATCCAGAACGAAAAGATGTTGTACCAGCTCCAGTTCTGGTCACGCGTCGGTGCCAGATCCTCATTGCAAAGACGTGGGCTGTAAACCGCACCGGAATCAGCGGCCGTACCCTGCTGCGCGTTTTGACTGTTTGGCATGAAACCTGCTCCTGTGAATGAAAACCCGTTGAGTGGGAGTGCAGTCGGTGTTGCAGGATCCAGGCCAAAATAATAAATCTTGTATGCAATATTTTATTTTTATGTATACGATTCGATAACGGAAAGTAAAATTCGGAGTGGTAAATGAACAACATAAACGCCCTGCAGACCGCGCCAGACCTGCATGACAAAGACGAATCCATCTTTCAGGCGCTGATGACCGCGATTGTCGAACACCAGCTGCTGCCGGGGAGCAAACTGCCGGAAGAGGCGCTGGCCGAGGTCTTTGGCGTGAGCCGCACGGGCATCCGCAAGGTGCTTCAACGACTCGCCGCTGTGCAAATGGTCACCCTGACGCCCAAGCGTGGTGCACACGTCGCCAGCCCGACGGTGGAAGAGGCGAGGCACATCTTCCGCACCCGCGCCCTGCTGGAGGTCGCCAACCTGCCGGACGTGCTGGCGCACTGCCAGCCGCCGCATCTTGCCGCGCTGGAGGCCATTATTCGCCAGGAGCAGCAGGCGCACGAGGCCTATGACGGCCCGGCGGCGATTCGCCACTCCGCCAATTTCCACATTCAGCTGCAGGCCATCTCCGGCAACCAGGTGATCACTGAGATGGTGACCGGCCTGAGCCAGCGCTCGTCGCTGGTGATTGCCACCTGGGGAGCGCCGTGGCGTCAGGGCTGCCGCTGCAACGATCATGAGCAACTGGTGGATCTGCTGCGCCAGAAGGCGCTTGAGCCGCTCAGCGATGCCTTAATGCACCATTTTGAACATATCGTCGCCAGCCTCTGCTTCGAGCGGGCGGGCGAGTGCCTGCCTGATTTTGCCCGGCTGTTTGCCGGCCACAAGGAGTCGTAATGTCTGTCTGTATACAAGTGATCAACCCCAACACCAGCCTCGCGATGACGGAAACCATCGGCGCGGCGGCCCGCGCGGTAGCGGCACCGGGAACGGAGATCCTCGCGGTCTGCCCGAGCGCGGGCGTGCCGTCGATAGAAGGCCACTTTGATGAGGCCATCGCCGCCGTTGGTGTCCTGGAACAGATCAAAAAAGGCAGGGAGCAGGGCGTGGACGGTCACGTGATCGCCTGCTTTGGCGATCCGGGCCTGCTGGCGGCGCGCGAGCTGGCGCAGGGGCCGGTTATAGGCATCGCCGAAGCCGCTATGCATATGGCGACGCTGGTCGCGACGCGCTTTTCGGTGGTCACCACGCTGCCGCGCACGCTGATTATTGCCCGTCATCTGCTGCACCAGTATGGCTTTCAGGACCATTGCGCGGCGCTGCATGCCATCGACCTTCCGGTACTGGCGCTGGAAGACGGTAGCGGTCTGGCGCAGGAAAAAGTGCGCGCGCGCTGTATACAGGCGCTGAAAGAGGACGGCTGCGGCGCCATCGTGCTGGGCTGCGGCGGCATGGCGACGCTGGCGCAGGAGCTGACCCGCGAGCTGCGCGTGCCGGTAATCGACGGCGTCAGCGCGGCGGTGAAGATGGTGGAATCGCTGGTGGCGCTGGGGTTGTCGACCAGCAAGCATGGGGATCTGGCGTTCCCGGAGAACAAAGCGTTAAGCGGGCATTTTCAGGCACTGAATCCATTTTAATTTGTGGGGGTGGCAATGGGGCTTTTCGAACAGGATTATCCGCGGGATCTGCGCGGCTACGCGGGCAACCCGCCGCACGCGCGGTGGCCGAATCAGGCGCGCATCGCCGTGCAGTTTGTGCTCAATTACGAAGAAGGGGCGGAAAACCACGTTCTGCACGGCGATGCCGGTTCCGAGCAGTTCCTGTCGGACATCATCGGCGCGGCCAGCTACCCGGACAGACACATGTCGATGGACTCCCTCTACGAATACGGCAGCCGCGCCGGGTTCTGGCGGATCCACAATGAATTTCAGAAACGCGGCCTGCCGCTGACGGTCTTCGGCGTGGCGATGGCGCTGGCGCGTCACCCGGAGATCGTCGAGGCAATCAAGGCGGCGGATTACGACGTGGTCAGCCACGGCTGGCGCTGGATCCACTATCAGCACATGGATATCCAACAGGAGCGCGAACACCTGCACAAAGCGGTACAGGTGCTGACCGACCTGTTCGGCAAGCCGCCGACAGGCTGGTACACCGGGCGCGACAGTCCCAACACCCGCCAGCTGGTGGTGGAGCACGGCGGCTTCGACTACGACAGCGACTACTACGGCGACGATTTGCCCTTCTGGACGGAGGTGGCCTGCAGCGATGGCTCCCGTAAACCGCACCTGATTGTGCCTTATACGCTGGATGCGAACGACATGCGCTTCTCCACCGCGCAGGGGTTTAACACCGCCGAGCAGTTTTATACGTATCTGAAGGACAGTTTTGACGTGCTGTACGAAGAGGGGGAAAGCGCGCCGAAGATGATGTCCATCGGCATGCATTGCCGCCTGCTGGGGCGACCGGGGCGTTTTCGCGCGCTGCAGCGGTTCCTGGATTATGTGCAGCAGCACGAGCGGGTGTGGGTCTGTACCCGCCAGCAGATTGCCGACCACTGGCGGGAGGTGCATCCGTTTCAGAAGTAATTGAGCCGTGTTTTGCCGGGTGGCGGCTGCGCCTTACCCGGTCTACAGGGCCCACAGGGCATACGGGACATCATAGGCCCGGTAAGCGCAGCGCCACCGGGCAGGTTTTTCAGCGTTACACCATCAAACTCACCTGCGCCGCCACGATCCGCCACCCATAGGCAAACCGCACCCACGTCTGCTGCTGGCGGCCAATACGTTCTGTGCCCTCCCGCGTAAACTCGGTGCTGCACACGGCATAATCCTCTCCGAAGGTGGTGATGACGGTGTGGCGCAGCGTCCGCTGCAGCCCGGCGGCGGGGCGCGCCGCACGAAAGGCGCGGATTTCATCAATCCCGTACAGGTTTTCACCCGCCCCCAGCCGCACCGTGTTTTTGTCGTGCCAGAACAGCTCGTCCAGCACCGCAACGTTGTTGCTCACCAGCGCGTCCTCATAGCGGTAAAACGCGGCCGTCACCTCGGCAACCACCCACGGGAGGTTAATATCATCGTGATTCATCATGCTGCTATCTCCGCCGGACGGGCATCGGTGATGCCGCTCTCCTCCAGAACCCGCGCGACGCGCAGGCAGGCCTGCTCGTTAAACGGCGCGGCAATCAGCTGCAGGCCGATAGGCGCACCCTGCGCGGTACGCAGCGGAACGGTGGTCACGGGCAGGCCCAAAAACGAAATTGGTTGAGTCAGCATCCCCATGCTGGCGCGAATGGGCAGCAGCTGACCGTTAATTTCCATGGTCTGCTCGCCCGCCAGCGTGGCGCTGCGCGGTGTGGCCGGGGCGATCAGCACGTCGGCCTGCGCGAACAGGGTTTTAAACGCCTGCCGGGCGTGTGCGCGGAACCGCTGGGCCTGAATGTACCAGGCGGAGGGGATCATCGCCCCGGCCAGCAGGCGTTCGCGGGAGTGCGGCTCAAAGCGCTCGGGCTCGCGGCGAAGCGCGGGCAGGTACTGGTTTCCCCCTTCCGAGGCGCTGATGATAAACGCCGCAGAGCGCGCCAGCTCGGCGTCCGGGAACTGCAGCTCATCCTGCACATCGAGCGCCTTCGCCACCCGCGCCACGGCGTCTCTGGCGTCCGTGTCGCACCAGGTGGTGAAGTAGCCGCCGAGCACCGCGCAGCGCAGGCCGTCAAGCCCGCGATCGAGCAGGGGGCGCGTCTGCTCGCGGGAGCTCTCTGCCTGAAAACCGTCGCTGCTGTCCCGCCCCTGCAGCGCGTCGTACACGGACGCCAGGTCGCACACGCGGCGGGCAAAGGGGCCGATATGATCCAGGCTTGCGACAAACGGATGGCTGCCGGATCGCGACAGGCGGCCAAAGGTGGGCTTCAGGCCATAGATGCCGCACAGGGAGGCCGGAACGCGAATTGAGCCGTTGGTGTCGGTGCCGAGCGAGAAGTGCACCAGCCCGGCGGCCACCGCGGCCGCTGAACCGCCGGACGACCCGCCCGCAATGCGCTCCAGGTCGTGCGGGTTACGCGTCGTGCCGTAGTGGCTGTTTTCGGTGGTAAAGCCGTAGGCGTAGGCGTCCATATTCACCATCCCGGTCAGCAGCCCGCCCGCGCTGCGCAGCTGGCGCACCGCGAAGCCGTCAGCCGCGGCGGCAGGGCGCTGGCTGAACAGCTCGGCCCCGGCGAGAGTGGTATGGCCGGCAACGTCGAACAGGTTTTTCACCGCATAAGGCACGCCCGCCAGCGGCGGCAAGGGACGCTTTTCCCGTCGCAGGGTATCAATATTGTCGGCTTCGGCGAGCATGCGTTCTTCGGTCACGGCGGTCCAGGCGTTGATCTGTGGGTTCACGCGCGCAATCCCCTCCAGCGTCTGGCGGGCAATCTCACGAGCGCTCAGCTCTCCCGCGTTCAGCGCATGCTGGATCGCGCCGATACTCATCTCGTGTAGCTTCATGCTTTATACACTCCTGCGATCTCCTGACGGTCATCGAGCGGCAGCGCCATCAGCGGGGCGGCCATGCTGGCAATGCGGCTGAACTGCAGCTGCAGCTCGGCGCGGCGGGCGTCATCCAGCGTCACGCCGAGTACGGTTTCCATTTGCGCCAGGTACGCCTGCCAGTCGGGTTGGTGTGTCGTCATTGTTTTCTCCTCAGAATCCGGCGGCTGTGCCGTTGCTGCGCGGGTCAAATGCCCCTTCGAACAGCCCGTTGGGGTGGTGGACAATCGCGCCCGCGTGGCCCATGGCTTCACTAAAGTCAGGGAAAAGCTCCACCTCGTGACCGAGTGCCTGCAGGCGCGCGACCGTCTCGGGTGAAAAACGCCCTTCAAGCTTTAGGGTGTCCGAGGTTTGTCCCCAGGTGCGCCCCAGCAGCCAGCGCGGGCGGGTGATGCTCTCCTGCAGGGGGACGCCCTGAACAACGTAGCGGGTAAAGAGCGCAGCCTGGGTTTGCGGCTGCCCGTCGCCGCCCATCGATCCGTACACCATCACGCGACCGTCCTTCAGACGCGCCGCCGCCGGGTTCAGGGTGTGGAAAGGCTGTTTGCCCGGCGCGAGGGCCAGAAGATGGGCGGGATCGAGGCTGAACGATGCGCCCCGGTTCTGCCAGACGATGCCGGTATCGGGCAGCACCACGCCGCTGCCGAACTCGTGATAGATACTCTGGATAAACGACACGGCGAGCCCGCTTTTATCCATTACCCCCATCCACACCGTATCGCCGGGGCCTTTGCCGGCTCCCCACGGCGCGGCGCGGCCGTCGTCAACCCTGTCGGCAAGCGCCTGCAGGGCGGCGGGAGCCAGCAGACCCTGAATATCGGTTTTCAGCGCGCGCGGGTCGGTGATGTGGGCATCCCTCAGGCCAAAGGCCAGCTTGGTGGCTTCAACGATACGGTGAAGGGTTTCGGCGTCGTCGGCTTCCGCCATGTTCAGGCGGTCGGTAATGCCGAGTATCGCCAGCGAGACCAGCCCCTGCGTCGGCGGGGCGTGGTTAAAGATCTCCCCCTGCTGATGCTGCAGCTTCAGCGGCGCGGTGCGTCGGGCGGCGTGAGCGTTGAGATCGGCCAGCGTCACGGGGAGATCCAGCGTCTCCATGCCGTGCGCCAGGACTTCCGCCAGCGGGCCACGATAAAAGCTGTCCAGACCGTCTTCCGCCAGGCGCGTCAGGGTCGTGGCCATGGCGGGCTGATAAAAACGGCTCCCGACCTGCGGCGGCTTGCCGTCCACCAGCCAGGTTTCCGCGAAGCCGGGAACGTCCTTCAGCTCGTCGAATTTACTGGCCGTGGCGTGGGCCTGAGAGGCCGTGACCGGCGTACCGTTCTGCGCATAGTCAATGGCGTCGGCCAGCAGGCGAGCCAGCGGCAGCGCCCTGTCGGTCATCTCGCGCGAGACCTTCAGCGCCTCGTCCCAGCCGCTCACCGTGCCAGCGACGGTTAGCGCCGCACGGGGGCCGCGATGGGGAATATGCGCCAGCCCATCGTAGGCGACCAGCGTCGCGCGCGATCCCGCCGCACCGCTGGCATCAATGGCGACAGGTTCGCCTTCCGGCGGCACGATAAGCCAGAAGCCATCGCCGCCCAGCCCGTTCATGTGCGGGTAAACCACGGCGATGGTGGCCGCCGCCGCGACCATCGCCTCTATCGCGCTGCCGCCTTCGCGCAGCACGGCCAGCGCGCTCTGGCTGGCGAGGTGGTGGGGCGCAACCGCCATACCGTGTGTGGAGACATTACTTTGCATGAGGAGTCCTCGTAACCCTGAAGGTCACAAGGTGCTGCAAAAGCTGTTCCAGTTCTGAAAGAAAAGTTTCAGTAAACTGGCACGTATAATGAAAGGTAGAATGAAAGGCAAAATGTGATGAAACAAAAGTTACAGAGGCGCTATGGAACAACTGGATGAACGTCTGAAAGCACAGTACCCGTCGCTGTCGCCGCAGGAGCAGCGGGTGGCGGACTTTATTTTCGACCATTTTGACGATCTCATTAGCTACAACAGCGCCGAGCTGGCGCAGCTGAGCGGGGTGTCGAAAGCCACGGTGAGCCGTCTGTTTAAGCGTCTGGGCTATGAGAAATATAAGGATATGCGCGACGAGCTGCGCACCCTGCGCCAGAGCGGGATGCCGCTCACCGATAACCGCGATGCGGTGCAGGGCAATACGCTGCTGGCGCGTCACTATAAGCAGGAGATGGCGAACCTGACCCAGTGGGTCAATGCCCTCGACGCGCAGCAGTTTGCCGACGCCATGGCCTGCATGGTTAAGGCGCGGCGCATCGTCATTATCGGCATGCGTAACGCCTATCCGGCGGCGCTGCACCTGCGCCAGCAGCTGCTGCAGGCGCGCGGTCAGGTGCTGGTCCTGCCGCAGCCGGGGCAGAGCCTGGGCGAGGAGCTGGTGGATTTAACGCCGGACGATCTGGTGGTGATGATGGCCTTCCGCCGCCGCCCGCGCATTATCCGCCCGCTGATGCAGCAGCTTCAGAGTAGCGGTATTCCGGTGCTGCTGATGTGCGAGCCGCAGGCGCACAGCCTGTTCCCGCTGGCGAGCTGGCAGCTCTGCGCCCCGCTGGACAGCGTCTCGGCCTATGACAGCTATTCCTCGGTCAACAGTCTGATCAACCTGCTGGCGAACGCCTTCCTGCATGAAATTCTCGATAAAGGCCGTCCGCGCATTCACGAAATTGCCTCCCTCTACCAGCAGCTGGACGAACTCGAACAGCGATAATGGGGCATCAGGCTGGTGCTTTGCATTGAAATGGTGCAGGCGACGGGGCGAAGAAACGCACGTTTTTTCGACCCGCCCGCGTTTTATCAGGCTTCTCAACAATATTCCCCGCTTCGCCTTATCTGGCACATTAGTTGCAAAATCACATTCAAAGAATCTTTTGTTTCATGTTAACGTTACGGGGAAGCACCATGAAAAAATTGTTGATTGCACTGGCCGGGGCCGCATGCCTCTTCACACAGCTGCCGGCAAAGGCTGACCAGCTTCAGGATATCGAGAAGCGCGGCACCATTCGCATTGCCGTGCCGCAGGACTTCCCGCCGTTTGGCTCGGTGGGGACCGATCTGCAGCCGCAGGGCTATGACATCGACATGGCGCGCTATCTGGCCAGCCAGATGAAGCTCAAGCTGCAGCTGGTGCCGGTGACCAGCGCCAACCGCGTGCCGTACCTGCAAACCGACAAGGTGGACCTGGTCATTTCCAGCCTCGGTAAAAACCCGGAGCGCGAGAAGGTAATCGACTTCAGCCGCGCCTACGCGCCGTTCTTCCTCGGCGTGTTTGGCCCGAAAGGGGCCGAGCTGAAGGACGCCGCCGCGCTGAGCGGAAAAACCATCGGCGTGACGCGCGGGGCGGTGGAGGACATGGTGCTGACCGGCCTGGCGCCGAAAGACGCGGAGGTGAAGCGCTACGAAGACAACAACACTACGCTGTCGGCATATCTGTCCGGCCAGGTGCAGTACGTGGCAACCGGCAACCTCGTGGTGGCGGCCATTTCGCGCCAGAACGCGGCGAAAGCCCCGGTGCCGAGCTTTATGCTGAAAGATTCGCCGTGCTTTATTGGCCTGAAGAAGAACGAACCGGCCCTGAAGGCAAAAGTGGATGCGCTGATCGAGCAGGGCATCAAGGACGGCACGCTGAACGGCCTGTCTGAGCAATGGCTGAAGGCTCCGCTGCCGGCAAACCTTGGCGCCTGAGCCGATGACTGAGCAACTTGATTTTTCAGCCCTCTGGCCGCACTGGCCGGAACTGCTGGCGGGGCTGTGGGTCACCGTTCAGCTGACGGTGATGGCCACCGTCGGCGGGCTGGCGACGGGGATTGTCGGGGCGGCAATCCGCAGCGGACGCACCACCTGGTTCAGCCGCATCTGGGGCGCGTACGTGGAAATCATCCGCAACACGCCGTTTGTGGTGCAGCTGTTTTTCATCGTCTTCGGCCTGCCGAATCTGGGGCTGAAGATGACGGCGGGGGAAGCGGCGCTGCTGGCCATGGTGGTGAACCTGGGCGCCTACAGCACCGAGATTATCCGCGCGGGCATTCAGGTCACGCCGAAAGGGCAATGGGAGGCCGGTCGCGTGCTGGGGCTGACCCGCCTGCAGACCTTTATTCGCGTGGTGCTGCCGCCCGCGCTGCAGCGCATTTACCCGGCGCTGGTGAGCCAGTGCATCATCGTGATGCTCGGCTCGTCGGTGGTATCGCAGGTCTCCTGTGAAGAGCTGACCTTCGCCGCCAACCTGATCCAGTCCAGAACGTTTTTAAGCTTTGAGGTTTATCTGGTGACCACCGGGATTTACTTAGCGCTGTCGATTACCCTGCGCCAGCTGATGATGGCGGCGGGACGGAAATGGCTGGGGGTGCAGGCATGATGACCACCTTTACCGACTGGGACATTATTCGCAATCTGCTGCTGGCCGGGCGCTGGACGGTACTGCTGTCGCTGGTGGCCTTCGTCGGCGGGGCGGCGGTGACGCTGCCGCTCCTGCTGCTGCGCCTGACGGGCGGGCGCACGGTGAAGCGCATCATCCGCGGCTATATCGAGCTGTTTCAGGGCACGCCGCTGCTGATGCAGCTGTTCCTGGCCTTCTTTGGCGTGGCGCTGTTCGGCATCGACGTCTCGCCGTGGACCGCCGCCTCGCTGGCGCTGACGTTCTACACCAGCGCGTTTCTGCTCGATATCTGGAACGGCAGCATTCGCGCCCTGCCGAAAGGGCAGTGGGAAGCCTCGCGCTGTCTGGGGCTGACCTTCGGCCAGACCCTGTTTCGCGTGGTCGCCCCGCAGGCGCTGCGCATCGGCATTGCGCCGACGGTCGGCTTTGCCGTGCAGGTGATCAAGGGCACCGCGCTGGCGTCGATTATCGGCTTTATCGAGCTGACCAAGGCCGGGACCATGCTGACCAACGTAACCTATCAGCCGTTTAAGGTCTTTGCGCTGGTGGCGCTCGGCTACTTTATTCTGTGTTATCCGCTGTCGCGCTACAGCCGCTATCTGGAGACGAAATTCAATGCCTCTCATCACCATTAATCAGGTGCAGAAGTACTACGGCGATAACCACGTGCTCAAGGGCGTCGATCTGGATATCGACATGGGCCAGGTGATCTCCATTATCGGGCGCAGCGGATCGGGTAAAAGCACGCTGCTGCGCTGCATCAACGGGCTGGAAGGGTATCAGGACGGCAGCATCAAGCTGGGCGGCATGACCATTACCGACCGGGATTCCCAGGCGCGTGAAATCAGCCGCTCGGTCGGGATGGTGTTCCAGAGCTTCAACCTGTTCCCGCACATGACGGCGCTGGAGAACGTGATGCTCGCCCCGCGTCGGGTGCTGAAAAAAAGCGCCGCCGAATGCCGGGCGCTGGCGCAGCAGATGCTGGAGAAGGTTGGCCTTGGCGATCGTCTGGATTACTACCCGTCGAGCCTCTCCGGCGGCCAGCAGCAGCGCGTGGCGATAGCCCGCGCGCTGGCGATGTCGCCGAAAGTATTACTCTGCGACGAGATCACCTCCGCGCTGGATCCGGAGCTGGTGGGCGAAGTGCTCAAAGTGCTGGAGCAACTGGCGGCCGAGGGGATGACGCTCATACTGGTTACCCATGAAATGAATTTTGCCCGCGAAGTGGGCGACCGCGTGGTGTTTATGCACCAGGGGAAAGTCTGGGAGCAGGGCGACAGCAAAACGCTGTTCGCCAACCCGCAGACCACGGAACTGAAGCAGTTCATCTCCTCCGTGCGCGGCCTCAACTGATAAGGACTGAACAATGGATATCGCACGCTTTCCGCAAATCAACCCGCCGCAGCGCCTGCTGATGGGCCCGGGCCCGATCAACGCCGACCCGCGCGTGCTGCGCGCCATGTCGAGCCAGCTGATCGGCCAGTACGATCCGGCCATGACCCACTACATGAACGAGGTGATGGCGCTCTATCGCGGCGTATTCCGCACCGAAAACCGCTGGACGATGCTGGTGGACGGCACCTCCCGCGCGGGAATTGAAGCCATTCTGGTTTCCGCCATTCGACCGGGAGATAAGGTGCTGGTGCCGGTCTTTGGCCGCTTTGGCCACCTGCTGTGCGAAATTGCCCGCCGCTGCCGCGCGGAGGTGCATACCATCGAGGTGCCGTGGGGCGAGGTGTTTACCCCGGACCAGGTCGAGGATGCGATAAAACATATTCGTCCGCGCCTGCTGCTGACCGTGCAGGGCGACACCTCCACCACCATGCTGCAGCCGCTCGCGGAGCTGGGCGCGATCTGCCGCCGCTACGACGTGCTGTTTTACACCGACGCCACCGCGTCGCTCGGCGGTAACGCGCTGGAGACCGACGCCTGGGGGCTGGACGCCGTCTCGGCCGGGATGCAGAAATGCCTCGGCGGCCCGTCGGGCACGTCGCCGATCACCCTGAGCGCGCGGATGGAAGAGGCGATCCGCCACCGCAAGTGCGTGGAAGAGGGCATTCGCACCGACGCCCACCGCGACGGCGATGAGGAGATGATCTACTCCAACTACTTCGATCTCGGCATGGTGATGGACTACTGGGGGCCGGAGCGGCTGAACCACCACACCGAAGCAACTACCGCGCTGTTTGGCGCCCGCGAATGCGCGCGGCTGATCCTGCAGGAAGGACTGGATAACGGCATCGCGCGTCATAAGCTGCACGGCGATGCGCTGCTGAAGGGGATTCAGGCGATGGGGCTGGAGACCTTCGGCGACCTGACGCACAAGATGAACAACGTGCTGGGCGTGGTGATACCGCAGGGCGTCAACGGCGACCAGGTGCGTAAGCTGATGCTGGAGGATTTCGGGATTGAAATCGGCACCTCGTTTGGCCCGCTGCACGGCAAAGTGTGGCGCATTGGCACCATGGGTTATAACGCGCGCAAGGACTGCGTGATGACCACCCTGAGCGCGCTGGAGTCGGTGCTGAACTACCTCAAATTTACCACCACGCAGGGGGCCGCCATGCAGGCCGCGTGGGACCACTATCGCCGCGAGACGCCGCAATGAGCCCGGCGGCAGAACGGGTGATGGCGCGCGCCGACGCGCTGGCCGCCATCAGCGAAACCCCGGATGCGCTGACACGGGTGTATCTCTCCACGCAGCATCTGCAGGCCAACCAGCTGGTCGGGGAGTGGATGCGCCAGGCGGGCATGACCGTCTGGCAGGACAGCGTGGGCAATATCTGTGGACGCTACGAAGGCGCGCAGGAGGGGGCCCAGGCGGTACTGCTTGGCTCGCATCTGGACACCGTACGCAACGCCGGGCGCTACGACGGCATGCTCGGGGTGCTCACCGCCATCGAAGTGGTGGATAGCCTGCACCAGCAGGGTGTGCATCTGGCACAGGCCATAGAGATTGTCGGCTTTGGTGACGAAGAGGGAACCCGTTTTGGGATCACTCTGCTAGGCAGCCGGGGGCTGACGGGCACCTGGCCGCAGGGCTGGCTGGAGACGTGCGATGCTCAGGGCATCAGCGTGGCGCAGGCGATGGTGCAGGCGGGGCTCGATCCTGCCCGCGTGGCGCTCGCGGCACGTCATCAGGCCGATTTCAGCGCCTGTCTGGAACTGCACATCGAACAGGGGCCGTGTCTGGAGCAGGAAGGGCTGGCGCTGGGCGTGGTGGAAGCCATTAACGGCGCGCGCCGCCTCAGCTGCCGCTTCACCGGCGAGGCCGGACACGCGGGTACCGTGCCGATGAGTCACCGTAAGGATGCCCTGGCCGCCGCCGCCGAATGGATGGTGCTGATCGAAAACATCACCCGACAGCAGGGCGGCAACCGGGTGGCGACGGTCGGTGAGCTGCGCTGCCTGCCCGGCGCGGTCAACGTGATCCCGGGCGAGGTTGCGCTCTCGCTGGATATTCGCGGCCCGCAGGATGCCCCGCTTGACGCGCTGCTCGCTGAACTGCTGGCGCAGGCGCAGGCGATTGCCGCGCGTCGCGGGTTGAGCTTCAGCGCCGAGGAGTTTTACCGTATCGCCGCCACGCCGTGCGATGCGCGTTTGCAGGATCTGCTGGGGCAGGCCGTTGAAACGGTGCAGGGGCGCTCGTTATCCCTGCCCAGCGGCGCCGGCCATGACACCATCGCCCTGGCGGAACGCTGGCCGGTGGGGATGCTGTTTGTGCGCTGCAGGGGCGGGGTCAGCCACCATCCGGCCGAATCGGTGATGGCTGAGGATGTCGCCCTGGCGATTGAGGCATTTGGGCGGGCGGTGAGAACGCTGGCTGACGGCGGTGCGCGTTAATTTGTAGGCCGGGTAAGCGGTAGCGCCACCCGGCAAAGTCCGCGTTACTCCAGCCCCAGCGTATATTGCGCGATCTTAAAGTAGATAATCAGCCCGGTACCGTCGATCAGCGTCGCGATAAACGGCGCGGAGACGACCGCCGGGTCAATGCCGCAGCGCTTAAGCACCATCGGAATGACGGACGACACAATCGCACTCCACAGCGTAATGCACACCAGCGTCAGGCTGACGATAAGCGTGATTTCCAGCCCAATCCCCATCATCCAGGCGCGAATGCACCCGGCAATACCGAGCGTGGCGGCAATCATCAGCGAGGTGGTCATCTCTTTACGCAGCACGCGGCCAACGTCGCGCAGACGGACTTCCCCCAGCGCCATGGCGCGCACCAGGGTGGAGGTGATCTGCGTCCCGCTGTTGCCGCCCGTGCCGATCAGCAGCGGAATAAAAAACGCCAGCGCGATGGCGGACTCCAGCGCCTCTTCAAAATGCTGGATCACCGAGCTGGTGTAGGCCTCCGCGACAAACAGCAGCAGCAGCCAGACGGAGCGTTTTTTCCACAGGCTATACGGGCTGGTGTCCAGATAGGGCTTCTCCAGCGGCAGCGTCGCCCCCTGAAGCTGAGCATCCTCGGTGACGTCATCTTCCAGCAGATGGGCGATTTCGCGCTCGGTCAGACAGCCGACGAGCTTGCCGTGGGTGACCACGGGCACCACGTCCGCGCCGCCGTGCGCCAGCAGTCCGGCTACGTCGGCACGTTCATCCTCCGGTTTGACCTGCAAAAACTGCGAAATCATCAGCGATTTCACCGGCTGTACCGTGTCGGCGGTCTGCAGCAATTTACGCACGGCAATCATGCCCGCCAGGCGGCCATTGTCTTCAATAAAAATATGAGACGGAATATCGTCGTCTTTTAATTTTTCGAAGAATTGCTCGCGCGCCAGCGCCACGCATAATGCAATATCGAGGACAATAAAATCGGTATTCATATATTGCGCGATCGCGCTGTCATTGAATGCCAGGTTTTGGTTGTGAATAGCGTAAGACATAGTGAATTCCCTTTGAATAATAAAATCTCTCAGGGGCGAGCAAGACAGGGCATGTCGAAGAGGAGATCCCCACGTCCTGGGTTCAGCACTGTACACCGTATCCCGTGAGGGAAGTTATACTGACAAAGCCTTGATTCGACAGTGCCTGTTTTACCCTGTGTCGATTCTCTCGAACCTACCAGAGCGATAACGTGTATTTGTACAGGAGCCTCGCCATAACGAGATCGTTGAAAAACGAGGGAAATAATACGCTTATTTGATATTGCCGCTCGGGAAATTAAATAATGTTTAAGAACGGTTTAGGAGAATCTTATTTAATAAAGCGTTGATGGTTTATTTAAGGTCATTCATTTCTAATGGAGGATTATATAATCAACGGAGGAGAAGCAAATGGCGTGGTTTGATAATCTGCTGAATCATTTTGCGCTGTATCCGGCACATCTGTTCGCGCTGTTATTTATGATGGCGCTGAGCAAGTCGACGGTGCTGATCTCCTCCGTGCTGCCGCCCGCCTCGGTGATGCTGCTGGCGGGCATGACCGTCAGCCAGGCGAGCATGCATCCTGCGCTGGCGTGGCTGGCCGTGGTGATGGGGGCAACGGCGGGTTCGGTGCTGAACTACCATATCGGCCAGATGATGGGGCACACCCGGCTGGTCACGCGTTTTACCTCAAAGCATGCCGACAAGTTCTTGCGGGTACAGCATCAGCTGCAAAAGAACGGTGTCATCGTGCTCTTTACGTCGCGATTTCTGGCGGTGTTGCGTTACATCGTCCCGCTGGCGGCGGGGATGCTCAGGCTGAATGCAGCAAAGGTCTACGCCGTCAGCCTGCTTTCCGCCTGCGTATGGGCGGCGCTGTATGTCGGCATCGTCACCGGCATCAGCGCCTTTTGAGTTACAAACTCCCCATGCCGCCGTCCACCAGCAGCTCCGTTCCTACCGTGTAGCTCGACTCGTCGGAGGCCAGATAGAGCGCGGCTTTTGCCAGCTCCGTCGTTGAGCCCATTCTGCCGAGCGGCACCAGCTTGATGATCTCCGCCATCATCGCGTTAAGCGCTTCTTCGCTTAAGCCCGTTTTGGTAAAGGCCGGGGTTTCCACCGGACCTGGGCTCAGACCGTTAACGCGGATCCCGCGCGGCAGCAGCTCCGCCGACAGCGTGCGCGCCAGCGACAGCAGGGCGGCCTTGCTCGCGGCATACACGCTGCTGGTGGGCAGGCCGATGCGCGCGCTCACGGAGCCGCAGAGGATCACCGACGACGGGTTATTCAGCAGCGGCAGCAGCGCCTGAATTAAAAAGAACGGTCCCTTCAGGTTGATGTTCATCAGGCGATCCCACGCATCCTCCTGCCAGGCTTCCAGCGGCGCGTGCGTTACGTCGCCGGCGTTGAGAAACACCGCGTCGAGGCGCGGCCAGCGGGCGGCGAGGGTTTCCGCCAGCGCTTTCTGCGACGCGATATCGCCCGCATCGGTTGGGATCACCCAGGCCTTATCGCCCAGAATGCGCTCTGCTTCGGCGAGGGTGTCCGGGTTGCGTCCGGTCACGGCGACGCGCGCCCCTTCGGCGATAAACGCCTGCGCGGTGGCAAGACCGATGCCGCTGGTGCCGCCGGTAATCAACGTATACTTATCGGTTAAACGACCCATGTTCTTCTCCTGAAATGTCTCTGGAGAAAGCACTATAGAAACGTTAGTATCGAAAGGAAACCAGGTACCAAATGGATACTAAAGAGGCAAGAGGTGTGCTATGGCAGAAATGCTGGAGGAGTGCTGTGAAAAAAAATCTGAGGCGTATACCTGCCCGATGACGCAGTTTGTGAACCTGATTTCCGGTAAATGGGCGATCCCCATTCTCTATCGCCTGATTGTCTTTAATACGCCCGTACGCTTTGGCGACCTGCTGCGGGCGGCTGCACCCATCACCCAGAAAGAGCTGACGAAGCAGCTGCGCCTGTTTGAACAGCGCGGGCTGGTGACGCGGACGGTCTACCCGGAGATCCCGCCGCGCGTGGAGTATCAGATCACCGGGCTGGGGTTAACCTTGCAGGACGCACTCTCGCCGCTGGCCGCCTGGATGAGCGAGTACGGCGACCAGCTTCAGCGTTAGGCTACTGTTTTACGTAGCGCGGTGCCGGAATGCCGGTGCGTGCGCTGCTAAACAGCTCAAGGCGCGCCGCTTCGTAGCGCTCCCACAGGCCTGCATCATGCATCGGCGGGATGGTGATCGGTTCACCCTGATCCAGACCCGCCAGCGACGCATCCACCATATCGTCGGTGGTCATTACCGAACCTTCCGGCAGATCGTCCACCGTGACGCCTGAATGGCTCCAGATTTCCGTCGCCGTGGCGGCGGGCAGCACGGCCTGAATGCGCACGCTGCTGTCGGCAAATTCTTCCTGTAACCCACGGGTAAAGCTCAGTACCCACGCCTTGGTGGCGCTGTAGAGGGCGCTGCCCGCCCGGACGTGCAGGGCCAGCACGGAGGCGATATTGATCAGCGTGCCGCGATTGTTCTGCGCCAGACGGGGCAGGATGGCGTAGGTCAGACGCATCAGCGCCGTGGTGTTCAGGGTGTTAATGGCCTGATGCTGCGCTATCTCGCCCGCGAGGAACGGTGCCATTTGCGCGGTGCCCGCGTTGTTGATGAGCGTATCAATGGCGGCATTGCTGCGCAGTTCTTCTTCCACGGCGCGGATCCCGGCTTCATCGGTAAGATCGGCCACCAGAATATCGACGGCCACGCCATAGCGTGCGCGCAGGTCGGCGGCGAGGGTTTTCAGGCGATCTTCGCGGCGAGCGACCAGCACCAGGTTGGCACCGCGCGCGGCAAGACGATCGGCATAAACGGCGCCAATCCCGGAGGAGGCACCCGTGATCAGGGCGGTGGTGATTTGCGTAGTCATCGTGTGTTACCTCAAAGCAAAGTGGGTTATTTGGTTTCAAGATGAAACTGAATTAACTCTCTGCTATTTGGTTTTATAATGCAACCATATTGGCGATCATTTTGTGCTTTTGCCGTCGGGAACGGTCAGGAGGGGAGTTTAGCCACGATCTCTTCAGGCGTCAGTTCGCGCCCATCGTCGGCGATAAGCGCCAGTTTGCGCAGGGGTTTGCGCTGTTCGGCATCGACCAGCACGGTGCCGCATTCGTTTTCCGCGAACAAAAATTCATTCCCCCACTGGGACAGGGCAACCAGCACGGTTTGCAGGGCACGCCCCTTTTCGGTCAGGACGTATTCCTGCCAGGCGCTGCCGTCGGATGCGGGTTGAAGCCGGAGGATGCCTTCATCAACCAGCAGCTTCAGCCGCGTGGTCAGCATGTTTTTCGCGATACCGAGGCTTTTCTGGAACTCGCCGAAGCGTTTAATCCCGCGCAGCGCGTCGCGAACAATCAGCAGCGACCACCAGTCGCCGATGATATCCAGCGAACGGGCGACGGGGCAGGTGCTCTCTTCAAGGCGGGTACGTTTCACAGCGAATTCTCCAGTGGGGTATGGTTTTATTATAAAACTAATCCGTACACACCGTAAGCACGTTAATCATCAGTTTGAGAAATGCTTCCCGGAAAATTGTGACGAATCTGTCACACTGAGCGCGATATTTTAAAACGAGTGAGGAATTAGGGATGAGAAAAGCACTACTCGCGCTGGCAGTCGCCGGTTCCATTTCAGCAACGTTTGGCGTGCAGGCGCAAGAGACGCCGGAAGGGTATCAGCTGGAGCAAGTTTTAATCATGAGCCGCCATAACCTGCGCGCGCCGCTCGCCAACAACGGCAGCGTGCTGGAGCAGTCCACGCCGAAGCAGTGGCCGGAGTGGGAGGTCCCGGGCGGTCAGCTCACCACCAAAGGGGGCGTGCTGGAAGTGTATATGGGCCATTACATGCGCGAGTGGCTGGCGCAGCAGGGGATGGTGAAGACGGGAGAATGTCCAGCGGCGGATAGCGTTTACGCTTATGCCAACAGCCTGCAGCGTACCGTCGCCACAGCGCAGTTCTTTATCACCGGCGCGTTCCCGGGCTGCGACGTTCCTGTGCACCATCAGGAAAAAATGGGCACCATGGATCCGACCTTCAATCCGGTGATTACCGATAACTCACCTGAATTCCGCGAAAAAGCGCTGGAGGCGATGGAGGCCGAGCGGCAGAAAATGCAGCTCGCAGACAGCTACAAGCTGCTGGAGCAGATGACGAACTACGCCGACTCGCCGTCGTGCAAAGAGAAAAAAGTCTGCTCGCTGGCGGATGCGAAAGATACCTTCAGCGCCGACTATGAAAAAGAGCCTGGCGTATCCGGGCCGCTGAAGGTGGGTAACTCGCTGGTGGATGCGTTCACGCTGCAGTATTACGAAGGCTTCCCGGCCGACCAGGTCGCCTGGGGTGAAATCAAAACCGACCAGCAGTGGCGCGTGCTGTCGAAGCTGAAGAACGGCTATCAGGATTCGCTGTTTACCTCCACCGAGGTGGCGCAAAACGTGGCGAAGCCGCTGGTGAAATATATCGATAAAACCCTGGTCACCGACCAGGCGAAAGCGCCGAAAATCACCCTGCTGGTGGGGCATGACTCGAACATTGCTTCCCTGCTCACCGCCCTGGATTTCAAACCGTATCAGCTGCACGACCAGCAGGAGCGCACCCCGATTGGCGGCAAAATTGTCTTCCAGCGCTGGCACGACAAAAATGCCAACCAGGAGCTGATGAAAATTGAGTATGTCTACCAGAGCTCAGAGCAGCTGCGTAACGCCAGCGTGCTGTCGCTGCAGTCTCCGGCACAGCGCGTGACGCTGGAGCTGAAGGGCTGCCCGGTAGATGCGAACGGCTTCTGTCCTGTCGACAAATTCAATGCGGTGATGAATAACGCGGCGAAATAAAAGAGAACCCCCCGCGTGATGGCGGGGGGAAACGCTTAGACGTTTTTACGTTCGATGGTTTGCTCGCCCCAGAAGAGCGAGTCTTTGTCCGTTTTTTCGAAGGCGCGCACCAGCACCTCATCGTTACCTTCCTCCCAAATTTGCTCGGCCAGCTTTTCATCGTACTTCGCGACTTCAAAGATAGCTTCGGCAATCTCCGGAGAGGTGTTGCGTAAACTTGCCCATTCGCCCACGTGGTGAGCTTTGGATTCTTGAGTTGGCATGCTTGTCCTCCTGTTGGGTGTTAGCCGTTCAGTTTTTTGGCCAGACCCGCGACATATTCACCCTGATAGCGGGCAATAGACAGTTCTTCATTGCTTGGCTGACGTGAGCCATCCCCACCGGCAATGGTGGTTGCGCCGTACGGCGTACCGCCGCGCACCTGGGAAACGTCAAACAGCTCCTGTGCGCCGTAGCCAATCGGCACAATCACCATCCCGTGATGAGCAAGGGTAGTCCAGGTTGAGGTAATCGTCTGCTCCTGGCCGCCGCCGGTCCCGGTAGAGCTGAATACGCTCGCGAGTTTGCCGTAAAGCGCCCCGGATGCCCAAAGTCCGCCGGTTTGATCGAGGAAGGTGCGCATCTGGCCCGACATATTGCCGAAGCGGGTCGGGGTGCCGAAGATAATGGCATCATAATCCGCCAGCTCCTGCGGGGTGGCGACCGGGGCGTTTTGTGTTTTACCCCCGGCTTTCAGGAAGGCTTCCGCCTGCATGGTTTCCGGTACGCGTTTGACCACAACCTCAACGCCATCAACCCTGTTTGCACCTTCTGCTACCGCGTGAGCCATGGTTTCAATGTGTCCATACATGGAATAATAGAGCACCAGAACTTTTGCCATTTTGCATCACTCCTCGTTGGTTTTTCTGACAGCGGATCGCTGCGTTCTTTTAAAGATATGTCATCACAGCCAGACTGCAAAAATGAACGCCATTTATTTGATTTATAACAACATGCGTAGAAAAATGACTTTGTAGCAAAATGATACAACTTTCCCGGTGCGGATTTTTAAAATGATAAGAAAGGTTTATGCATCCCCGTCGCGTCATCTCACCTGAAAGGCTGAGTTCATGTTGCAGAATATTACCTGCGGCTTGCCGGATAGCGGCATTCCACTAAGCTTAGTTTCACGCGGCACAGATAAAGGCACTGTCCTTGTGTTGCGAGGTGAAAGAATCCTCTTTTACTGAATGCAATATGATGTCTAATGTTTCACATTCTGGAGGTTAGAGATGGCAAACCATCGTGGTGGTTCAGGTAATTTCGCAGAAGACCGTGAAAGAGCATCAGAAGCAGGCCGTAAAGGTGGCCAGCATAGCGGGGGCAACTTCAAGAATGACCCGCAACGCGCATCTGAAGCTGGCAAGAAAGGGGGTAAAAACAGCCACGGCAGCAGCAGTAAGTAACACGCCGGGTTGAACCCCTGCCGCCGGGATCTCCCGGCGGTTTTTTTATTTCTGCAACATTGAACTGTAACCAAAGGCAACGCACACTACAGAATTGTTCTCACTTGCTGGTGCCGCATGTCTGTCTCACGCTTTAAATTCTCCGTAAAACCGCAGGAAGCCATCCTCATTCTCATCACCATGTTCTGGGGCGGGACGTTTCTGGCCGTTCAGTACGCGGTGACCCTCAGCGATCCGTTCTTCTTCGTTGGCCTGCGCTTTGCGACGGCGGCGCTTGCCGTAGGGCTGATTTCGCTTAACACGCTGCGGGGTCTGACGCTCAAAGAGCTGAAGGCCGGCGTGGCCATTGGTGTCGCGATAGCGATGGGCTACAGCCTGCAGACGTGGGGATTGCAGACCATCTCCAGCAGCAAATCCGCGTTTATCACCGCGATGTACGTGCCGCTGGTGCCGCTACTGCAGTGGCTGTGCCTGGGGCGGCTGCCCGGTCTGATGTCGTGTATTGGGATCGTGCTGGCGTTTATCGGTCTGATTTTGCTGGCCGGGCCGGAAAACAACCTCCTGGCGCTGGGGCCGGGCGAGATCATCACCCTCGTCGGGGCGGTTGCGATTGCGGCGGAAATTATTCTGATCAGCGCCTGGGCGGGCAAGGTGGACGTCAAGCGGGTGACGGTAGTGCAGCTCGCCACCGCGTCGCTGGTGGCGTTTGCGACGATGGTTCCGGCTGGCGAGTCCATACCGCCGATGTCCACCGGTCTGGTGGTGGTCGCACTGGGGCTGGGTATCTTCAGCGCCATTATCCAGGTCACCATGAACTGGGCGCAGCGCAGCGTATCGCCAACCCGCGCGACGGTGATTTATACCGGTGAACCGGTCTGGGCGGGCATTTTCGGGCGACTGGCCGGGGAACGTCTGCCGCTGCTGGCCCTGGTGGGGGCGGCATTTATTGTCGCCGGGGTGCTGGTGAGCGAGTTGAAGCTCAAACGGAAGAAAAACGCGCTGCCAGAAAATGACAGCGCGACGTTAAATCAGGAATCCTGATGCACGACGGCGCCCTGCGGCGCATCAGCCATCCGGCGGCTCAGCAGGGCGTTAAGCAGGATCGCGCCGAAGGTCGCCGTGCCAATCCCGCCGATCGTAAAGCCGCCCAGCGTCAGGGCAAAATCGCCCGCGCCCAGCACCAGCGTGACCGCCACCATAATCAGGTTGCCGTTCTGGCTGAGATCGACCCGGTGCTGCACCCAGATGCGCGCGCCGGCCACGGCGATCAGCCCAAACACCACGATTGAGGCCCCGCCGATCACTGGTGACGGAATGGTGTGGATCAGCGCGCCGAACTTCGGTGAGAAGCCGAGCAGCATCGCCATTACCGCCGCCGCCACGAAGACCAGCGTCGAGTAAACTTTGGTCACCGCCATCACGCCGATATTCTCGGCATAGGTGGTGACGCCGCTGCCGCCCACGGAACCAGAGAGCATGGTTGCCAGCCCGTCGCCGACGAACGCGCGGCCCATGTATGGATCCATGCTGCGCCCGGTCATTCCCGCGACCGCCTTCAGGTGACCTAAGTTCTCTGCCACCAGGATCACCGCCACCGGTGCGATAAGCATCATCGCTTGGGTGTTAAAGGTGGGCGAGGTCACTTTCGGCAGGCCGAACCAGGCGGCCTGATGCAGCAGGGTAAAATCCACCGGCTTGCCGAGACCAAAAACGTTCGCCAGCAGGGCATACACCAGACAGGCAACAATCAGCCCGACCAGAATCAGCAGCCGCTGGATCATGCCTCGCGTGAACACCGCCACCAGGCCGATACACAGCACGGTGATCACCGCCATCCAGCTTTCAAACGGCGAGACGGAGACGCTCCTGACCGCAATCGGGGCGAGGTTCAGGCCAATCGCCATCACCACGGCGCCCGTTACGACCGGGGGCATCATGCGCTCGATCCAGCGCGTGCCGATCTTCATCACCACCAGACCAATCAGGGTATACACCAGACCGCAGGCGATGATGCCGCCGAGGGCCACGCTCAGGTTGGGGTTGATCCCCTGGCCGTTAAACCCGGTGGTGGCGATAACCACGCCGACAAAGGCGGCGCTGGATCCCAGATAGCTGGGCACGCGCCCGCCGGTGACAAAAAAGAACAGCAGGGTGCCGATACCCGACATCAGAATAGAGAGGTTGGGATCGAGCCCCATCAGCATCGGCATCAGCACCGTGGCGCCAAACATCGCAACCGCGTGCTGGACGCCCATCACCATCGTCTGCCCGAGCGGGAGGCGTTCATCCGGCGCGACCACGCCTGCTTCTGTGGAGGTCGATTTCAACTGCCAGTGGGGAAATCCGAACATGGTCTGTCTCCTTAAAGCGGGTTAACAGGCGGGGCGCATAAGCGCGTGGTAGCCGCGGTCAAACCACACCAGCCCTTGCGGCGCGGGGTGGCGAATAATCGAAACAATGTCGCAAAACAGAATGTCATGGGTACCGACGCTCACCACCTGGCTGATGCGGCAGTCAAACGAGGCCAGCGCATCCTCCAGGCGCGGGCAGCCGGTGTCGCCCGTCTGCCAGCGGGCGGCGGCGAAGCGTTCTTTCATCGGCGTTTTGCCGCCAAACAGGTTTGAGAGCGGCTCCTGCCCGGCGCTCAGGGTATTCACGCACAGCGTGCGGTTTTCGCTGAACGTCGCCCAGACGGACGCGCCGCGGTTCAGGCACACCAGCAGGGTGGGCGGGGAATCCGTGACGCTGCACACCGCGCTGGCGGTGAAGCCTGCCATCCCCGCGGGACCGTCGGTGGTGATGATATTCACCGCCGCGCCGACGCAGGCCATGGCGTCGCGAAAGGTTTGTTTATCCGGTGTCGTCATCATCGCTCCTTACGCCAGCCCGCAGGCATCGTCGAAGGTCAGGCGCGGCAGGCGGCCGTAAAGTTTGCCCGGGTCGCCGTAGCCAATGTTGATCAGCAGATTGCTTTTAAGCGTCGTGCCGGTGAAAAAGGCCTCGTCGACCTTTTGTCGGTCAAAGCCCGACATCGGGCCGGTATCCAGCCCCAGCGCGCGACAGGCGAAAATCAGGTAGGCGGCCTGCAGCGAGCTGCTGCGAAAAGCCGTCTCTTCCGCCAGCGCGGGGCTTGCGGTAAACCAGCTTCTGGCATCGCCGTGCGGGAACAGTTCAGGCAGGCGCTCGTAGAATTCACTGTCCCAGGCGACAATCGCCGTGACCGGAGCGGTGAGCGTTTTCTCCAGGTTGCCGCTGGAGAGCGCCGGGCGCAGCTTCTCTTTTCCCTCCGCGCTTCGCACAAACACAATGCGCGCCGGGGAGCAGTTGGCGGAGGTTGGCCCCCATTTCATCAGGTCGTAGATTTCGCGCAGCGTCTCGTCGCTGACGGCAATATCCTGCCAGCCGTTATGGGTGCGGGCGCCGGTGAACAGCGTTTCCAGCGCGGTGGAATTAATGGCTTCGCTCATTACAGCTCCTTATAAAGCGTGTTCATGACTGTGCAGCAGGCTGGCCAGCCCGTTCAGCAGCAGGGTGTTAAAGGTGTCCGGCTCGGTGACGTTGCAGGCATGTCCGCCCTGGCGCATCACCGCGCTGTGGCTGTGCGGGATCGCTGCCTGCAGCTCAGACGAGCAGACAGAGGGCACCAGCATGTCGTCGGCGGAACAGATGATCTGGACCGGGCAGCGGATGCGTGCGGCGTGGCGGCTGAAGTCGGCCTTTTTCAGGGCGCTGAGCCGGTGCAGCAGGTTGGCTTTGCCCTGGAAATGTGCCAGCGCCAGGGCCTCTTCGGCCTCCAGGCGGGGGGCGCGGGCGGCCATCCAGTCTGCCGGGTAGAGAAACAGCGGCTGCGCCTCAACCCACGCCTGCGGGCCGCCGTAATGCAGCAGGCGCTCGCGGATCTGAAAGCAGCGGCGGGTGTGGGCGTTGAGGGTCAGCCAGCCGTTGACGCACACCAGCGCGGTGAGGGCGTCGGGCCTGTCGAGGGCCAGCTGCAGGCCGACCAGCCCCCCCAGCGCGTGGCCGACGATGCTGTAGCGCGCGATCCCGGCCTCAGCCAGCGCCTGGGCCAGTTCGTCCGCCATCTGTGCCAGGCTGTAGCCTTCCGGCAGGGCGTCGGGGTTATTGCCCGTTCCCCGCTGGTCATAGCACACCACCTGATACTCCGGTTCCAGCGCGGCCAGCTGGGGCAGCCAGTAGCTGCCGCTGCCGCCGAGACCGGCTATAAGGACCACCACGGGCGCACCCTCATACGGGGGCGGTGAGACGGAGAGTTTCATGGCCGCCTCACTTCGCAATGTGCGCAACGGTGGCGATTTCCACCAGCGCGTCCGGCTTCACCAGCCCGCACTGAATGCAGAAACGGGCCGGCTTATCGCCGGGGAAGAACTCCGCGTAGATTTCATTAATCGCGGCGTAGTTTTTCCAGTCGGTGATAAAGATGCTGTTGAAGGTCACATCCTCCATCGTGCCACCCGCCGTTTCGATCACGGTTTTGATCGTCTCCAGCACGTGGCGGGTTTGCGCCTTTGGGTCGTTGATAAACACCACGTTGTTGTCTTTATCAAACGGCAGCGTGCCGGAGACATACACCACGCCGTCGGCAAGGGTGCCGGGGACAAACGGGGCGATGGGCGTGCTGGTGCCCGGCGGGATAATTACGGATTTCGGCATCGTGTGTCTCCTCAGGCGATACGGGCGAGCGGGGGATTCAGGGCGTCGCAGAAATGCGCAACGTTACTGACCCAGCCAAAAAAGGTTTCGATATTGAACAGGGCCGCCTTCTGGGCGAAATCCGGCCCGGCCTGATGGGTCGCGTCTTCCAGCACCACGCCGAAATACTCGAGGAAAAAGCCGTCGCGCAGGGTCGACTCCACGCAGACGTTGGTGGCAATCCCGGTGAAGACCAGGTGGCGAATGCCCCGGCTGCGCAGCAGGCTGTCGAGCGGCGTGTTGAAAAAGCCGCTGTAGCGCGGTTTCGGCAGGACAATATCACCCGCCTGCGGGACCAGCTCATCCACCAGCTGATAATCCCAGCCGCCCTTCGCCAGCAGCTTGCCCTGCAGTTCGGGCCGCTTGCGCATGGTTTTCAGGGCGTTCGACTTGTGGAAGTTCGGTGAACCGGGGCCGCCTGCTTCAACGTACTGGTCATCCCAGCCGTTCTGGAACCAGATAATGAGCATCCCCGCGGCGCGCGCGGCGGCGACGGCGGTTTTAATGTTCTCAATCACCGGCCGGGTGGCGGAGACGTCGAACCCCGCCAGATCCAGATAGCCGCCCTGGCTGGCGTAGGCGTTTTGCATGTCCACCACGATCAGCGCGCTCTGCTGTGGCGTGAAGGTAATGGCTTCCGGGCGTGCGTTAAGGGTTGTCATTACGCCACCTCCTTCGTGACGGCAGGGATGTGGGCGCGGCACTGCATCAGCGGTTGGATGCGCTCGCCGAAGGTCTCCACGCCGGTGAGGAAGTCATCGAAGGTCAGCAGGACGCCTTCCGCCCCGGGAACGGCCGCCACTTCATCGAGCATTCTGGCAACGCTGGCGTACGAGCCGACCAGCGTGCCCATGTTGATATTGACGGCGGAGGTCGGGTCGGCCATCTGACGAACGTTGGTGTCCGCGCCGGAGCGGGTATCCTTCTGGCTCTGCTCGGTGAGCCAGCTCAGGGCTTCCTCGTCGGCGCCGTCCTTATAGCGCTCCCATTTCGCGCGCGCCGCGTCGTCGGTTTCGTCGGCAATCACCATAAACAGCACGTAGGAGCCCACGTCGCGCCCGGTTTTGTCGGCGGCTTCTTTCATGCGCGCGGCGGTCGGGGCGAAGGCGGCAGGCGTGTTCACACCTTTACCGAAGCAGAAGTTAAAGTCGGCGTATTTCGCCGAGAATTCCATTCCCGCGTCGCTCTGCCCTGCGCAAATCACCTTCATCGGCACCGACGGCTGCGGGCTGACGCGGCAGTCGTTCATGGTGAAGAAGTCACCCTTGAAATCGCTTTTGCCGGTACCCCACAGATCGCGCAGGACCTGCACGTACTCGGTCAGGTAGTCGTAGCGACGCGAGAAGTAATCGTCCCCCGGCCAGAGCCCCATCTGCTCGTACTCCGGTTTTTGCCAGCCCGTGACCAGGTTGACGCCAAAGCGCCCGCCGGAGATGGAGTCGATGGTGGAGGCCATGCGCGCCACGATCGCCGGGGGCAGGGTGAGCGTGGCGGCGGTGGCGTAGATTTGGATCCGCGAGGTGACTGCGGCCAGCCCGGCCATCAGGGTGAAGGACTCCAGGTTGTGGTCCCAGAATTCGGTTTTGCCGCCGAAGCCGCGCAGCTTGATCATCGAAAGCGCAAAGTCGAAATGGTAGTGCTCCGCTTTCTGCACGATGGCTTTATTCAGCTCAAAGGTCGGCATGTATTGCGGTGCAGTGGTCGAGATAAGCCAGCCGTTGTTGCCGATGGGTACAAATACGCCAATTTTCATCACGAACCTCTCTTCATTACGTCGCAGGTGTAACGGTGTTTTTGCAAAGGCAGTGCCAGTTTTGAAAATGGCTGTGTTATTAATGTGTTAATCAGAAGTTGGTGGATTGATGTGGCTAAATGTGGACTAACTGGTCAAAAACATTGCACAGAAAACAGGCATTCATGCGCGATCGGGGTGCAGGATGTCGTGACGAGACGGGGGTTTTGCTATGCTGAGGGCAACGCAGAATAAGGAGAGCGGGAATGGCACAAGGCGCAGTGAAAACACCAGGTAAACGTTCGCAGGCGGTGAGCGCTAAGAAACAGGCGATCCTCAGCGCGGCGCTGGAGACCTTTTCGCAGTTTGGTATTCACGGCACGCGCCTGGAGCAGGTGGCGGAGCAGTCCGGGGTATCCAAAACCAATCTGCTCTACTACTACCCGTCGAAAGAGGCGCTGTATGTCGCGGTGATGCAGCAGATCCTCGATATCTGGCTGGCGCCGCTGAAAGCGTTCCGCGAAGAACTGGCCCCGCTGGTGGCGATCAAAGAGTACATTCGCCTGAAGCTGGAGGTGTCACGCGATTACCCGCAGGCATCACGGCTGTTTTGTCTTGATATGCTGCAGGGGGCGCCGCTGTTGCAGGCGGAATTAACCGGAGATTTAAAACAGCTGGTGGACGATAAGTCGGCCATTATCGCCGGATGGGTGGCCAGCGGAAAACTGGCCCCGGTCGATCCGCATCATCTGATCTTTATGATTTGGGCCTCAACCCAGCATTACGCTGACTTTGCGGCCCAGGTTGAGGCGGTGACCGGAAAAACGCTGCAGGACGAGGCGTTTTTCCACAGCACCCTGGAGAACGTGCAGCGGATGATTATTGAAGGGATCCGCTTGCGTTAGTTCCCCGGTGGGAGAGGGCAGCTTAAGTCGCCCTCTTCACACTGCATCAGCGAGGCCAGAAACGCTTCGCGCTCCACGGTTTTTTCCGCCAGGCACTGATTCACGATCATCGGCTGAACGCTTCCCCCTTCCGTCCCCGAACCGATAAACGCGCAGTCCGCGTCGCGCAGGGCAATCCACGCCTGCTGCGCCTTTTTCAGCAGCTCGCGCTGGGGGGCAGCCGCACGCTTGATGGCGGCCTGATAGGTCTGGTTGAGCTTTTTATCGGCAGCCTGGTACTGCTGCGCGCTACAGGTATTCAGCTCAAGCTGGGTGGTCGCTTTGTCGCACTCGTCGGCCAGCGCGCTGGCGCTTAGCAGCAGTGCTGCGCCTGCGATAAGAAATCGTTTCATACACTCCCCAATAAAATAAGGCTCCGTCTCCGGAGCCTTATTAGCACAGCGTTAGCCGATTGTCATCAGGCTGGCGTTACCGCCTGCCGCCGCGGTATTGACGCTGAGCGAGCGCTCTACATACAGGCGTTCCAGCAGCAGGTTGGTTTCCCCACGGGCGAAGCCCTGTACCGAAACAATCGGCCCGCTGCGGGCCGCAACCTGCTCGCAGAGTTCGCGCAGCTGGTCGGAATCACCGTGATAAATCACCGCATCAAACGGCTGCGTCAGCAGCGCATCGGCTTTCGCGAAGTGAATGCGGGCCGAGACCGCTTTCGGCAGCTGTTTGGCGAGATCGCGATGCAGCGCATCGTCCGGCCACAGCACTTCACACCCGGTTGCCATCGCGGCAGCCAGCTGCACCAGCGCGTCCTGCTCGTTATCGGCCACGCACAGTACGCGTTCGCGCGGCATCAGCGTCCAGGTGTTGCGCTCGCCGGTCGGCCCCGGCAGCAGACGCTGGGTGCCGGCCTGTGCCAGCTCGCCGTACTGCTGCGCAACGGCACGCAGCTCAGGACGTTTCTCCGCCCAGGCGATCAGGGCCTCCAGCGGCTGCGTCAGTACGGTTTTCAGCTGTGCATCCACCGGATACTCCGCATCCTGACGTGCCAGGGTGACGCCCAGCGCGTTCTCCGGACGGTTCGCCAGCAGACGGTACAGGTAGAGCGGACCACCCGCTTTCGGGCCGGTGCCGGAGAGGCCTTCACCGCCGAACGGCTGCACGCCCACGACCGCGCCAACCATGTTGCGGTTAACGTACAGGTTGCCCACTTTGGCGCTGCCGGTTACCTGCGCGATGGTCTCGTCGATACGGGTATGTACGCCGAGCGTCAGGCCATAGCCGGAGGCGTTGATCTGCTCAACCAGCTCGTTGAGGTTGTTACGGTTGTAGCGCACCACGTGCAGCACCGGACCGAAGACCTCTTTTTTCAGCTCGTCGAAGCTTGCCAGCTCGATAAGCGTAGGCGGCACAAAGGTGCCGGAACGCCACTCGCGGGCATCTTCGCTGTTGTCTCGCACCGCCTGGAACACCGGACGGCCTTTCGCGCGCATGGCCTGAATGTGGTTTTCAATATTGGCTTTGGCTTCCGCGTCGATCACCGGCCCGATGTCGGTGGTGAGACGGCCCGGGTTGCCCATGCGACATTCGGCCATCGCGCCGCGCAGCATCTTCAGCGTGTGGTCCGCCACGTCATCCTGCAGGCACAGCACGCGCAGGGCGGAGCAGCGCTGACCGGCGCTGTCGAAGGCGGAGGCCAGTACGTCAACCACCACCTGCTCGGTGAGGGCGGAGGAGTCAACGATCATGGCGTTCATGCCGCCGGTTTCCGCGATGAGCGGAGTAGGACGACCCTGTGCATCCAGACGAGTGGCAATGTTGCGCTGCAGCAGCGAGGCCACTTCGGTCGAACCGGTAAACATCACGCCGCGCACGCGGTTATCAGAGGTCAGTTTGGCGCCCACGGTTTCACCGCGGCCCGGCAGCAGCTGGACCACGCCCGCCGGTACGCCGGCTTCCAGAAGAATGTTGATGCCCTGTGCGGCAATCAGCGGGGTCTGCTCTGCCGGTTTTGCCAGCACGCTGTTGCCTGCGGCAAGCGCGGCGGCAATCTGACCGGTGAAGATCGCCAGCGGGAAGTTCCACGGGCTGATACAGACGACCGGACCGAGCGGACGGTGGGTTTCGTTGTCGAAATCATCGCGCACCTGACCGGCGTAGTAGTGCAGGAAGTCGACCGCCTCGCGCACTTCGGCGATGGCGTTGCTGAAGGTTTTACCCGCTTCGCGCACCAGAATACCGATGAGCGACTGCATCTGATCTTCCATCAGCACCGCCGCGCGCTCCAGAATGGCGGCACGCTCCTGCGGCGGCGTGGCGAACCAGATAGGGGCGTTATTCACCGCGCTGTCCAGCGCCTGATCCACTTCCGCATCGGTGGCTTCACGCACGTAGCCGACGATATCTTTTGGCTCTGCCGGGTTGATAACAGGCTGCATGTCGCCGTCAGCAGCGGGCTGCTCCAGCATCGGTTTGGCCTGCCACTTCTGCAATGCGCTGTTGAGCAGGGCAGAGGAGAGGGATGCCAGACGGTGTTCGTTGGCGAGATCCAGGCCCGCCGAGTTAACGCGACCTTTGCCGTACAGCTCGCGCGGCAGGGCAATCTTCGGATGCGGCAGGCCAATCTGGCCTTCCTGGGCCGCCATCTTCTCTACGGCCTGCACCGGGTCGGCGACCAGCTCGTCCAGCGGCAGCGTGGTGTCGGCGATGCGGTTAACGAAGGAGGTGTTCGCGCCGTTTTCCAGCAGTCGACGCACCAGGTATGCCAGCAGGGTTTCGTGGGTTCCCACCGGGGCGTAAATACGGCACGGACGGTTCAGCTTGCCGTCAGCCACTTTACCGGTGACCTGCTCGTACAGCGGTTCGCCCATGCCGTGCAGGCACTGGAACTCGTACTGGCCCGGATAGTAGTTCTGTCCCGCCAGGCTGTAGATTGCCGCCAGGGTGTGGGCATTGTGGGTGGCGAACTGCGGATAGATCAGGTTCGGCACGCCGAGCAGCTTTTTCGCGCAGGCGAGGTAAGAGACGTCGGTATAGACCTTGCGGGTATAGACCGGATAGCCTTCCAGCCCTTCCATCTGGGCGCGTTTGATTTCGCTGTCCCAGTAGGCCCCTTTCACCAGACGGATCATCAGGCGACGGCGGCTGCGGCTGGCCAGGTCAATCAGGTAATCAATGACGAACGGGCAGCGCTTCTGGTAGGCCTGGATAACGAAGCCGATGCCGTTCCAGCCCGCCAGCTCCGGCTCGAAGCACAGTTTTTCCAGCAGGTCGAGGGAGATCTCCAGACGGTCGGCCTCTTCGGCGTCGATGTTGATGCCGATGTCATACTGGCGCGCCAGCAGGGTCAGGGACTTCAGGCGCGGGTAGAGCTCTTCCATCACCCGGTCGTACTGCGCGCGGCTGTAGCGCGGGTGCAGGGCGGAAAGCTTAATCGAGATGCCCGGGCCTTCATAAATACCGCGACCGTTGGACGCTTTACCGATGGCGTGGATCGCCTGCTGGTAAGAGACCATATAGGCCTGCGCGTCGGCGGCGGTCAGGGCCGCTTCGCCGAGCATGTCGTACGAGTAGCGGAAACCTTTATCTTCCAGCTTGCGGGCGTTCGCCAGCGCTTCGGCAATGGTTTCCCCGGTGACGAACTGCTCGCCCATCAGACGCATCGCCATGTCCACACCTTTGCGGATCAGCGGCTCGCCGCTCTTGCCGATGATGCGGTTCAGGGAGCGTGACAGGTTGGCTTCGTTATGGGTCGAGACCAGCTTGCCGGTAAACAGCAGGCCCCAGGTCGCCGCGTTAACGAACAGCGACGGGCTGCGGCCAATGTGGGAATGCCAGTTACCGTTGCTGATCTTGTCGCGGATCAGCGCGTCGCGGGTGGCTTTATCCGGAATACGCAGCAGCGCTTCCGCCAGGCACATCAGCGCCACGCCTTCCTGTGAGGAGAGGGAAAATTCCTGCAGCAGACCCTGAACCATCCCGGCGCGGCCGGTGGCGGTCTTCTGGTTACGCAGTTTGTCAGCCAGCTGGTACGCCAGGCTGTGCGCCTGGGCAGCAACGGCTTCCGGCAGGCGAGCCTGCTCCAGCAGCATCGGCACGGCGTCGGTTTCGGCGCGGCGGTACGCGCCGGTGATGCCGGCACGGCTGACGGACTGCGGCAGGATCTGCTCGGCAAATTCAAGGAACGGCTGATGGCTCTCGTCGCCAGCGGCTGGCGCTTCCTCGCTTTCGTTCGCTGCACCGGCCAGCAGGGCAGGCAGCTCCGGCAGCCCCTCGTCGCTCTCGAGTCTTTCGAGATAGTTAAAAATCGCCTGCTTAATTAACCAGTGCGGCGTGCGGTCAATGCGGGTTGCTGCGGTCTTAATCCGTTCGCGGGTTGCGTCATCCAGCTTAACCCCCATGGTGGTCATACCCATGCCAAAGCTCCTGTTGTGCTTTCATCGTGTTTGGTCGTTAGCGTGAAATATCCACCATGTTGCAACTTTGTGCAACCGTGTTAAATGTGACCTGGTTTGCAACCCGGGAAATGAATGAATTGTTAACGGGTGGTTAGCTGGAAAAACATGCTGCCTTTGTCCCGGGAAGCCTGTTTTTATGCGGGAGTTAACACTTTTAAAAGGTGCAACCCGTAAAAGCGTGAGCGAGTGCAACCTATAGGAAACTCGTATCAAGCCGGGGATGAAATTGATGTAAATGCAGTGTTAAATCGTTTGTCAGCGGAGGGCGCATACGGCAGGATAGCGCGCCTCACCGAAACACAAGATACCGTCACCACGTTCCGGTGATCATATAACAAGGCAACCCGGACGGTTGTCGCTCGACACTTTTGGAGAATTTGAATGGCTATTAGCACACCGATGCTGGTGACATTTCTCGTTTATATATTTGGCATGATCCTGATAGGGTTTTTGGCGTGGCGTTCAACGAAAAACTTTGACGACTACATTCTGGGCGGACGCAGTTTAGGCCCAATGGTGACCGCACTCTCTGCGGGCGCTTCCGACATGAGCGGCTGGCTGCTGATGGGGCTTCCGGGCGCGATTTTCATTTCCGGTATCTCGGAAAGCTGGATTGCCATCGGTCTGACCGTCGGTGCATGGATCAACTGGAAGCTGGTGGCAGGCCGTCTGCGCGTGCACACCGAGGCCAACAACAACGCTCTGACGCTGCCGGATTACTTCACCGGACGCTTTGAAGATAACAGCCGCGTTCTGCGTATTATCTCGGCGGTGGTGATCCTGGTATTCTTCACCATCTACTGTGCCTCCGGCATCGTGGCCGGTGCGCGCCTGTTCGAAAGCACCTTCGGCATGAGCTACGAAACTGCCCTGTGGGCCGGTGCGGCGGCAACCATCCTCTATACCTTCGTGGGCGGCTTCCTGGCCGTAAGCTGGACCGACACCGTGCAGGCGAGCCTGATGATCTTCGCCCTGATCCTGACCCCGGTGATTGTGATTTTCACCGTTGGCGGCTTTGGCGATTCGCTGGAAGTGATCAAGCAGAAGAGCATCGAAAACGTCGACATGCTGAAAGGGCTGAACTTTGTCGCCATCGTCTCCCTGATGGGCTGGGGTCTGGGCTACTTCGGTCAGCCGCACATCCTGGCGCGCTTTATGGCGGCGGATTCTCACCATACCATCGTTCATGCGCGCCGCATCAGTATGACGTGGATGATTCTGTGTCTGGCGGGCGCGTGTGCGGTCGGCTTCTTCGGTATTGCCTACTTCAGCAATCACCCGGCGCAGGCGGGCGCGGTAAACCAGAACGCCGAGCGCGTGTTTATCGAGCTGGCGCAGATTCTGTTTAACCCGTGGATTGCCGGTATTCTGCTCTCCGCGATCCTGGCGGCGGTGATGTCCACCCTGAGCTGCCAGCTGCTGGTCTGCTCCAGTGCGATCACCGAAGACCTCTATAAGGCCTTCCTGCGCAAGGGCGCGAGCCAGAAAGAGCTGGTATGGGTAGGGCGCTTTATGGTGCTGCTGGTGGCGCTGATTGCGATTGCGCTGGCGGCCAACCCGGAAAACCGCGTGCTGGGTCTCGTGAGCTACGCGTGGGCGGGCTTTGGTGCGGCATTTGGTCCGGTCGTGCTGTTCTCCGTCATGTGGTCACGTATGACCCGTAACGGCGCGCTGGCGGGAATGATTATCGGTGCGCTGACCGTTATCGTCTGGAAACAGTTCGCGTGGCTGGGCCTGTACGAAATCATCCCAGGCTTCATCTTCGGCAGCATCGGTATCGTGGTCTTCAGCCTGCTGGGTAAAGCACCGTCTGCCTCCATGCAGAAACGCTTTGCGGAAGCAGACGCGCACTACCACTCCGCACCGCCGTCTAAGCTGCAGCCGGAATAATTCTCCCCTCACCCTAACCCTCTCCCCAAAGGGGAGAGGGAATAAACCTCTCTTGCTAAATTCTGCAATTTACGTTGATATCGCTGTGCTTATAACAATGAGGATAGCGAAGCATGACAATCAAAACAGGGTTAATGGCGGCGGCATTGTTGATGCTGGCGGGCTGCAACGCGCCATCGCAACATGCGGCGGTAGAAACCTGCAAAGCGGATAACCAGATGCAGCAAACCACGCTCTATTTCGGCTTAAACCGTCCTGCCGGGGCGCAGATCACCAGCAACGAATGGCAGCAGTTTGTTGACCAGGACGTGACGCCGCGCTTTCGCGATGGCTTAACGGTATTTGATGCCCGCGGACAGTGGCTGGGGAACGACGGAAAAGTGGCGCGTGAACCGAGCAAGGCGTTGATGCTGATCCACGGTAAAGATGCGCAGAGCGAGAAGAACATCGAAGCGTTGCGCGGGATTTATAAGTCACGCTTCGCGCAGGAGTCGGTAATGCGTGTCGATCAGCCGGTGTGCGTGCAGTTTTAATGAAAACGGCGGGATAACCCGCCGTTGTTGTATCGTAGGCCCGCGCAAGCGAAGCGCCACCCGGCACAAAACTTACAGCACCAACCCCGCAAAGCTCGCCGACAGCAGGCTCACCAGGGTCGCACCATACACCAGACGCAGACCAAACCGCGATACCACGTTACCCTGCTGCTCGTTCAGGCCCTTAATCGCCCCGGCCACGATGCCGATGGAGGCGAAGTTCGCGAACGACACCAGGAAGACGGATAAAATGCCCAGCCCGCGCGGGGACATCTGGTGCGCTATTTTTTGCAGCTCAATCATCGCCACAAATTCATTCGCCACCAGCTTGGTTGCCATAATGCTGCCCGCGTTTAAGGCATCGCTCAGCGGAATCCCCACTAGCCATGCCAGGGGATAAAATACATAGCCGAGGATCTGCTGGAAGCTCATGCCAAATACGCTGGAGAAGAGGGCGTTAACGGCACTAATAAGCGCGATAAAACCAATCAGCATCGCCAGAATAATCATCGCCACCTTAAAACCGGCCAGAATATACTCGCCAAGCATCTCGAAGAAGCTCTGCGATTCATGCAGTTTTTCCAGTTTGATATCCGGCTCCGCTTCCGGGCGCGTCGGGTTGATGACCGTGAGAATAATAAAGGTGCTGAACATGTTCAGAATCAGCGCTGCGACGACAAATTTAGCGTCGAGCATGGTCATATACGCCCCGACAATCGACAGGGAGACCGTCGACATCGCCGTGGCTGCCATGGTGAAGAGACGACGAGAGGAGAGATCGCCCAGAACGCCTTTGTAGGCAATGAAGTTTTCCGACTGGCCGAGGATCAGCGAACTCACCGCGTTAAAGGATTCCAGCTTGCCCATACCGTTCAGTTTTGACAGCAGCGTACCGATTACCCGAATAAAAATCGGCAGGATCCGCCAGTGCTGAAGAATACCAATCAGCGCGGAAATAAAAATAATCGGGCAAAGTACGCCGAGGAAAATGAACGCCAGACCTTTTTCTCCCATGCCGCCAAAGACGAAATTGGTGCCTTCACCGGCAAATTTGAGCAGCGACTCAAAAAATCCTGAGACGTATTTAATCAGGAATAACCCGCTTTCGGCGTGCAGGAAAAAGAACGCCAGGGCAATTTCTATGACAATCAGCTGTAAAACAAAACGAATGCGAATTTTTCGGCGGTCGAAACTCACCAGCCAGGCAAGCGCGAGAATAATGACCAGCGCCAGCAGGAAATGGACAATTTTAAACATAATTTAATTTCACCAGGTGTTTGAGGCGGTTATTTAGCCACAGCCCTGAATCAGCGTAAATGGGCATTTTCGTTATAACTTATAAACTTAACGATAACGCCTGAAACTATTATCAGGCTGGGCGTTTACAACTCGTTATCAAAACACCGCACATTTCGCTTGTGTTTCTTTCTGTCGTAATGATAATCACTATCACAAGAATTTACCTTTCTTTGCATCAGTTGACCGCGATAAACATTTAAGGTGTCGGCATGTTTGTTCCATTTCTCATTATGTTACGTGAAGGGCTCGAAGCCGCCCTTATCGTGAGCCTCATCGCCAGTTATCTGAAGCGAACCCAGCGCGGGCGCTGGATTGGCGTCATGTGGATCGGGGTATTCCTTGCCGCGGCGCTCTGTCTGGGCCTCGGTATTCTCATCAACGAAACCACCGGCGAGTTTCCGCAGAAAGAGCAGGAGCTGTTTGAGGGTATCGTCGCCGTGATTGCGGTGGTGATCCTCACCTGGATGGTGTTCTGGATGCGTAAGGTCTCCCGTAACGTGAAGGTGCAGCTGGAGCAGGCGGTGGATAACGCGCTGCAAAAGGGCAATAACCACGGCTGGGCGCTCATTATGATGGTCTTTTTCGCCGTCGCGCGCGAAGGGCTGGAGTCTGTTTTCTTCCTGCTGGCGGCGTTTCAGCAGGATGTGGGGATCTGGCCGCCGCTGGGGGCCATGCTGGGCCTCGCCACGGCCGTGGTGCTCGGTTTTCTGCTGTACTGGGGCGGTATCCGCCTGAACCTGGGCGCCTTCTTCAAGTGGACCAGCCTGTTTATTCTGCTGGTGGCCGCGGGTCTGGCGGCAGGGGCGATTCGCGCCTTCCATGAAGCGGGCCTGTGGAACCACTTCCAGGACGTGGCGTTCGACCTCAGCAACGTCCTCTCCACGCACTCTCTGACCGGCACCCTGCTCGAAGGTATCTTCGGCTATCAGGAAACGCCGAGCGTCAGCGAAGTGGCGATGTACTTTATTTATCTGGTTCCGGCGCTGGTGCTGTTCGCTATGCCGCCGCGTACCGGCACGCAGGCGTCGCGCGTTGCGCCGTAATCTTAGATTTAGTTACAACATACTTTTAAAGGGAAGAGTCATGGCAATTCAGTTCCGTCGTAGTGCGTTATGCGCAGGCATTGCCGCGCTGTTCGCTTCTGCATTCTCCGCCTGGGGCGCGGATGTTCCACAGGTAAAGGTCACCGTCAACGACAAGCAGTGCGAGCCGATGACCCTCACGGTGAACAGCGGCAAAACCCAGTTCATTATTCAGAACCACAGCCAGAAGGCGCTGGAGTGGGAGATCCTGAAAGGGGTTCTGGTGGTGGAGGAGCGTGAAAATATCGCCCCTGGCTTCAGCCAGAAGATGACCGCCAACCTGCAGCCGGGCGAGTATGAGATGACCTGCGGTCTGCTGACCAACCCTAAAGGGAAGCTGATCGTCAAAGGTGAAGCGACGGCCGATGCGGCGAAAGGCGCTGCGGTGCTGAGCCTGGGCGATGCGATTACCGCGTATAAAGCCTACGTCACCAAAGAGACGGCGGAGCTGGCGACGGCAACCAAAGCCTTTACCGATGCGGTGAAGGCCGGGGATATCGAAAAAGCGAAATCCCTCTATGCGCCAACCCGTCAGCATTACGAGCGCATCGAGCCGATCGCCGAGCTGTTCTCTGACCTTGATGGCAGCATTGACGCCCGCGAAGATGATTTCGAGCAGAAAGCGGCCGATCCGAAATTCACCGGTTTCCACCGTCTGGAGAAAGCCCTGTTTGGCGATAATTCTGCCAAAGGGATGGAGAAGTATGCCGACCAGCTGAACAGCGACGTGCTGGAGCTGCAAAAGCGCATCAGCGAGCTGGCCTTCCCGCCATCAAAAGTGGTGGGCGGTGCGGCCGGGCTGATTGAAGAAGTGGCCGCGAGCAAAATCAGCGGCGAAGAAGATCGCTACAGCCATACCGACCTGTGGGACTTCCAGGCTAACGTCGACGGCGCGCAGAAAATTGTTAACCTGCTGCGTCCTCAGCTGCAGAAAGAGAACGGCGAGCTGCTGGCCAAAGTGGATGCCAACTTCAAAAAGGTCGACACCATTCTGGCGAAGTACCGCACCAAAGACGGGTTTGAGACCTACGACAAGCTGACCGATGCCGACCGCAACGCGCTGAAAGGTCCGATCACCGCCCTGGCGGAAGATCTCTCTCTGCTGCGTGGCGTACTGGGTCTGGACTAAGCACGATGAATAAGCATAGCGAGAACGACGTGGTTGAGCCTTCACGTCGTCGGTTGTTAAAGGGAGTAGGGGCGCTGGGGGGCGCGCTTGCTCTGGCCGGTGGTTGTCCGGTGGCGCATGCGGCGAAACCGCAAAGCGCACCCGGCACGCTGTCACCCAATGCCCGCATGGAGACGCAGCCGTTTTATGGCGAGCATCAGTCGGGTATCCTGACGCCGCAGCAGGCGTCTATGATGCTGGTGGCCTTTGATTCGCTGGCCAGCGATAAAGCCGATCTGGAACGCCTGTTCCGCCTGCTGACGACGCGCATCGCGTTTCTTACCGCCGGTGGACCGGCGCCCGATACGCCGAACCCGCGTCTGCCGCCAATGGACTCCGGCATTCTGGGGCCGTTTATCGCCCCGGATAACCTGACCATTACCGTTTCGCTCGGTGAATCGCTGTTTGACGCGCGCTATGGGCTGGCAAAACAGAAGCCGAAGGCGCTGCAAAAAATGACGCGCTTCCCGAATGACTCCCTGGATGCGGCGCTGTGTCACGGCGACCTGCTCCTGCAGATCTGCGCCAATACCCAGGACACGGTGATCCACGCCCTGCGCGACATCATCAAGCACACGCCGGATCTGCTGAGCGTGCGCTGGAAGCGGGAAGGGTTTATCTCGGACCACGCCGCCCGCAGCAAAGGAAAAGAGACACCGGTGAACCTGCTGGGCTTTAAGGACGGTACGGCCAACCCGGACAGCCACGACGGTGCGCTCATGAAGGAGGTGGTGTGGGTCACTGCCGATCAGGGCGAACCGGCATGGGCGGTGGGCGGCAGCTATCAGGCGGTGCGGATTATTCAGTTCCACGTGGAGTTCTGGGACCGCACGCCGCTGAAAGAGCAGCAGACGATCTTTGGTCGGGATAAGCAAAGCGGGGCACCGCTCGGTATGAAGAACGAGCATGATGTGCCTGACTACGCCCGCGATCCCAATGGCGATGTAATTGCGCTCGACAGCCATATTCGCCTTGCCAATCCGCGAACCAAAGAGACGCAGTCGAGCCTGATGATGCGTCGGGGCTACAGCTACTCGCTCGGCGTGACCAACTCCGGTCAGCTTGATATGGGGCTACTGTTCGTCTGCTATCAGCACGATCTGGAAAAGGGCTTTCTCACCGTGCAGAAGCGGCTCAACGGTGAAGCGCTGGAAGAGTACATTAAACCTATCGGCGGCGGCTATTTCTTTGCCCTGCCAGGGGCGCGCGACAGTAACGCGTACCTCGCTCAAGGGCTGATCGAAGCCTGATAATCGTCCCTGCGATAGTTCGCGGGGACATTATTTTTTCATATGACTATCTTGTTGTTATATTTCTGTAATATTTCTATATAAGACTGAATCTACTGCAGGTGCAGTCTTAAAAGTTGCATTCAGGTAAAATAAATGTTGCATTTGTGATAACTCCTGATGTACTTAAGATAAGACAGCGGTAGTTCCCGGCAGTGATGCTGAATCACTATGGAGATCGCGAATGGTTGCGTCCTGTACTGGACAAGGTAAACATAACAACCGCAGCACCCGGCGCGGAGGCTCAGACTCCGGCAGCGATTTCCTCACCACTAAATTCTCCCCCCTTCCTCAAGAATCTGATTCGACCGACGTGCAGAACGGTGCGCGTAGCTGTTCCGTATCGTCATCCGATAAAGCAAGCAATGGCTTACAAGGAAGCCAACCCTCTGATGTTCGTGCGCATAATCGTGCCGAAGCTGGCGCGTGTGATGAATACCAACAACTCAAGGTGCTATCCATGGGAAGACAAAAAGCAGTGATCAAAGCTCGTCGCGAAGCAAAACGTGTGCTGAGACGGGATTCACGTAGCCATAAACAGCGTGAAGAAGAATCGGTCACCTCGCTTGTGCAGATGAGTGGCGTAGAGGCAATTGGCATGGCCCGAGACAGCCGTGATAATTCTCCAATTGTGGCGCGCAATGAGGCTCAGGCGCACTACCTGAATGCTATCGAGAGTAAACAGCTCATCTTTGCAACCGGTGAAGCCGGATGCGGGAAAACCTGGATTAGTGCAGCCAAAGCGGCGGAAGCGCTGATCCATAAGGACGTGGAAAGAATCATTGTTACCCGTCCGGTACTGCAGGCTGATGAAGATCTCGGCTTCTTGCCCGGAGATATTTCGGAGAAGTTTGCCCCGTACTTCAGGCCCGTCTATGACGTGCTGGTGAAGCGGCTGGGTGCATCCTTCATGCAGTACTGCCTGCGACCAGAGATTGGCAAGGTGGAAATCGCGCCGTTCGCCTATATGCGCGGACGTACATTTGAAAATGCGGTCGTCATTCTTGACGAGGCTCAGAACGTGACCGCTGCGCAAATGAAGATGTTCTTAACGCGCCTCGGGGAGAACGTGACGGTTATCGTTAACGGCGATATTACCCAGTGTGACCTGCCATCCGGCGTGAAATCCGGGCTGAGCGACGCCATGTCACGTTTTGAGGAAGATGAGATGATTGGGGTGGTACGCTTCACCAAAGAGGACTGCGTGCGTTCGGCGCTCTGCCAACGCACGCTGCAAGCGTATTATTGAGTTTGCTGTTGTGTTCAAGGCCCGGGAAACCGGGCTTTGTTATTAAAAGTCAAAAAACTCGGTATCATCAAGGGAGGCTTTTCGGCTTTTTATTTTGTCATTAGCTAAAGCTAATTTGCGACGTATTAGTACATCAAAACTAAGTTGTAATAATTCCTGTATTCTTGATAGGGGGATTCTTTTTTGCATGAGTGCGGTTCGCAAGGATAATTTATGCCAACCATCATCGTCTTTTTTCGCAGTTGTTAATATTAAATCCGCAAGTTCTTTGTCTGAAAAATCTATTTTTAATTGTTCTAAGCAAAAGTTAAATACTGTTACGTAAAGGCTTGGTGGAGAGATTTCTGATTCAAAAGCAAAATTATTTATTTCAATATCAAAACTTTCATTGCCTTTTGTTTTGAATATGGAAATTCTTGCTTTCATAAATGTATTGTCTAAGAAAATATCTTCTATTTTTTGAGGGATTGAAATCTCTTCAAAATTCAGTTGATGCCCAAGGGAGAACATATCTTTCACGGCTGGAATAAAGCCGTAGTTAAAATAATCATGGTAATCCAATTCTTCCAGAAAAAAAAGAACATTATGAAAAATAATATAAAATGAATGTTCATTAAAACATTTACTATAAAAACCTATTTTCTTACTATGCTCTAATGACAAAACGAATGAAGCAGCAAAAAATTCTTGGATGGATTTATGAACGTAACGGTACTCATTGAATCCGTCTTCGATAATTAAATTCGTAATTGTTGATAATTCCATCGCTATCTTATCTGAAATGTTAATATCTTCACCCACATGGGTTAATGAGTGAGACACGAAATCTATTAATATATCTTTTTTGAAGCTTATTACACCCGCGCGAAGAGAGATAAAGCATAGACAATTAAATAAATCTCTGTATATACGTCTGTTATCATTCCAGTGACGTTGCCTGTTTACTTTTCCTTTAATGTTATCATGCCTATGGAAAACAGTATCAAATATATTTGAATAAAATTGTGATAGTGTGGTTGGTATCTGTTCCCCTAGGTTGTAACTAATGCAAAAAAGAACGACAAGTATTGGTGATTTTAATATTGAGTCTTGTTTTGAATGCAAGGGGCTATGTGTTAGAGCCTCACAAAGTTCGCTAGATTTCTCATTGTCAGAGGCAGTGTTTTTTATGATGCCGAATATTTGTTGTTCAGTTAACTCACAAACTGAATATGTTTCAAATTCAGAAAGAGTATCAATTTCAGTATCAGGGCGACTTGTACAAATAACATGACATTTAAAGGAGTTAACTAATCGTCTGATTTGATCTAATAATTGATTTCTAAATTCTGGTTTAGTTTCGTCAAAAGCATCAAGATAAACTTTAACATTGCTGTCGAGTAATAATTTTGATAAAGCATGCTCTTGTATTTTTACTCCTGCATTATTAAGTGAAATTGTAATTTCTTGTTCAATTCTACCACCTGTATAGTTTTTTAATTCGTAAAATATTGGAAGTCGATGAAAACGTTTAGCGTTGTTAGACAATAATTTTCTTAAAAGAGTTGATTTTCCTTGGCCTGCCAATCCTTTAATTAATAGAGCCTTATCATTATCCAAAGTCGTTGAATCAGTGATTGGTATTCTTAACTGCGAACCTGATGGCAAAAGATCAACATTTACATAAATGTCGTCAATGTGAAATACTCGATCCGGTGAGACTAATGTTTTAACTTGTAATATCTTTTCACAGTAATTAAGATAGTTTTTCTTAAATTTCAAAATTTCTAATAATTGATATTTTTTAGCTAGGAAATCAAATGTTCCACTGATTGTTTTTTTTGCGGTTTCATCTATTATTGGTTTTAGTGCTGAATTTATAATTGGGTCCACAGTAAAGTTCCTTAATTATATGGTAATATACTAACTTAACATGAGATGGTTATATTTGTTGATTATGAACTCCAATAAGGAATTGGGAATTGAATTTGTGCATATAATAATTTTTACCCAAAAAAATATAAATGTCAATGTCTATATTTAATGCTTCCTATATAGATCCAGGGAAATATAGTAGGAGTTAAGACTTTAATAGATGAAATTTTAAACAGAAATCCATCGTAGGTCTAGTATGGATTATGCAGATTTTTAAAAATGAGGGAATTCTCATGTCTTAGCGGCCTTTAATATACTAAAAAAGCACTTTAATACGAGCCCTCATGTTGGATCTGGCGGAGAATAGAGATTGATTCGCTTCGCATCCCGTTACTAGGGGCCGACTCAGGCGTTATGCTCTCAGTCTGTCCAACTGGCTGTCGCCAGTTGTCGAACCCCGGTCGGGGATTCTCATCCCCCCGCAGGCATGCAATATGCGAAAAAAAAGCCCGCATTTTCATGCGAGCTCTTCTTTAAATATGGCGGTGAGGGGGGGATTGACTCGCTTCGCTCGCCCTGCGGGCAGACTGTTCGCTACGCTCTCAGTCTGTCCAACTGGCTGTCGCCAGTTGTCGAACCCCGGTCGGGGATTCTCATCCCCCCGCAGGCGTGCAACATGCGAAAAAAAAGCCCGCATTTTCATGCGAGCTCTTCTTCAAATATGGCGGTGAGGGGGGGATTCGAACCCCCGATACGTTGCCGTATACACACTTTCCAGGCGTGCTCCTTCAGCCACTCGGACACCTCACCATATTGTTTTGCTGCCTGACCGCTTGGGGGGCAACGGGGCGCTACTATAGGGAGTTGCGCTAAAACGGTCAAGCAGATTTTCTGTATTCGTGTGCGTTCGGTTAAGCCTTAATCAGCTCTTGTCGCAGCACGGGTTATTAACGCTGAGAATCGAGCACTTCGCTGTTTTTAACCACTTCCTGTGCTTTGCCGTAGCTTTCGATCAGCAGCTGGTAAGCCGGGAAGATGTGGGTGTACACCTCAGCCCACTCAGCCGCGTCCTCACGGTTCCAGGTTCGCTGGATCTCAGAGGCCACCGCCGCCGTATCCATCGGAACCACACCGGCCTGCACCACGCGCGCCAGGGTGATCTCCTGCGCCATCTTGCTGTAGGTGCCGGAGGCATCAATCACCGCAAATACTTTGTACCCGTCCGCCACCGCGCTAATTGACGGGAAGGCCATGCAGACGCTGGTGATAGTGCCAGCAATAATCAACGTTTTGCGCCCGGTGGCTTTTACCGCAGCCACGAACTCCGGGTTATCCCAGGCGTTGATTTCACCTTTACGGGCAACATATTGCGCATGCGGCGCGTTGGCGTGGATCTCCGGGATAAGCGGTCCGTTCGGTCCCTGTGGAACGGACGCGGTGGTGATCACCGGGATCTTCGCCAGGGTCGCGATCTTCGCTAACGCTGCCGCACGAGCGCGCAACTCTGGCATTGGCATATCTCCGACGGTCTGGAACAGACCGCTCTGGTGATCGATAAGCAACATCACCGCATCGTTCACATCAATAACCGGACGGGAGCCATTAAAATTCGCAGGTGTAGACATCTTCTTCTCCTTTATTACGTTCAGATCTGGCCGAAGCGGCCGGAGTTGAAATCACGAATGGCTTCGTTGATTTCGCTTTTACTGTTCATCACAAACGGGCCATAGCCCACGATGGGTTCATTCAGCGGCTCGCCGGCCATCAGCAGCACTTTTGCATCGCTGCTTGCCTCAAGGTGCAGTTTGTCGCCTTCCTGACTCAGTACGACCAGCTGGGCTTCACCTGCCTGAGTGGTACCGTTCACCGTGATGTTGCCCTCAAGCACCACCAGCGCGGTGCTCCAGCCTTCGGGCTGATTGAGCGCCAGATGGCTTCCCTGGTTCAGCGCGATGTCCCAGACGTTGAGCGGTGAGAAGGTGTGCGCCGGGCCGGTAACCGTGTCGTAGCGACCGGCAATGACCCGCAGCGTTCCACCGTTGTCAGGCAGCGTCACCACCGGGATGTCGGCTTTCGTGATGCTCTGGTAGCCCGGTGCGGCCATCTTGTCTTTCGCAGGGAGGTTGACCCAAAGCTGCATCATTTTCAGTTCTCCGCCTTTCTGCGAGAACGCGCTGGAGTGGAACTCCTCGTGCAAAATACCTGCGCCTGCGGTCATCCACTGCACGTCGCCGGGGCCAATCACGCCGCCTTTGCCCGTGGAGTCGCGATGCTCCACTTCACCGGAATAGACGATAGTGACCGTTTCAAAACCCCGGTGAGGGTGCTGGCCTACGCCGCGTTTCGCACCATCTGCCGGAAAGGTGTACGGGCCTGCGTAGTCCAGCAGCAGGAACGGACTCAGCGGCTCGCCGTGGGTTTGATAAGAGAACATTGAACGGACCGGGAAACCATCGCCAACCCAGTGCTGACGAGGAGCGGTATAAATGCCTGTTACGTTTTTCATGATTAACTCCTGATGTTCTGTTGATGTAATTAGCTTATATTCAGGGTTAATATCCCGGTAGATAGTGAAAATGGCATTCACTGTTCCGAAAATAGAACAATGAGGACTTATGCAGGATCTCAATGACTTCGTCTGGTTTGTGAAGGTGGTGGACTACGGGGGGTTTGCGGCGGCGGGAAGGGCGCTTGACCAACCCAAGTCCAAACTGAGCCGCAGGATCGCGCAGCTGGAGGAGCGGCTTGGCGTACGGTTGATACAGCGCACGACGCGGCAGTTTACGGTGACGGAAGTGGGGCACACTTTCTATCAGCACTGTAAGGCAATGCTGATAGAAGCAGAAGCGGCAGAGGAGGCCGTTGCTGCGCTGCAGGCTGAGCCGCGCGGCGTCGTCAGGATCACCTGTCCCGTCACGTTACTGCACGTCCACGTGGGACCGATGCTGGCGCGGTTTATGGCGCGCTACCCCGGGATTAATCTCCAGCTTGAGGCCACCAATCGTCGGGTCGATCTTGTTGGCGAAGGTATTGATGTCGCTATCCGCGTGCGTCCGCGTCCGTTTGATGATAGCGATCTGGTCTTAAGGGTGCTGGCTGACAGGGGGCATTGCCTGGTGGCAAGTCCGCAGTTGATTGAACGTATGGGTAAACCGCGAATGCCTTCCGAGCTCAGTGAATGGCCTGGATTAAGTATGGGGGCCGGTAAACAGGTGCATAAATGGGAGCTCAGTGGTCCAGAAGGGGCGAAAGCGGAGATCCACTACGCACCGCGCTTTATTACCACCGACATGCTGGCACTGCGGGAAGCGGCGATGGCGGGCGTGGGCGTTGTACAGTTGCCGATATTAATGGTGAAGGATCAGCTTGCGTCAGGGGAACTGGTACGGGTGCTGGACGCGTGGGAACCCCGACGGGAAGTGATTCACGCGGTTTATCCTTCGCGGCGCGGCATGCTGCCGTCGGTCAGGACGCTGGTGGATTTTCTGACTGAAGAGTATGCGAAGATGGTGGAAGAGTAGCTTTTCGTAGGTCGGGTAAGCGCAGCGCCACCCGACATAAAGAGCGCAGGGAGTTTCAAGGTTCGAATCCCTCCTTTCGGAGAATATAAAAGAAAAAAGCCCGTACTTTCGTACGAGCTCTCATCTCGAATATGGCGGTGAGGGGGGGATTCGAACCCCCGATACGTTGCCGTATACACACTTTCCAGGCGTGCTCCTTCAGCCACTCGGACACCTCACCATATTGTCATCCCGTTGTTGCCGGGACGGGCGCTAATGTAAGGAAAAGCCGAACTGGCGTCAACTCACTTTTTCAGTAATTTAGCGTATTTAGACAAACTTCAGGCAACTTGATTCCTAAATGTGCACAAAGCGCCTCTTTTATCAGCAACGCGGTTTCCTGATAAATTTGTTATGCTGGAAATCCACTTGAAAATGAAAACAAAACAGCGCAATAAAAGGCAGGAATAACTATGGATATACTCTTCTATCACCCCACGTTTGATACGGCATACTGGATCAAGGCGCTTACGGCGGCGTTACCCGGCGCACGCGTTCGCGAGTGGAAGCGTGGCGATAATGAACATGCCGACTATGCGCTGGTCTGGCATCCACCGGTTGAGATGCTGCAGGGCCGCAAGCTGAAGGCGGTTTTCGCCCTGGGCGCGGGTGTTGATTCGATCCTCAGTAAACTGAAAGCGCATCCCGAAATGCTGCCTGAAAATATCCCGCTGTTCCGTCTCGAAGATACCGGAATGGGCCAGCAAATGCAGGAATATGCCGTCAGCCAGGTACTGCACTGGTTCCGCCGCTTTGATGACTATCAGGCCTTTAAACAGCAGGCCCACTGGGAGCCGCTGCCTGAGTACCGTCGCGAAGACTTTACGATCGGCATCCTCGGTGCGGGCGTGCTGGGCTCAAAAGTGGCAGAAGCACTCGCTCCATGGGGCTTCCCGCTGCGCTGCTGGAGCCGTAGTCGCAAGGACTATCCGGGCGTCGAGAGTTTTGCCGGAACGGATGAGCTTCCGGCCTTTCTGAACGGCACGCGCGTGCTGATCAACCTGCTGCCAAACACGGCGGAAACGGTAGGGATCATCAATGAAACCTTGCTCAATCAGCTCGTCGATCAGAGCTACCTGATGAACCTGGCGCGCGGAGTCCATGTTGTGGAAGGCGATCTGCTGAAGGCCCTGGACAACGGAAAGCTAAAAGGCGCCATGCTGGATGTCTATAGCCGTGAACCGCTACCCGCGGAAAGCCCGCTGTGGAAGCACCCGCGCGTCGCGATGACGCCACATGTGGCTGCCGTGACGCGTCCGGCAGAAGCGGTGGCCTATATATCCCATACCATCAGCGAAATGGAAAAGGGTCACGCGGTCACCGGGCAGGTCGACAGGCAGCGCGGCTACTGAGACAAACCCGGCGTTCGCCGGGTTTTTGCTAATATTCGCCGCTGATAACTGCTATCCTTTGGAAAAACCGCAGAGGAGAAAGAGATGTATCCCGTTGACCTGCATATGCACACCGTCGCCAGCACCCACGCGTACAGCAACCTCCATGATTATATCGCCCAGGCGAAGCTTAAAGGTATTAAGCTGTTCGCGATCACCGATCATGGTCCGGACATGGCGGATGCCCCGCACTACTGGCATTTTGTGAATATGCGGATCTGGCCACGTCTGGTGGACGGCATTGGGATACTGCGCGGCATTGAGGCGAACATCAAAAATATCGACGGTGAGATCGACTGCACCGGCCCGATGCTGACGTCTCTGGACCTTATCCTCGCCGGTTTTCATGAGCCGGTTTTCCCGCCTCAGGATAAAGAGACCAACACCGCGGCGATGATTGCCACTATTGCCAGCGGCAATGTGCACATTATCAGCCACCCCGGTAACCCGAAGTATCCGATTGATATTCAGGCTGTCGCGCAGGCGGCAGCAAAACACCGCGTGGCGCTGGAGATTAATAACTCCTCCTTTGTTCACTCGCGTAAGGGCAGCGAAGACAACTGTCGCGCCGTGGCGGCCGCCGTGCGTGATGCGGGTGGCATGGTGGCGTTGGGCTCAGACTCTCATACCGCGTTTACGCTGGGTGATTTCAGCGAGTGCCTGAAAGTGCTGAATGATGTTAACTTCCCGGAAGCGCAAATCCTGAACGTGACCCCACGCCGCATGCTCGATTTCCTCGAGTCGCGCGGAATGGAACCGATTGCCGAATTTGCCGATCTTTAATTGTGTAATGGAATAAAAAAAATGAACGAGTTTTCCATCCTCTGCCGCGTGCTGGGTACGCTCTATTATCGCCAGCCGCAAGACCCGCTGCTGGTGCCACTTTTTACGTTAATTCGTGAAGGTAAACTGGCGCAGAACTGGCCGCTGGAACAGGATGATTTACTGGAACGTCTGCAAAAAAGCTGCGACATGCAGCAGATTGCGACCGACTACAATGCGCTGTTTGTCGGCGATGAGTGCCGCGTTTCGCCATACCGTTCTGCCTGGCAGGAAGGGGCGACGGAAGCGGAAGTCCGTGCTTTCCTCTCCACTCGTGGTATGCCGCTGAGCGATACGCCAGCCGATCATATCGGTACGCTGCTGCTGGCAGCGTCCTGGATTGAAGATAACGCCGGTGATGATGAGAACGAAGCCATTGAAACCTTGTTCGAAACGTACCTGCTGCCGTGGGTCGGGACGTTCCTGGGTAAAGTTGAAGCGCATGCCACCTCGCCATTCTGGAGAACGCTGGCGCCGCTGACCCGCGACGCTATCGCGGCAATGTGGGATGAGCTGGAAGAAGAGAACGAAGAGTGATGTAAGTCACATAAATTCTGCAACTCATCAGTTCATTTTGCATGTAATGTGCTGATGATCTCATTTCTATGGTGCGCTTCTGCTAAGATGCGCGCCATGAACATATTACTTTGTATCGCAATAACGACAGGTATTCTCTCCGGGCTCTGGGGATGGGTAGCCGTGTCTCTCGGATTGCTCAGCTGGGCCGGATTCCTCGGCTGTACCGCCTATTTCGCCTGTCCGCAGGGGGGCGTAAAAGGGCTCTTTATCTCAGGCTGCACGCTAATGAGCGGCGTTATCTGGGCGCTGGTGATCATGAAAGGCAGCGCGCTGGCACCGCATCTGGAGTTGCTGGGGTATATCATGACGGGCGTCGTCGCCTTTTTAATGTGCATCCAGGCTAAGCATCTGCTGCTTTCATTTGTGCCGGGAACCTTTATGGGGGCGTGCGCGACCTTTGCAGGGCAGGGTGACTGGAAGCTGGTGGTCCCTTCACTGGCGCTGGGGTTGCTGTTTGGCTATGCCATGAAAAACAGCGGCCTATGGCTGGCGTCGCGGCGGGAAAAAGCGCAAAACATCACGGCAGTGAGTGAATAAAAAAAGGCGAGATAATCATCTCGCCTTTTTTATGCGCTTCCTGTCAGGATTCCGGAGGGACTGACATATCGCGGTATTTCACCAGTATCGGGTTCTGCACGTCTGCTTTGTTTTGCAGATCCCACAGCCCGCGGTCGATACCGTCGTTGATTAAGTAGATCACGCCGGTTTCAATGGCTGACATCAGACACATCATGACCGGCTCGTTAGAGGTGTAGCCAATTTCACCTTCCAGTAAACGCTGGTAATCGATGAAGCGGAATACCCCAGCCTGAACTTCATAAGACAGAATGGTTTTGCTGGTGTTCACCGAAGAGAGCACTTCGCCTGTACTGACGTTGACCACACGCAGGTTAACGGCGATCTGGTCAAGCTGGTACTGGGTATCCGCACCGATACCGAAGTACCGCGCGCCCGCACCACCCGATTTAACGTTACTTTCGTAACCAATAATCGATCCTTCAATCATTACGTTCGCTGCCGCCAGAGATTCCAGAGGCGTGCGGTTATTGGCCGCGACGGTACCATTTTCCTGTGCGGCACGAATGATTTTTCGTTCATTCAACAGGTTCTGAAGACCCTGACGTTCCAGCGGAATAAACCAGTGCGAATCCTTGAGCGCGGTAACCAGCATCGCGGTGGCGCTCTGCGGCACTGCCGTGGAGAAGTTACTTGCCGGGTAAGGTTTGAATTGCCCGGTTTCATCCTGAATATTGTATACGGAGACAAATATTTTCCCCGTTGGAGCAGGTAAATGCGTTAAATCACGATAACTCTGGGCCCGAGGCATTAATGTTGGTTTTGCAGCTTCTTTAGGTGGAGCAGTTAAACAACCGCTCAATAAGCACACTGCAACAAATATCAGGAAGCGCTGCATGATCGTTGTCCTTATTTAGCTATTGTTTAAAAGTCAGTTGAATTACTTTGAAGACCGGAAACCTGAATGGTGGAAATCCTTCCGGTTTTACGATCGGTCACGTTCAGCTGAAGCTGTCCGTCCGTGTTGGCGATATCAACGATAAAATCGTTGGTCACCATTCGGCCGGGTTTACCGGTATTAATGTTGGTCAATAACCCGCCTAAAATCTGCGACTGGATAGCCTGCGTGAAGTTGTCCAGGGCGGATGGGGTATCAATGCTAAAATCCTTTAAGCTTGGGTCCTTATAGGAGTTTTGCGCCTGAGCTTCATTCAGCAGGAACGCACCGTTGTTAGGGTTACCGCCAAAGTTAGGGTTACGGAACTGAAACGTCATGTTTCCGGCCCAGCTGATGGGTGTGATCAGCATTATCGAAACAACTGCATATGCAATACGCATGACAGCCTCCGCATATCGGTTCGCTAGAACTCGTCTTTTGCTAAATCGCTGGTGCTTAATAGGGCTTTATCTATTTGCAGGCGATTAATAGCGTCTTCTGATTGTGCCAGTGCTAAGACTACGTTTTTATCGAAGTCTATTTTGGTCGGGAATAAAAACGTTTGATAAATAACGTACTGATTAGCCGTTATTGTTATCCAACTTCCCCATCGTGCACTGGGCCGCTCGTTGATTGTTATATTACCCGTGTAGGTACTGTCCCATTTGTCGCTGAAGGCACGGTAAAAACTGTGCCCGACCGATGAGACAGTGTGGTCTGTTAACAATCCGGGAACTTCGACCTCGACGGCCTTCAGATTCCCAGCAGCGAGCAGGAAACTCGCTGCGGCGATCCAACTCAACGTGCGCTTCATGTGATTAACGCCTGAGGTTATCGTTTGCCCACGAAACCGCCTGAGTTCGGTTTTTCACAGCTATCTTCTTGAAAAGATTATAAAGGTGCGTCTTTACCGTATTTTCGCTGATAAATAACGAACGGGCGATTTCAATATTTGAAGCACCAATGCGTAACTTATTCAGGATCTCTTTCTCACGGTGCGTGAGCAGTGCTGACTCTGTGCTGTTATAGCGATAATTTCCGGAGTGTGTGATGAGATAGCTGGCAAGCTTTTGCGAAAAATAACACTCTCCGCGCAATATACCTTGCAGCCCCTCTACCACCCGGTCTTCTTCTTCCGTGACGTAGAACACGCCATTGATATGCGGCCAGCTTTCAATATCTCTGAAAGGATATTCATCAGGCGTATTCAACAATAGCACGCGGATATTATTGTTTTTCCTGCTTAAAATATCCTGCCAGTAATGGATAAGCTTTTTATCAGCTTCCATCATATCGAAAAGAATGATGCTGCCAGGTGCAATATCATCAAAAGAACGTTGAATATTATGCAATTTCCCGTTCAGTGATAAAGATTGCTTTAAATGTTGTAATAATGCTGTCGCTTGCAAAGAAGGTTTTGTGATCAACAGTAATGTATGACCATGTAAACTATGGACTTCATTATACATGATGAAACCCCACTTTATTTTGGCACCTGACAGCTGTCCTCCTGTTTAAAAGAGGACACCAGAAGTACTGACAGATGTTGCACTGCTGTGTGTAGAATCAGACCATAACCTCCACAGGGAGGTAAATATAAAACCAATTTCGTACATCTAATTTCAATCTAGCTTTTACGAAGTTTAAAGCAAGTGTTAAACATGTAACAGGATGTAAAAATCAATATTAATTTGTGAAATTAGGTTGTTTGCAATGGCAATAATTGATGAGAAAGTTGTACACAGAAATAGATGTGCACAGATTTTAAAAATCATACAAATATTTTTAATTATTTGATTTTTAATGTTATTTGCTATTTTTGTAAAGCATTAATTAAGTATGAGTTTCAGATTATTTCTAAGCCCGCGAATGAGCGACTTTCTGGCTTAAGAAAAGAAGCTCCGTGTCACGCGATGGGAAAAATGTTCTCCTGCCGTTACGTTTAAACAACCCGGGAGGAAGCGTGGACAGCCTTCGTCTCGTTGTACAACCCTTTCGCAACACACTTTTAATAAAAAATATAAGCTGGCCTGATTAAAGTGATTTTTGATGTAAATTACGACTTTGTGGTGACCCGATAAATAAAAATAAGCCACGCGGGTGAGATATTTAAAATGTTTCAGCGGACATACTCTTCACCGTAACGACGCGTTAACACAATACGAGTCGTTTAAACATGGAGTGATTAAATAGCCAGGTCCAGGGTGACAACATGAAAAACGCATCGTTAATTATGATGTTTACATTACTGGGTGCGCCTGGATTTGTAGCCGCAGCGAATTCAGATTTGGCAAATTCTGAATATAATTTTGCGGTTAACGAATTAAGTCTTTCATCACTAAATCAGGCAGCCATTATTGGTCAACGGGGCGTTTTCAATAACGCTGAGGTTCGCCAGGACGGTTCAAGACTCTTATCCATTGTTTCCCAGGATGGGGCAGGCAACAGAGCGAGGGTTGATCAATCAGGGAGTTACAATTTAGCCTGGATCGATCAGAGCGGTAACGCGAATGATGCAGGTATTACGCAAGATGGATACGGTAATAGCGCGAAAATTATCCAGAAAGGGTCGGGTAATAGAGCAAATATTACGCAGTACGGTACGCAGAAAACCGCAGTTGTAGTGCAGAAACAGTCGCAAATGGCTATTAACGTTATTCAACATTAGCGCTTTCGCGACGACTTTAATCAATCCGATGGGGGTTTACCATGAAATTTATCAAAGTGGCAGCACTTGCAGCAATCGTAGTTTCTGGTAGTGCTATGGCGGGTTCTATTAATCAGGGTGGTTGGGGTCATGGACATGGTCACGGTGGATACAGTGGCCCTAATTCAACCCTGAATATTTATCAGGACGGTGGCGGTAACTCCGCGGTTGCTCTGCAGACAGACGCCAGAAATTCCGTGCTGAATATTAGCCAGAAAGGTGGCGGTAACGGTGCTGACGTTGGTCAGGGTTCTGATGACAGTAAAATCAACCTGACCCAGAAAGGATTTGGCAACAGTGCGACACTTGATCAGTGGAACAGTAAAAAATCCGTCATGAATGTTAGCCAGACCGGCGGCTTTAACGGTGCACTCGTAGACCAGACTGCGTCCAACTCAACTGTTAACGTTACCCAGATCGGTTTTGGTAACCACGCGACAGCTCATCAGTACTGATACTGAAATCTGTGCTACAAAAAAACAGGGCATCAGCCCTGTTTTTTTTCGGGAGTTCATCATGAATACCTTAATTCTACTCGCCGCGCTTTCCAGCCAGATAACCTTCAAAACGTCGCAGCAGGAAAACATGACCACCATTATTCCGCAGGTCACTCTGGCGAAGTCGTGTGATTGTCAGGTTCAAATTGTTTCTGTTCGGGAAGGGCAGGGGGGACAAAGTTCGTCCCGACAGCAAAATACCCTTTTTATACCCGCTAATCAGACGATTGAATTAATGCGCCTGAGTTTAAATATTAACGCAGGAGACACGGTAAAAATCGTGGTCACCGTTTCAGATGGAAAATCGCTTCATTTATCACAACAGTGGTCACCGGCGGGAAGTTCGATCTAAATATTCATGAAATCAATGCGTTGCGAATGTGGCGGGTCTGTGCCGTTGAGCTATGCTGATATCAGGGACCTGGTCGTTATGTTCCTTAACGTGAGACTTCGTTTGCCGTAATAAATGAAGCGCGTTTACCCCTCATGGACGATTTTCATTGAGGAGTACCTATAATGAATAACTATTTTGCTCGACTCGCGGCAGGTCTGGGTCTGGTCGTTTCTGCTTTGAGTATCCCGGCTTATTCGGCCACAGTTGTTGACGGTGGTGTCATTCATTTTCGCGGTGCCATTGTCGCAGACCCCTGTGAAGTCACTCCCCAGAAGCAACAGTTTGCAATGTCATGTCCAGATAATAACCGTATGCAAACGCGTATGGTGAGCTATGAAGAGGCGCTTAACGGGAAAGTGAGTGACTCAAACCTGGCGACGCTCAATATGAAATACCTTAATCCTGAAAAAACGCTCGCGGTTGTCGAAATCCAGTATCGCTAATGCGCACTCTCCCGCCCAGCGGTGGAAGAGGATTTTTTCTGATAGTTTTTTCTCCCGGTCTCCTCTGCGATACACTTAAGAAAAAGGCGGGTTGCAGAGGGGCTTTATGAAACCGCAAATTGACATTATTCATGGCGATATTACGACCATGCACGTCGACGTTATCGTCAATGCGGCCAATCCCTCCCTGATGGGGGGAGGCGGCGTGGACGGGGCTATCCACCGGGCTGCCGGACCGCAGCTGCTGGAAGCCTGTAAAACCGTGCGGCAACAGCAGGGCGAATGTCCTCCCGGTCACGCGGTGATTACGCTTGCGGGCAATCTGCCTGCCAGAGCGGTTATTCATGCCGTAGGGCCCGTCTGGCATGGCGGGCACCAGCACGAAGCGAGTATTCTGGAAGAGGCTTACCGGAACTGTTTGCGGCTGGCCGCCGACAACGGCTATAAAACGATGGCGTTCCCGGCCATCAGCACCGGCGTGTATGGTTACCCTAAGGCCGCCGCCGCAACGATCGCCGTAGAAACCGTTTACCGCTACCTGTCGTTAAAACCGCTGCCGGAGAAGGTGATTTTTGTCTGTTTCGACGACGACACCACGCATCTTTATCAGCGGCTGCTAACTCAGCGCAGACAAGAGCTGGAAAGCTGAAGCAAACGCGGCGCATCCGGTGCGCCGCGTGTTCTAAGAGGCTTTCGCCTGCGGTTTTCCTGAAAAGAGGAAACGCAGCAGCGGGATCCGCAGATGGATTTCGTAGAGTACGATCGCCACCCCCACAACGAACACCAGCCCGGTAAAGAAGCCCAGCGTGTTGGAGGCGATGTGCGGTGTGATGTAAGCTCCGAAGAAAAGCGTCAACGGGTGATGCACCAGATAGATAAACAGCGAAGCATTAACGAAGTAGGTCACGCGGTGAGACTTAAAGTTCAGCAAACGGTGGCCCAACGCGAATACTACGTTCACCATCCACAGGCCCAACAGCATCGTGATCACGCTTTCCGTTTCATACATCCAGGCGTCGCCGCTCCCGTAGCGCTGATTTAGCAGATAGGCCGCGAACGCGAGAGTGGCTCCCAGTGCGCACCACGGTGACGGGGTGACAAACAGCGATTTAAGCTTCGGATGAATAAACGCCAGCGCGCCGATTAAAAAGAAGGGAATGTAGAACAGCGACTGCATCACCACAAAATTAAATAACCCGTCGCTCAAAATCGGCGGGTAGACGATAAGCAGGGTCCGTCGCACAGCGGCATAGGCAATCCCCAACAGCAAGAAGAGCACTGACAGTTTGCCCATCGTAACGTTGGCGAAAAAGACGTCGGCTTTCGTACTTAGATGGTGGCGCAGGCGGCTGAAAATCAACAGACTCACCGTGGTGAGCACCACCAGGACCAGCAGGAACCACAGGTGGGATACCAGCTCCCAGACTAGCGTATTGTACTTTTCATACAGTGTCAGATTCGGCCAGTTCTCCGCTTTACCCTTCACGTACTGCAACATAATGAACTGGGGCAGCGTCAGCAACGGAATGGCGGTCAGCATGGGGATCCCCACGCGCTCTACGCGCACTTTCCACCAGCGCTTGAGCGGGTATCGCAGAAACAGCATGTAAGAGAAATAGCCGGATATGACAAAAAACACCTGCATACGGAAGGCGTGAATAAAGTCATTAAACAGCGTCAGCCACCAGGAGGGCATCTGGCTATTCACGTGCCAGGTGTGGCTGGAGTAAATCAGTGAAATGTGAAAGGGGATCCCCAATAGCATCAGCCATGCCCGGATCGAGTCGAGGAAATATTCACGTTCTGTTGGTGTTGTGCTCATATAACGTTGTGCATTCTCAGACTTTTCGTCTTATCCCTAAGACTCATAATGGTTACATTCGAAGGCAACCCTACACCAAGACCGACACCCTGTCTCCAGGATAAGCACGCAAAGTGAATAGCGGGTTCTTTCATTTGCTTAATCCCTGAGCCAGCAGCTGAACAAAGCAGTGATAATGTTGTCGGATTGCCTGAGTTTCCATTAAAATGGATCGGATCGATATAAGCACACAAAGGGGGAAGTGCTTACTTATTATGAAACATAAACCACAGATGATGAAAATGCGTTGGTTGGGTGCTGCAGTGGTGTTGTCACTGTATACCTCATCGGCACTGGCCTTTAACATCGACGATGTCGCAAAACAGGCAAAATCGATGGCAGGCAAGAGCTACGAAGCGCCGAAAAGTAACTTGCCCTCCGTTTTCCGCGACATGAAGTATGCGGACTATCAGCAGATCCAGTTCAATCACGATAAAGCGTACTGGAGCAATATCAAAACCCCGTTCAAGCTTGAATTTTATCATCAGGGTATGTACTTCGACACGCCTGTTGCCATCAATGAAGTGACGGCGACAGCGGTTCGTAAGATTAAGTACAGCCCGGATTATTTCAATTTTGGCAATGTGCAACACGATAAAGATACGGTGAAAGACCTGGGCTTCGCAGGCTTCAAGGTGCTTTACCCGATCAACAGCAAAGATAAAAACGACGAAATCGTCAGCATGCTGGGTGCCAGCTATTTCCGCGTCATTGGCGCGGGGCAGGTATACGGGCTTTCTGCGCGTGGTCTGGCTATTGATACCGCGCTGCCATCAGGTGAAGAGTTCCCACGTTTCCGTGAGTTCTGGATTGAGCGTCCAAAACCAACTGACAAACGTCTGACCATTTATGCGCTGCTGGATTCCCCGCGTGCAACCGGCGCCTATCGCTTTGTGATTATGCCGGGTCGTGACACGGTGGTTGACGTACAGTCCAAGGTTTACCTGCGTGACAAAGTAGGCAAACTGGGCGTTGCGCCACTGACCAGCATGTTCCTGTTTGGGCCGAACCAGCCGTCTCCGGCAACCAACTTCCGCCCGGAACTGCATGACTCCAACGGTCTGTCTATTCATGCCGGTAACGGTGAGTGGATCTGGCGTCCGCTGAATAACCCGAAACATCTGGCGGTGAGCAGCTTCGCAATGGAAAACCCGCAAGGTTTCGGCCTGCTACAGCGTGGTCGTCAGTTCTCCCGCTTTGAAGATTTGGACGATCGTTATGACCAGCGTCCAAGCGCCTGGGTCACGCCAAACGGTGACTGGGGTAAAGGTAAAGTCGAGCTGGTAGAAATTCCAACCAACGATGAAACCAACGATAACATCGTCGCTTACTGGACACCGGATCAGCTGCCGGAAGCCGGTAAAGAGATGAACTTCAAGTACACCATTACCTTCAGCCGCGACGAAGATAAGCTGCATGCGCCGGATAACGCGTATGTGATGCAGACTCGCCGCTCAACGGGTGATGTGAAGCAGTCTAATCTTATCCGTCAGCCTGACGGGACCGTGGCGTTTGTCGTGGACTTCACCGGCCAGGATATGAAGAAACTGTCGCCGGACACCGCCGTTGCCGCTCAGGCCAGCATCGGTGATAACGGTGAAATCGTTGAGAATACCGTGCGTTACAACCCGGTAACCAAAGGCTGGCGTCTGACCCTGCGCGTGAAAGTGAAAGATCCGAAACAGACCACTGAAATGCGTGCTGCGCTGGTCAGTAACGATCAGCCGCTGAGTGAAACCTGGAGCTATCAGCTACCTGCCAATGAATAATACATCTGAATATATTGATGCCATGCCGCTGACGGATATCGAAAAAGCGGCACTGCCTAAGAGCGACATCCGCGCGGTTCACACCGCGCTGGATGGTGAACATCGTCAGTTTTCCCGTGATGATGATACGCCGCTCGGGTCAGTCAAGGCCCGTCTGGAGCAGGCCTGGCCGGACTCGCTGGCGGAAGGGCAGTTGATTAAAGACGATGAAGGACGCGATCAGCTTCAGGCGATGCCGAAGGCCACGCGTTCCTCAATGTTCCCCGATCCATGGCGCACCAACCCGGTGGGCCGCTTCTGGGATCGCCTGCGCGGGCGTGATGTGACGCCGCGCTATCTGTCGCGCCTGACAAAAGAAGAGCAGGCGTCCGAACAGAAATGGCGTACCGTGGGGACCATCCGTCGCTATATCCTGCTGCTTCTTACGCTGGCGCAGACGGTCGTCGCGACCTGGTACATGAAAACCATCCTGCCTTATCAGGGCTGGGCGTTCATCAACCCGACGGACATGATGGGCCAGGATCTCTGGGTCTCCTTCATGCAGCTGCTGCCGTATATTCTGCAGAGCGGCATCCTTCTGCTGTTCGCGGTTCTCTTCTGCTGGGTCTCGGCCGGTTTCTGGACCGCGCTGATGGGCTTCCTGCAGCTGCTGATGGGGCGTGACAAATACAGCATTTCGGCGTCAACGGTCGGGGATGAACCCCTCAATCCCGAGCACCGTACCGCGCTGATTATGCCTATCTGTAACGAAGACGTTGACCGCGTATTTGCGGGCCTGCGTGCGACCTGGGAGTCCGTAAAGGCGACCGGTAACGCGGAGCATTTTGACGTTTACATCCTGAGCGACAGCTACAACCCGGATATCTGCGTTGCAGAACAAAAAGCGTGGATGGAGCTGATTGCAGAAGTGCAGGGCGAAGGGCAGATCTTCTACCGCCGTCGCCGCCGTCGTGTGAAGCGTAAAAGCGGTAACATCGATGACTTCTGCCGTCGCTGGGGTAATCAGTACAGCTATATGGTCGTGCTGGATGCGGACTCCGTCATGAGCGGTGACTGCCTGAGCGGTCTGGTGCGTCTGATGGAAGCCAACCCTAACGCGGGTATCATTCAGTCCTCGCCAAAAGCGTCCGGCATGGACACCCTTTATGCGCGCTGCCAGCAGTTCGCCACCCGTGTCTACGGGCCGCTGTTCACCGCGGGTCTGCACTTCTGGCAGCTGGGTGAGTCGCACTACTGGGGTCACAACGCCATCATCCGCGTGAAGCCGTTCATTGAGCACTGTGCGCTGGCGCCGTTGCCGGGTGAGGGGTCATTTGCAGGCTCTATTCTGTCGCATGACTTCGTGGAAGCAGCGCTAATGCGTCGTGCTGGCTGGGGCGTCTGGATTGCCTACGACCTGCCGGGATCGTACGAAGAGCTGCCGCCGAACCTGCTGGACGAGCTCAAGCGTGACCGCCGCTGGTGTCACGGTAACCTGATGAACTTCCGTCTGTTCCTTGTTAAAGGGATGCACCCGGTTCACCGTGCGGTGTTCCTGACGGGCGTGATGTCTTATCTCTCCGCACCGCTGTGGTTTATGTTCCTTGCGCTCTCCACTGCGCTGCAGGTGGTCCATGCCTTGACGGAGCCGCAATACTTCCTGCAACCGCGGCAGCTGTTCCCGGTGTGGCCGCAGTGGCGTCCGGAGCTGGCGATTGCGCTGTTTGCCTCCACCATGGTGCTACTGTTCCTGCCTAAGCTGCTCAGTATCATCCTGATCTGGTGCAAAGGCTCGAAAGAGTACGGCGGTTTCTTCCGCGTGACCCTTTCACTGCTGCTGGAAGTGCTGTTCTCCGTGCTGCTGGCACCGGTGCGTATGCTGTTCCACACCGTATTTGTGGTCAGTGCGTTCCTGGGCTGGGAAGTGGTCTGGAACTCACCGCAGCGTGATGACGACTCCACGCCGTGGAGCGAAGCCTTTATGCGCCACGGTTCTCAGCTGCTGCTGGGTCTGGTGTGGGCGGCCGGGATGGCCTGGCTGGATCTGCGCTTCCTGTTCTGGCTGGCGCCGATTGTCTTCTCGCTGATCCTGTCGCCGTTTGTCTCCGTGATCTCCAGCCGTTCAACGGTGGGGCTGCGGACCAAACGCTGGAAACTGTTCCTGATCCCGGAAGAGTATTCCCCGCCGCAGGTGCTGGTGGATACGGATCGTTATCTCGAGCAGAACCGCAATCGCACGCTGGATGATGGCTTTATGCACGCCGTGTTTAACCCGTCATTCAACGCCCTGGCAACGGCGATGGCCACTGCGCGCCACCGTGCCAGCCAGGTGCTGGAGATTGCCCGCGATCGTCACGTTGAGCAGGCGCTTAACGAGACCCCGGAAAAACTCAACCGCGACCGTCGACTGGTGCTGTTGAGCGACCCGGTGACAATGGCGCGTCTTCACTACCGCGTGTGGTCCGCTCCGGAGAAATACTCTTCGTGGGTAAACTACTATAAGGAACTGAAACTTAACCCGCTGGCGTTGAAGGCGAAGTAAGTTTTTAAGTAGGGCGGATAAGCGAAGCGCCATCCGCCAAATAAAATACCGGCTTAATTGCCGGTATTTTTTTAGAGGTTACTCATGAAAATAATCATCGTCGTCATGATGGCATGCCTGCTCAGCGGCTGCGGCAGTATCATCAGTCGCACCATTCCAGGGCAAGGCCACGGTAATCAGTATTACCCGGGGGTAAAATGGGATCTCCGTGACTCCGCATGGCGTTACCTGACCGTGCTCGATCTGCCGTTCTCGCTGATTTTCGACACGCTGTTGCTGCCGATTGATGCCAGCCATGGCCCTTACGAATAGCATAAATTAACGCTCGTCCCACTCATCGGCTGCGGTTTGACCTTCTTCCGTATCCAGCGGTGGCTCGAGCTGAAACTCACCCTCATCCCACTCGTGTAGGGTGTTCTCTTCCAGCCATTCCTGCCGAAGTTCGATTTCGTCATAGTCGCCATCGAAGACGGCCTGCGCACCTTCGCCGCTCAATATCGGCAAACATTCCCCTTCTTCACCTTCATCGGCAAAGAATTCGGCCTGCCACATAATATCCCCATCCTGCAGAACGTATTTTTGGATATTAAGCTGTTGCACGTCAGCATCTTCTTCTTCAACGCCGGGGTTGTCGGCGAGGAACTCTTCACGAGCGGCATCAATAGCTTCTTCCAGCGTGGCGTACATGGTCATTGGTGTCTCCCTGTTTTCCAGAAGGTTTCAGGGAAAGAATAGCTGAATATAAGATTCTGCAAGTATGAATGTGAAAATAAGACGTCACGCATTCAATGCCGCCCACTTAAGCGGTGCGGCACGAGAGTTCACCGCGTAACGGATTTTTGACATCTTAACTGCCCTCGGCCTTAATGGCTGGAGGCGTTTTGTTATGAACACCGCTTCCAGATCTCCACACATGTGCTCTAATTGTTTTTGGATTGACGGTATTCACCAGTACTGACATCTCCGATGGCGGCAGGCGGCGACATGGGCGGACCGTCGCTGAAAACGAGCAGGTCGTTGAGAAATGGCATAAGAAAACGGCTCCCTGTAGTGGAAGCCGTTATAGTGCCGCGGTAAAGAATCGGTCAACCGCTCCTTAACTGAAAGGCATTGCCCATTAAGCGGGGCTTTTTCTTGATTCAATATCAACGCTTCTTTTTTGGTTTGAATAAACGATCACTGACAATAAATGCAACTATCAGGAATATAACAGTAGATATTAATGCATAATCTTCCCAAAAGGTGACGGCAAGCATACCAAAAATAATAGTTAAACCAATAGGTATATAAACTTGCATAACAAGCCTAACTAATTCCTGCCACCACACGCTAAACATTTTTTTCATCGTACTATCCTAAGAATATCAGAAACAATATCGTTATCGCTTTTTTGGTATTGGTTGTGTACGTCAACACGATCAATTATTGGTTCAACCAGGAAGTATAACATTTCCAGATCACGATTATAGAGATCTCTATAGTACCGACTATGTTTATGTAAAAGACGTTCCGCAGCCTGTGAAGCTACCTGTGCGTACCCATATATTCCCGCCGCAGCTACACCACGCGTTGACCATTTGGTGAGTGCCGAGGAGATCGATACTTGCATTGAAAGACTTGAAGCCGCTAACGTAGCGATAGTGTACGCAATGGTAAACTTGGTAAGGGTGGCAGTTGTAAACCCAGCTCCTGCTTTAGACAAGATTAACGTAATGTTCCTGATGCGCTGATCTGAGAGATTTTCAAACATATAGTTTATATAGATTTCAAGCATATCTCTTATAGTGCCATGATGTTTTACGAGTACTACAAGAGCCTTCAAGAACCTCTTATCTTCTTGCTTCAAACGTGTACATACGTCCTGGTAGTTGTCGAGGAAACACGAGCTATACCACGAAAGCCTTTCCACCCCAGAGTATATTAAATGAGCCTGTTGTACGGCTTGCTGTTGAACACCAGCAAGGCTTTTATCCAGCAGGTTAGCCATGTAGCGATCAGCATCAAGTTTGTTCAGTATAAGCGAGTTGTAGCTCATGAATCCTTCCCATGTTTCTCCCTATCCATATTCCACATAACAGTAATAAACCTCCGAATAATAAACAAGATGTATCTACCGATGGAGGCAGGTCACGCCAGTACTCGAAAACCCGCAAGGCGTTATTACTCACTTTGCTCGACAGATGATAGTACTGAATCAAAGTGATTGGGGTCGGTACTACGTACCTAAAGTCTTTGCGAGTAATTACGCGTCGCCTTGCTCCTTGTCAGGGTTGCGGGCTGTTGAATCCCTTCGCGTACTTACCTACCTTATAGTGGTGATGTTCGATTACTCGACACATGATAGAATCGCCCTATGCAAACAGCAGGGAAAACAAAATGCAAATAATGAGGATGACATACGACGACATTGATAAAAATGGCTATGCCAAATTACACGTCTATGGAATAGGAACTTTCTCTGCATTCAGTGGGCAAAACCCATATACCAATGATCCCAGCTGTGCGTACTTACCAAACAGTGCAATACCTACTGGACGGTACTGGATAGTTGATAGGCCAACTGGCTCTACATTGAATAAGATCCGGGCATGGGGCGTTGATACAATCATAGGTAATGACCACTCCGAATGGTTTGCACTCTTCAGTGCTCAAACTATGACAGATAGCATAATGATTAATGGTGTATCGCGTGGTAGCTTCCGATTACATCCACTCAGGCCAGATGGTTCTGGTTTCTCAGAGGGGTGTATTACTTTCGTCAATCGACCCGATTTCTATACTGTACGTAGTCAGTTGCTCCGTACTAAAAAGGTTAAAGTACCAGGATCAAGGACTGGATTGATGGCTTATGGTTATGTTGATGTACAAGGGGGGAGCGACTATGCGAAGTGCAGGATTCGTTAAGAATGCGGCTATATACAGTATCTGTATTGTCTTTGCATGGTGGCTATCAAGTTTCGGTAAGCCTCTCAATGGACTAACTCAATGGGTCATGGATACCGCCTATAGTACTTTCGGTTCTGGCCTGAGTGGTTCATATGAAGCTGATGCAGATCCGGTAAGGTTCATCGCCTTAATCCTGATGGTACTTATCTACGCTACCATACTGTTCTTGCTCACACGTTTGGTACTAAGAAAGTTTCAGGCCAATCGCTAATACCTCATTTTATTAAGTACCCTCACTGCATATGGTGAGGGTATTTTTCAAATAGTCATATGTTCTGTTTTGGTGATTAATTCATGATTATTAGTAAATACCTATAAAGGTTAGCAGTACTAACATACTATAGGATTTACGAAATGATAAGAATAGAATTTAACACCTACGATGATGGGACATACTATTTCCTGTATGTTACAGAGGAAGTACGTATTGAAACTAATGGTTCTGATGGTTTGCAGATGGAAACCCGCGATTCGAGGGTAAGGGAATTGGGTGATCCGTTCCAGTACTTAACCATTAAACAGCGAAAGGATGAGTACTTTAACGAAAGTTTACATAATCAGCACATTGAGACCCTTATTGAAGCGGTAGAAAAACTATGTGCACTATTGAATGGCTAACATAGCAACTGCACATCTAAGAAGCGTTAACTATGGAAATTTAAAAATATCTTCTATATCTTTTTGAAAATATAACGAATCATTATGAAGCTCTGAATTTAAATTAATTAAATCAAATTTAAATATTTGTGCTTGTTCTTTGTCATTGTCTCGCAGGAAGCGGATATATAAGAATATTGTAATATTAGCTTGATAAAGTTTAAATGTGGAAAATTGTAATTCATCGGGAGGATTTATTTTCCATCTTCGGCAGGAATCAATCTTAGATTGTAATTTAGAATGTTGTATACCTAAGTCATTAATGCTTTTAATGTATACATTCAGGTCAAGAGTGTCATTGGCTTCGCTTGTTAAAACAGAAATTGCTTTGCGTGTTTGTATTAATAATTCGTCGTAGTCTGCCATAAGATTAATGACATGGTTTAGCCCTGTTTCATTTTTTTTATCCTTGATCCAGTTTGGAGCATTTTTGTAGGCAAGATATGCTACATATAAAGTACCAAGTGTTGAAAGAGAACCTACCCAATCACTAACATTTCCCCATTCTATCTTACTTAAGAGGTGTGGGTGTTTAGTCAGAAACATTAAGAACACTCCAATGACTAATAATACCATTGTTAAAATCCAAAATTTGTTTTTAAAGAAATTTTTCATTATATTCATTTAAGTTAAATTGTTATTGCTACTTTACCTTGAGAACAACACTTAGTAAACTTACTACTTCACGCCCCCCCACTATGGGTTGGTTTGTTGATGGTATGGGTGTGGCATGAAGCTTACTTTAAAATAAATTTCAACACAAATTAAAAAAACAGTTGGTATAGTAACTAAACAAAACCCCTCCCAGCATTTGATCTCAAGTCGATTTGTCAATAAATTATATTTATTAGCTCGGAAAAACTTTGGTCATTAGTATTTAACGTGATAATAGCTTCTCAGCGTTTATAGCAAAGTGCAGCTCATCTATCAGTAAGGTAATCCTATATCTTACCGCATCAACTTCTAAAGCATACTTTCTTGCGATATTATATGAGTTATCATAATCATTTAGATTGTTGTCGTATTCATGGCTTTCTATCTCATCTATTACTAAAATGGCTTGGCGCAGGCTGTGAACAAGTTTCCGAATAGGCTCTGTTATGTATAATGTATATTCTTTCAAAAAAATAGTGAGTTGTTTTTTAGTGTTTAGAGTATTCAAAACTATGATAGTATTATATTCATCCAAATCATCATTAAAAGATATTGATGTAGGTGATAGCAATGACTCAAAGTGCTGAAGGAGGGGCTTTATAATTTCTTTTTTTTCTTTAATATCATGATTTAGTATTGAAAATAGGAATTGCTGCTTGCTTTCCTTTAATTTGTTTCTGTTGTTATTTACCTGCACCAAATATGTTATTATACCTGTGATAATAGTACCAGAAAGGGTACCAACTACAGCAATATTATTGTTGATAAGTTGCAAGATGGAAACTTCTGCCATGACACCATTCCTTAACTATAAAAAATTAACTATCTTTCTTTATAAGCGATAAATTTTTATTTCATCCCAAAAAATCACACCTCATCAATTTTTTAGGATAGTATGTTTAAGCTATAATCATAAAATCTGTACGGATTTTAATTACCAGCATAATATGACTCATCAAAAACCATTTCGAAATCGCCATCAACATAAATGTTATCTGGAACAATCTTCCTATATCTAACATCCTTCCATACAATTGCAATGGAAGCTTCTTCATCATCGTACTTACTCTCCATAGTCTTTATTGCTCTACCCACCGCATGTACGTTAACGTTCTTAAAATTAAAAAAATCTTGGATCTCGATTATTTGCTTTCTAATTCTATTGAATGCTTCCATATAGTATTCTTTTGAGCTTTTATAATCAAACCCATCATCATCAAAATCATCCAAGCCTGTACTTATTTGATTATAAAAATGCTGTACTTCAATTGAATGGAGTCTTTCACATGTTCTGGACTTTAAATCAACCTCCCATTGTTGAAGAATTACATTTTCATATATACCATGGGATTCACTAATCATACCTAAAATGAAAGTAGATGTACTTTTTCTTACTTTAGGGAAAGTAATTCCGTTATTAGCTTGTTGGGCCATATAAAGCAAATCGCAAAACTCATGTTTGAATTTGTTTACTGCGACATAGTCATTTTTGATAACTACTATATTTTCATAATGATAAAATGCAGCGTTAGACCAATTAAAACTACCGGTAATTATTGTGCTGTCATCAATAATACAAAATTTATGATGAATTAATGCTGTAGATATTGGATTGCGTAATAAATGTACTTTATTCAACAACTGATAATTCACGATACCACTTAAATTCTTATAATTTATGGTATCGCCATTACAAAGTATGTGTACTTCGACACCTTCATTAATTTTTTTTAGGAGTAAATCCTGATATGATCTGAAACTTATCCAAGCGACACAAATCCAAATTCTTTCTTTTGCTCCACGCAATATTTTTTTAATCTCATAATCGATATCGTTAAAGTAGGTGTTAACTGTGATCTCTTTTTTCATTGTAATATCCATTTAATTTGCCACTGTTAATGTAATATATTGAATAATATCGTGTCTCACTGTTTGGCTTTATCCATCATCTCGATAATAAGATTTTTCGCTTCGACAGAACACAAAGCCACGTAGCTTTCTTCATCATTAGCGTTAATCTTTTCGATGCGTGTACTAAGTTCTTTGATGAATGTATTGCTTCTTATTAATCCAATGACAGAGTTAGCAAATTCATCTTTTTTCTTTTGAGAGTAAATTGATGGAACTAAAGTACTTACGGCAACCACTGTTCCCTGCCATTGTTGAGGGGTTACTGCTTCCTCAGTAGCTTTCCGTAAATCTTCCTCTTTTTTCTTTTTAAAAAAACGTTTAAAACCAAATATCAAAGTAGAGATAATAGCGTTAATTATTTGCTCTTGAACAGACTTTGGTAACTTAGTGAACAACTCAAAGAACTTTAAGATCGCAGCCAGCATAAAACTAACCTCGTATGTGTATAGATCGAAAAGATTATCATAAAGCACTTAAATAGTTCAATCACCAAAAATGGTAAATAAACAAAATAGGTTCTCCCTGAACTTTTTAAAGACCGCGTAGTTTCGCCACCGGATATAAACATTTGTGTGTGAACGAAATAACTATACCCGCACCGCAGTCAAAAAAGAACAACGCCAATTTCATTTAATTCACATTGGCAATTATATCTTACGGGACACTCACATAGTTTAAAAACAGCGTAAGAGCCATTGAGTTCTTCACTAACGTACTTTTCCATAAAATGGATATCATCTGGTTCACAAAAAAGATGAAACCCGACACCAAGATAATTACGCATTTTGTAGTTACACTGTCTAATAGCACTAATTTTCTTTTGGTCGGCCGCTAAGCCCCTAACCAATGATGCAACACGTTTAGTACATTTAAACTCTATAAAAATATAATCATCAGAGGGTGAGGATTTTTCACGCAGAATTAAATCTACTTTAGCAAGTCTGCTATCAGGGTAATCTATTGGATCGAGGTATATTGTGACTTCACGATGTAGCTCGTACTTCTTTTTTGAAGTGAGATAATGAGCAAATTCTATTTGCAGCCATTTTTCCCAATCATTAGTTTCTTTTTCAACAAAAGGATATAGCCGTTTTTTTATCTCATCTTTCTTCAAAAACCCGTTCAGCAATTTTACTAACAGAGAAAAATCATTGTTACGGTCTGACATTGTAAACCCTATAAATAAAATAAAAAGGATTAAAAATGGATATCTCATTAAGATCATTAGCGAGACAGTACGGATACGATGAATCTACAGTTCGAACTTGGGTAGAAAAGGGAATGCCGACAGGCACTGATTCTAACGCAAGAGGTTGGATTGTAGATAATGTACTAAAGCCGTTGCGTGATACTAATACAAAAGAACAAATTGAACAAGAACGTTTGAAGAAACTTTCAGCAGAAAGACAATTGGCAGAATTAGAATTAGCAGAAAAAAATGGGCTGGTGGTCAGTGCTGAATATGTAGAACAAATATTAACAGAATATCTTTTTCAGATTAAAACAGCAGTGCGTGCAATACCATCAAAAACTTACCTTGAATTATTTGCACAGAAAGATGCAAAGGATTTACGCGACGTATTAAGAACTCATATTGATAATACATTATACCAATTAGACTCAATGGAATTTGAGTTACCAGATGACATGGAAATATTAGAGGATGGAAACAAACAAGAAGAAATTAACAAAGATACTGAAGAAAGTACTACCGACGATAAAACCGCCGAAGATACAGAAAACCAGTGAGTGGATCAGCAATGGTGTAGTGAAGTTTGTCGATGGTCCGAATATGGGTCTTGATTGGGTTCCGTTTAGTTTTCAAAAAGAACCAATGGATATAGCTCAAGAGCGTGGTACTAAAAAGATAGTAATTCAATCTTGTTTCCAGCTATTGAAAACTACCGTACTTCAATCAATCGCATTTAGTCTAATGGCAAATGATCCCTGTAACTTTGCTTTTGGTAGTAGTTCTGAGTCAGAAGTGAAGAAATTCAAGGATGGTAAATTCCTTCCGGCAGTAGAAACAAGTGAAGTACTAAAGCCATTAGTTACTAATAAGAATGATAAGAATGATAAGAATGATAAGAATGATAAGAATGATAAGAATGATAAGAATGATAAGAATGATAAGAATGATAAGAATGCCGCAAATAACTCTAAACAAACACAAATGGTGAACGGTACTTTCATTTATTGGTTGAACCTCAATACACCTGGAAATCTTCGCGGTATCACAACACGTGTTGTTCTATTAGATGAGGTTAGTAACTGCGAAATTACTGATGAAGGGAATCCAATAAAATTAGCAGAAGCACGTACCAGTACCTTTGGTAGTGATTCATTGGTGGTTGTATCCTCAACACCTTTGTATAAAGATGATTTAATTAATGCGGAATATAATCTATCTGATAAACGCCGTTACTTTGTTACACATTCTTGCGATCATGAGTATATTTTTGAATGGGAGCAGGTAGCATTCGAATTTAAATATTTAGAGAATGGTAGAGCAATTCCAGATAGTACAACTACCCGTTTAATATGTCCGTGCTGTGAACAGGAAATTGATGAACATACACGACATCAAATGATTGATAAAGGGCGATGGGTTGCAACTAATCCAGATGGGGAACCTGGTGTAGTAGGTTATCAAATTAGCCGTATGTATTCCCCATTGAATACGATTACTGAAATGGTAAGTAAGTTTGCTGATGCCCTTTATAACTTCAATCTACAAACATTCTATAACAACGAACTTGGATTACCTTATGAGGATGAATATCAAAAGGAATTAGATATTCTCCAATTGGAATCACTACGCGAAGATGAATTTAACCTACATAAAATCCCTGAAAGTACGTTAGGTATTTGTATATCAGTTGACCAGCAAATTGATAGATGCGAAGCCACTATATTAGGCTTTGATGAGAAGAGCATATATGTACTTGGTCACGAATTCTTTTATGGTCACGATGTAACTAAAATCGAATCACAAGCCTGGAAAGACCTTGATCAGTTCTGTAGGCAAGATTTCCGCACGGTAGAAGGTCGTTTAGTACCAACTCTCGCAGTATTCGTGGACAGTTCGAATGGTAACGCTACTGATACGGTTAAGAAGTTCACAGTACGTTGGGCTAAGTACCATCCTATTAAGGGTTCCAGCTCCACTACTGGTGATCTCTTCAAGGAATCAACACAGGCTGGTTACAAGCTACAGATCCTAAACGTACATGATCAAAAGAATACGATACGTAAACTTCTCAATCTGATGCTTAGTACTGAAGCAGATAATGCACCTGTGAAGCTCCGCTTTAGTAGTTCATTACCAACTGATTATTTTGAACAGCTATCAGCCGAAGAGTTAAAACCTGCTGGCTGTAAATTAGTATGGCGATTAAAGAAAGGCCAGAGAAGGAATGAAAGTCTTGATTGTCTTTGTTATGGTCTTATTGCTATTGCCTACGCTCAATCTAAATTAGGTAATCAACCATTTAAAAAATTACGCGAATATAAACAATCTGAAAGTAATAACAAAAACAAAATAAATAAAGCAGAAGAACCAAAAAATACACCTACCAGACGTAGACGTACAGGTATGGGTTCTAATTGGTTCGGCAAAATTTATAATTGGATCATAGTACCAGTACTGGATGCTTTCGGTATCGTGGTTATTCAAGTACCGTTAGGTCAACTACTACAAGTACTATTGATCATGATTGGTGGAAACTAAAAAAAAGCCCCAAACGGGGCTTTTTTTACAAGTCAAATTTATGAAAAAGCCAATAACGCTTAGTCTCGGGTAAGACAAAGTTGACTCCAAGCGGATTGTTTAACTGGTTTTGTTTTATCAATAGTTCGAAAATACCGTGGTAGATATTTTCAACTTTAATTTGTTTATACAGCGTGCCATTAATGTATCTTTGTAGGAATCCTGCTACTAAGTCTGCTACTTGAATACCAATGCTATTCTTAGAATCTTCGAACACAAGTTCAAAAGTCTCTTTCAATTCATAATCACTATTTGGGACGCTATCTTTATTTTTTAATTCTGATTTAAGAATGTTGGTCAAGCAATATTTTAGTGTTTTAGAATATTCATATGTTGTATCATGGATAACTTTAATATTCTTGAGATTCTTTTTATGGTGTTTATTCAAACGAGCTGCAATGTTATAAAAGCTGTAAACTAATGGTAACATTTTCACTTCATTACCACTACTATCAAAATCAGGCAACATCATAAAATATTTCGCAGCACTGTCAATATTGTTTTCTTTTTTAAATTCTTCATAATCACTGATTGTGATTTCAATCATTTTTAATGCAAAATTATCCTGTGGGTTTGACCCAGAAAAAAATGCCTTCAAAACATCGATTAAATCATAGAAACTCTTCTCTGTTCGAAGTTGACACATTTCCATATATCTCTTGAAACATTCTTCTGGTGCATGTTCTGTGATTCTCTCAGCTATCATGTTTCGTATGACATTTGCTTGTTGTATCTCATTTTCATCACTTTGAGGAAAAATCAAGTTTTGCACTATAGCTATTGAGATATTATGTTTTTTATCTGCAACCTCACATATTATGGGGATGCTGTGATCAACCAAAAATAAAGATATTAACAAAATTAATTTAGGGTTTTTGAAATAAAAATCTTCTGATTTTAATTCTTGATTATCAGGTATATCAAATCTTTTTTTTAATACTGTAATGAAAGCCTCGATCATCCTGAGACTCTCAGTACTAAAGCCAATACATGAATGAGCAAAAATAGGTTGATTTGAAAAATTTATATCCTTTTTCCTGTTAATAATATCACCAGTGTTTCCGCTTTCATCCATGTAATAATTCATCTTACCAATCTCAATTAACAGTAGTTTTAAATCCATTAAGGTTTGTATGTTCTGTACGTGTTGCCTTTAGAACTACTTCACCTGATTCTATAAGAATTATGTCGAAATCTTCGATTTCTGTTTGTTGCATCGTTCCTTTTGAACGCATTCTTTGTCTTACATAACGGTACTTATCTTTTGGGTACTCGCGTTCAAATTGTTCTTCAGTCATTGCAAACCCTCCTAAATACCCGTACACAAATTGTACAAGGGTATTTTATGGCAAGAATTACTAAAAAGGAATCAGCATTACACATTCAAGTAATGGATTTAATCCACTCTGATAAGCAACTCACATAAGACAATAAAGAGTTTATCTTCAACAACTACAAAGGTGATGGAATAGGGACTACTGGTGCTTTCTTCACCCCTGAAATGCTCGCATGGGATTTCATACTTGAAGCTGGCTGTACTGGTCAGTGTATCGAACTATGTGCGGGTATCGGTCGCCTCAGTTACTACCAGTACTTAAGGAATAAACCCACGCACATCACATGTGTAGAACTTAATCCAGAGTACGTAATGATCGGGAAGAGGGTACTACCAGAAGCGGAATGGATCACAGGTGACGCTCTACAGTACTCACCAGACCGGTTCTATGATGTTGCCTATGGCAATCCACCTTTCGGTAAGATCAACACTTCAGAAGCGTTTACAGGCCGTTATAAGGGCAGTGAGTTTGAATACAAGGTGATTGAACATGCAAGTACCTTATCCTCATATGGTGTATGGATAGTACCGCAGGGTTCAGCCGGGTTTAAGTACTCTGGACATAGGTACTATGACGCTTCAGTACAAACTGCTAAGTATCAGAAGTTCGTGGATGATACGGGGTACACGTTTCAACCTGGGGTGGGGATTGATACCAGTATCTACAAGGATGAATGGAATGGCACGAAAGTGATTTGTGAGAGCGTTTTAGTCGATTATGACGGCACTAATTTATGATGTATTTTACTTTACGCTTCTTCCAGCGTGGCGTACATGGTCATTGGTGTCTCCCTGTTTTCCAGAAGGTTTCAGGGAAAGAATAGCTGAATATAAGATTCTGCAAGTATGAATGTGAAAATAAGACGTCACGCATTCAATGCCGCCCACTTAAGCGGTGCGGCACGAGAGTTCACCGCGTAACGGATTTTTGACATCTTAACTGCCCTCGGCCTTAATGGCTGGAGGCGTCTTGTTATGAACGCCGCTTCCAGATCTCCACACATGTGCTCTAATTGTTTCTGGATTGACGGTATTCACCAGAACTGACATCTCTGACGGCATTTTTTAGTTTTCTGCCTCGCGCCGTATCAGGTTATAGAACAGCAACATTCCCCGGACCTCCTGCTCCAGCAGGTCAACCCTGCGGCTTCTCAGTACCAGGGAATTATCCAGCATGCTGCTTTTCAGGTTTCTGCACCCAACCTCGATTTCCCTCCGGGAGTGATAATGCTCTGCCACGTCATTCACCTCAAAATGACCGCCGGCATATCAGAACTCCGGCAGGCGGCGACATGGGCGGACCGTCGCTGAAAACGAGCAGGTCGTTGAGAAATGGCATAAGAAAACGGCTCCCTGTAGTGGAAGCCGTTATAGTGCCGCGGTAAAGAATCGGTCAACCGCTCCTTAACTGAACGGCATTGCCCATTAAGCGGGGCTTTTTCTTGATTCAATATCAACGCTTCTTTTTTGGTTTGAATAAACGATCACTGACAATAAATGCAACTATCAGGAATATAACAGTAGATATTAATGCATAATCTTCCCAAAAGGTGACGGCGAGCATACCAAAAATAATAGTTAAACCAATAGGTATATAAACTTGCATAACAAGCCTAACTAATTCCTGCCACCACACGCTAAACATTTTTTTCATCGTACTATCCTAAGAATATCAGAAACAATATCGTTATCGCTTTTTTGGTATTGGTTGTGTACGTCAACACGATCAATTATTGGTTCAACCAGGAAGTATAACATTTCCAGATCACGATTATAGAGATCTCTATAGTACCGACTATGTTTATGTAAAAGACGTTCCGCAGCCTGTGAAGCTACCTGTGCGTACCCATATATTCCCGCCGCAGCTACACCACGTGTTGACCATTTGGTGAGTGCCGAGGAGATCGATACTTGCATTGAAAGACTTGAAGCCGCTAACGTAGCGATAGTGTACGCAATGGTAAACTTGGTAAGGGTGGCAGTTGTAAACCCAGCTCCTGCTTTAGACAAGATTAACGTAATGTTCCTGATGCGCTGGTCTGAGAGATTTTCAAACATATAGTTGATATAGATTTCAAGCATCTCTCTTATAGTGTCATGATGTTTTACGAGTACTACAAGAGCCTTCAATAACCTCTTATCTTCTTGCTTCAAACGTGTACATACGTCCTGGTAGTTGTCGAGGAAGCACGAGCTATACCACGAAAGCCTTTCCACCCCAGAGTATATTAAATGAGCCTGTTGTACGGCTTGCTGTTGAACTCCAGCAAGGCTTTTATCCAGCAGGTTAGCCATGTAGCGATCAGCATCAAGTTTGTTCAGTATAAGCGAGTTGTAGCTCATGAATCCTTCCCATGTTTCTCCCTATCCATATCCCACATAACAGTAATAAACCTCCGAATAATAAACAAGATGTATCTACCGATGGAGGCAGATCACGCCAAAAGCGTATGCAGGCCGTTATAATTGCAGTGAGTTTGAATACAAGGTAATTGAACATGCAGGCACCTTATCCTCATATGGGGTATAGATAGTACTCCAGGATTCGGCAGGGTTTAAGTACTCTGGACATAGGTACTATGGCGCTTCAGTACAAACAGCGAAGTACCAGAAGTTTGTAAATTATACGGGGTATACGTTTCAACCTAGGGTAGGGATTGATACCAGTATCTACGAAGATGAATGGAACGGTACAACGATGATTCATGAGAGTGTTTTAGTCGATTATGATGGCACAAATTTATGATGTATTTTACTTTACGCTGCTTCCAGCGTGGCGTACATGGTCATTGGTGTCTCCCTGTTTTCCAGAAGGTTTCAGGGAAAGAATAGCTGAATATAAGATTCTGCAAGTATGAATGCGAAAATAAGCTTCAGGCGTTCGTCTTATTCCGTCACGGGCCGTAACGCGCGGGATAAACTGAACCACGAATAAATGGCATTGAACAACACGACGCCCGCCGTCACGATAAAGACGGCGCGAAAACCGAAGCTGGCGGAGATCCCGGCCCCGAGCAGCGGTCCGGTGACGTTACCAATATCCCGGAATGACTGGTTATAGCTGAAAATACGCCCGGCAATCTGGTTCGTGGAGTTGTAGACCAGCAGGGTCTGTACGGCGGGCAGCAACGCGCCGTCGGCGGCACCCAGCAAAAAGCGCAGGACGCCCAGCTGCCATGGCGTTTGCACCATCGACATCGGGATAAGCAGCAGGACGGAAATCACCAGCGCGCAGATCAGGATTTTTTCCGGACCCACCCGGTCCCCCAGTTTTCCCAGCCTCGGGGCGCTCAGCAGCGCCGCCACGCCGGGTACGGAGGCGATCAGCCCGCTGATGAACGCAATATTGCTGACGTTACCCGCCAGGTCGCGAACGTACAGCGTCAGAATAGGGGCAATCGACCCGGTAGCCACCTGGATAATCATTGTCGTCACGAACAGGCTCAGCACCAGTCTGGGATTTTTAAGCGAGGTCAGCACCTCCCTGGCGTGGAGCATCTCTTTTTTGGCGACAGGCGTGAAGTTTTCCCGAATACAGAGCAGGGTGACGATAAAGCACAGGAACAGCACGCTGGCGGTGATAAAGAAAACTGGCCGCAGGCCATAGCTATCGGCCAGGAGTCCACCGGCCAGTGGCCCCAGCAGGGCGCCGCTCACGCCGCCGGTTGAAAGCGTGCCCAGCGCCCAGCCGCTCTTATGGCGGGGAATTTGTGTGGCAATCAGGGCATTGGCATTGGGAATAAAGCCCCCCAGCAGGCCCAGCAGCGCGCGGAGGATCAGGAACTGCCAGACGTTTTGCGCCACGCCCATCAGCGCCATGATAATGGCCATCCCCAGCGCCGAGCGCAGCAGCATGATTTTACGTCCCTTGCGATCGGCAAGGCCACCCCAGAAGGGCGAGGCTATCGCGGAAAACAGGAACGTGATGCTGAATACCAGGCCGGACCACATATTGAGCGCGCTGTGACCCGTCACGCCCAGCTGTTCGACGTAGAGCGGCAGGAAGGGCATGACCAGGCTAAACGCCGCGCCGGTAAGAAAACAGCCAAGCCACGCAACCGTGAGGTTACGCTTCCAGTTTATGGGGGCATCTGAGGGTGACATAACAATCCGCATAATGAGGTGCTGAGCACCTGAAGCATGAAGTAATAAGCATGCTAATTATGCGCCTGGGTTATGATTGCCGCAATGAGGGGGAGCTTTTAAAGCTAAAACAGCATGCGGCCCTGAGGGCCGCACGTTGAAAATCAATAGCGGGACGGCGTGCCTTTTGGCCGCGTTTTAAAGCGACGGTGCAGCCACATATACTGCTCCGGGGCGAGCATGATGCACTTCTCCACAACGCTGTTCATCCAGCGTGCGGTGGTTTCTGCATCGTCAAGCGGCGGCGCGAGTTCCGGCTCCAGCATCATCAGCTCGTAGCCTGAACCATCCGGTTTACGGCGAGGAACAAAAGGCACGATGGCAGCTTTGGACATCCGCGCCAGCATCCAGGTGCCGGTGGTTGTGGCGGCCTCGTCAACGGCGAAGAAGGGGACAAATACGCTGGCCTGCGGGCCATAATCATGGTCGGGGGCATACCAGACCACTTCACCGGATTTTAGTGCGCGGATCATGCCCTTCAGATCTTTTCGGTCGATCATGCTTTTGTTGGAGCGCATGCGGCCGTTGGTCTGGATTAAATCGATGACCGGGTTATCGTTAGGACGATAAACGCCAATGCCGGGTGCCTGCATGCCGAACATGCGTGCCCCGATTTCCAGCGTCAGAAAATGGACGCCGATCAGCAGAACGCCCGTCTGGTTGGCCTGAAGCGTATGCACAGGCTCCATGCCGGTTCCCGTCACCTCGCTCCAGCGGGCCATGCGTTTGTCCGGCCAGAACCACGCCATACCGGTTTCCATAAGCCCCATCCCGACGGATTCGAAATTCTTCGAAACCATATCGTGACGATCTGTCTCGCTCATCTGCGGAAAACACAGCTCAAGATTGCGGTACGCGATTTTGGCGCGACGCTTCATAAACAGCTGTGCGAAACGGCCCAGAAATTTACCCAACCGAAAAATTACAGGGTAGGGAAGCTGTACCAGGAGCCATAAAAAGCCAATGCCAAGCCAGGTCAACCAATAGCGGGGATGCAAAAGGGCGGCAGTAAATTTTGGTAACTGGGTCATGTCTTTCCTGTGTTCAAACGTCCTGTTTTGCTAGTGTCTCATTTTTTTAGACGTAGCCAAAATATCTGCTTTCGAAGCGTGCACGAATACAGCAATTGTTAAGCCTGATTAATCAGGGTGTGTGAAATGTAGCGTAAATTGTGTGGATGTAAATTAGTTTTATTTGCTATATGATGCCGACCGATTTTTCATTCTCTCTAACGATTCCAGGACTGTACACCATGCCAGTGTTACACAACCGCGTGTCGAATGAGATGTTAAAAGCGCGTATGTTGGCTGAAACCGAACCGCGCACCACCATCTCTTTCTACAAATACTTCACGATCAACGATCCGCAGGCAACCCGCGATGCGCTTTATCAGGCGTTCACGGCCCTGAACGTCTTCGGACGCGTCTACCTTGCCCGTGAAGGCATCAACGCGCAGATTAGCGTACCGGAAAGCAAAGTCAGCGCTTTCCGCGACGTTCTTTATCACTTCGATCCGGCCCTCGACGGCTTACGCCTGAACATTGCCCTGGATGATGACGGGAAATCCTTCTGGGTGCTGCGCATGAAGGTGCGTGAACGCATCGTGGCGGACGGTATCGACGATCCTGAGTTTAACCCGGCGGATGTCGGCGAATATCTCAAGGCGGCGGAAGTGAATGCGATGCTGGACGATCCGGATGCCGTGTTCATTGATATGCGTAACCACTATGAGTACGAAGTGGGGCATTTCGAGAACGCGATGGAAATCCCGGCCGACACCTTCCGCGAGCAGCTGCCCAAAGCGGTTGAGATGATGCAGGAACATAAAGATAAAAAGATCGTTATGTACTGCACCGGCGGTATCCGCTGTGAGAAAGCCAGCGCGTGGATGAAGCACAACGGTTTTAATAAGGTCTGGCATATTGAAGGCGGCATTATCGAGTATGCCCGCCGCGCCCGTGAACAGGGTTTACCGGTACGCTTTATCGGGAAAAACTTTGTCTTTGACGAGCGTATGGGGGAACGTATCTCGGAAGACGTTATTGCCCAGTGCCACCAGTGCGGCGCGCCGTGCGATACCCATACCAACTGCAAAAACGACGGATGCCATCTGCTGTTTATTCAGTGCCCGGCCTGTGCCGAGAAGTTTAACGGCTGCTGTAGCGAATTGTGCAGCGAAGAGAGCATCCTGCCGGAAGAAGAACAGCGTCGCCGTCGTGCAGGACGTGAAAACGGCAACAAGATTTTCAATAAATCACGCGGCCGTCTGAATACCAAACTGGGTATCCCTGACCCGGAATGATAATAACGCCCGGCACGGCAAAAGCCTGCCGGGCGAATCTATTATGATTTCTGCTGTACACCTTCAACGGAAATAATCAGCTCCACGTCCTGAGACGCCGGGCCTAAATCCGTTGTGATATTAAAATCTTTCAGGTGAATTTTACCCGCCGCTTCAAAACCTGCGCGTTTTCCGCCCCACGGGTCGTCACCCTGACCCAGTAATTTAGCCTCCAGCGTGACCGGTTTTGTTACGCCGTTAAGCGTCAGGTTGCCGGTAATATTCAGCTTATCACCGTCTTTTTTCACTTCCGTGGAGGTGAAAGTAGCCTGCGGGTATTTCCCGACATTGAGGAATTCCTCGCTGCGCAGATGTTTATCACGTTCAGCATGATTGGTATCAACGCTGTTAGTATTAATGGTCACGTTGACCTTGTCGGCGGCAGGATTTTTCTCGTCAAAGGTGAATGTGCCGTCAAAATCCTTAAAGGTACCGTACAGCCAGCTGTATCCCAGATGCTGAATACGGAAATTGACGAAAGCGTGCTGGCCCTCTTTATCAATTTTATAATCAGCCGCCACGGCGGAACCGGCGGTGAATAACAGAGAACCCAGGGCGATACCCAGCAGGTGTTTTTTCATTTTATGCTCCAGAGTCAACTGACGAGCGGCCAAGCATGCGCCTTAGCGTATCGTCTTTATCAATAAAATGGTGTTTGAGGGCGGCAAGCCCGTGAAGTACGGACAGGATCACGACGCTCCACGCAAGCCAGAGGTGAACGACCCCTGCAGTGTCAGCCTGAACGCCCGCATCGCTGAGCGTTGCCGGGACGTCAAAAAGGCCAAAGACGCTAATCGGCTTACCGTCCGCCGTCGAGATAAGGTATCCGCTAATCAGAATGGCGAAGAGCAGCGCATAGAGCGCAATATGCGCGGCGACTGCACTGACGCGGGTAAATTTGCTGTGGGTATTCGGCGCGGCCGGCGGTGGGGAAATATGTCGCCAGATCACGCGGAAAACCAGGCCCAGCATCAGCAGGACACCAATGCTTTTATGTAACTCCGGCGCCTGGTGATACCAGCCATCGTAATAGCTGAGCGTGACCATCCAGAGCCCAAGTCCAAACATACCGTAGACGGCAAGAGCAAATATCCAGTGCAAACCTATGGATATTATTCCGTAGCGCCGGGAGGAGTTACGCAATTGCATCAGAATGTCCATTTTCAAATTAACCGGAAAGTAAAAATGAACGGGAAGACGGGATATTGCAACTGAAATAATTGTCTATTGATTTTTATTTTATTTATTTCAGCGCTTTTGAACAGGATTGATAAAGGTAATTCAATGTCTTCGTGCAAGATGAAATTGAGATTTTCAATAAAGCTAAATAAATGTCAATTATTGTCAGTCGGGCTTTTCAATAAAATACAATGTAAACAAAATCAATAATGGCGAGTAGCGCCCACAATAAGAGATAGAGCATGAAGTGCTCGCGAATATTATTCATCAGAAAGCTAACGATCCTGCGCATAACGCCCCGTAATGCAGTGTGAGTGAACCGGGCCCCGGGACGTCCGGAGCCCGTGTGGATTATCCGTTAAAACGCGAGAGTGAGAAGGGCGTCAGATCAAACTGCGGCGTGATACCCTGGGCAAACTGCGCGGCGATTTCACCCAGCACGGAAGCAAACTTAAAGCCGTGGCCGCTCAGCCCGGTGATTAGCAGGGTGTTGTCATGCCCGGGCAGCGTATCAATGATGAAGTCTTCATCCGGTGTGTTGTCGTAGGTACAGGCTGCGCCATACAGCAAGCCACCGACGCCCGGAAGAATATTCCGCAGGAATGAGAAGGCTTCCGAACCATCCTGAGGAAAGGCGCCGAAAGGCTTACGCTCTTCAGGGGAGGTGATCGCCTGGCCCCCGTTGTGTTTACCAATTTTCAGCGCGTCTTTCTCGGAAGGGAAACCGTAGAACTGATCGCCATTCGGTAATTCCCCGGTGAAGGCCGGGAATTTATTCTGCGCGCTGTAGCGTCCATCCGACTGGAACCAGGAGAAGACTTTGCGCACCGGCTGGATTGGCAGCTCCGGCAGCAGGTGAGTGACCCATGTTCCTGCGCTGACGAGCAGGCGAGAGGCTGAGTAGTCGCCGTCAATGGTCGTTACCGTGACGCCATTCTCGTCATGGGTGATGGCCTCCACCGGACAGTTAAACAGCTGTGCACAGCCGGCTTTCGCGGCAAGGTCGACCCAGGTTTTGATCGCTGTTTCACAATGCAGTACGCCGGAGTGGGCTTCAAAGAGGCCAATATAATCGTCCGGGACGCTAATTTCAGGCCAGCGCGCGGTTATGCCCGTTGCGTCCAGCTTCTCAACGTCCAGATTAAAGGCTTTCGCGCTGCGCTCGACGCCGGCAAGAAATTCCGAATGAGCCGGACCAAGGTTGATAACCCCGGTACGCTCGAAAATACGCTCTTCGGTCTGTTTCGCCAGTTCATCCCACAGCGTCTGGGCGCGAAGCACCAGCGGGACATAGCGCTCGCCTTCTCCATACGCATGGCGCATGAGGCGGGTATCGCCATGATGGCTGCCTTCCGCATGGGGAGGGCGGTGGGCATCGATCATCAGGACCTTCAGACCTGCCTGTGTTGCGTAATAACCGGCAGCGGAACCCACGGAGCCGCTACCAATAATGATTAAGTCGTATCTCATATGCATCTCATAAACTGACGTTTTGTTAGCAGAGTAATTAACAACGCGGAGTTAGACAAGGGAGAAATAAATAAGGCACCGCGAGGGTGCCTGTAGAGAGAAAAGTGGGCATAAGCTTAGTGCCGTTTATACTCATTTTCCTGATAGTCGCCAGATTCTATTTTTGCAATACCTGCCTCTAAAATAGAAATAAACTGACGGGCGACGTCTGTTGTTAGCCACAGCGTCTGTCCAACTTCCGCTTCTTCACGGTTGAGTTGATTCGGGGTCTGGTAGTGCAAACGCAGCATCAGCGCATCGTAGCTATCTACGGTACTGATATCCCAGCCAACAAGTGGATGGGTCTGGATCACTTCACTATTCTTTTCCATTATAACCCCCTTAATGCGTGTTAGAAGACAACGGCTTTGAGGTTCAATGCATGTTTTTCTGAAAGCATCTTCAGTATACCAAGTAATAAGGGTTCCGAAGGGAAAAATAAACAGGTGGCAACACATTTTTCTGCTTTTTAGGATTGTTCGAACAATAAAACACCATCTTGTTCACGATTCTTAAAGAAGATGCCGAATTAATTTGAACTTACCGTATTTTTAGACAAAAAAAGCCGGGGCGACCCGGCAAAAAAACACAATGAGGGAGCAGTATTAATCCGTGATGAACCAGTCGTCTGCGCTTTCCCACGTTTCCTGCAGGATTTCGCTGATGCGATCTTTATCTTCTTTCGCCGCACCAATGACGGAGAGGTTGTTCGCCGCGGCGTAACGCACCGTTACGGCACCCGCGTTGTCGGGAAAGGTGTTGTTAATACGGCGGGATAATTCGCCTGCCAGTGCATCAAGCGCGCCGGCAGGCAGAACAGTTGTTTTGGCTATGGTGACTTCAATACGCATAAATGCCCCCTGTGTAATATACTGTTTATTTATACAGGTATATTATCGGTTTGACAACAAGGGGCATTGATTTTTTAACGTTTTACCGTCCAGTTAACGGTTTCGCCCGCCAGGAAGGGGATCAGCGTGTCATCCGTCAGCGCAATGGACTCCTCAACGTGGCTCGCTTTACGCTCCAGTTCGATGAAGCTGTCGTTGACCGGCAGGCCGTAGAAGCGCGGGCCGTTAAGGGAGCAGAACGCTTCGAAATGTTCCAGCGCGTTCATCTCTTCAAATACGGTCGCGTAGCTGGCAAGCGCCGTTGGGGCGTTGAAGCAGCCTGCGCAGCCGCAGCTTGCCTCTTTACGGTGGCGGGCGTGAGGCGCGGAGTCGGTGCCGAGGAACGCGCGGGAGAACCCGCTGGCAACCAGCTCGCGCAGCGCCTGCTGGTGGATATTGCGCTTGAGAATCGGCAGGCAGTACAGGTGAGGGCGCACCCCGCCCACCAGCATGTGGTTACGGTTAAACATCAGGTGCTGCGGCGTAATGGTGGCGGCGATAAGATCGTTGCCGTCGCGCACGTACTCTGCCGCGTCTTTGGTGGTGATATGCTCAAAGACCACTTTAAGCGCGGGCAGGCGCTGGCGCAGAGGCTCCATCACGGTCTCGATAAACCGGGCTTCACGGTCAAAGATGTCAATTTCGGCATGCGTGACTTCACCATGGACCAGCAGCGGCATGCCCAGTTTCTGCATGCGCTCCAGAACCGGCATGATGGCATCAATGCTGGTGACGCCGTGGCTGGAGTTGGTGGTGGCATTCGCCGGATAGAGTTTCGCCGCCGTAAATACGCCTTCGTTAAACCCACGCTCCACTTCGTTAGGGTCCAGCGAGTCGGTCAGATAGCAGGTCATCAACGGGGTAAAATCGTGTCCCGCAGGCACGGCATCCAGGATGCGCTGGCGATAGGCTATCGCGGCATCGACGGTGGTGACTGGTGGAACCAGGTTAGGCATGACAATCGCGCGGCCATAAATTTCGCTGGTATAAGGCACGACGGTTTTCAGCATATCGCCATCACGCAGATGGATATGCCAGTCGTCAGGGCGGCGGATTTTAAGAACCTGGGGTTGTGCAGTCATGGAAGCTCCGGCTTGTCAGGAATCAGTCATAAGGATGGCTGTTTTTGCCGGACACAAATCATAAGCGGAAACGTTTTCGTTTGCACACTTTTCCGTAAAAAAAAGGGCGCCGCAGCGCCCTTCAGGTTAATCGGTGAAAGGAATGATGATTTCACCTGGCTTAACCTCTATGCCTTTTGCGTATTTTTTCGCCAGAGCTTCACCCTTGCTTTTATCTTCGCTTAAGACGTACGCGGGCTGCTGGTTGAAATAATTACGCAGCGACTGGTTGAGATAGGGCATCAGAGTTTGCAGAACCGGCGCCATCTTGTCCGGCGACACCTGCGCATCGACGACTTCCATCTCCTGGAGGAAAATCGCCCCTTTCTCTTTATTGAACACGGGAAGTGCCTTCAGCTTGAGCTTGATGTTGGCTTTCTGATTGCCAAAGAGGGAGGACATATCAAGATCCGCGTCACCGGCCAGGGTGACTTTGTTTGGCTCTTCACGTCCGATCTGGCTGGTCAGATTCGTGAGCACGATATGCGCGTCCGCCAGCCCCGGCACGCCAATGTCTTTAGAAAAATTGTTATGTTTTTCCAGCGCCTGATTAATTTCCTGTTCACTGACGGTATATTGCGTGAGCTGGTTACAGCCAACCAGCAGACCGCTGACAACTAATGCAGCGGCAAAGACAATTTTCTTCATAGTGTTCCTCAACGAAAAATCGGCGCTTCTGTCCTGTTACGCCAGTATGTCAGCGTGAATGGGCAGAAACCAGCAGAAAAAACTGAGAAGTGGGGCGGGAGGGACTCCCGCCCGAGGGAAAGGCTACGCGCCAGGCTCGAGCATGCCGCTCGCGCTGCGTTTCTGGCTGAACTGCCACCACAGGGCAAGAAGCGTCATAAAGCCCACCACGCCGAGCATCATCCACGGGAGTTCGGGCTGGTTTAACGCTTTGCCGGCATCAAACAACCAGCCGCCCCCGGCGTAACCTAATGCGCCGCCAAGCGCCAGCCCCAGCCGGCTGAAACCCATATAGCTGCCGCGCGCACGCGCATCCGCAAGGGAGGCGCTCAGCGTTTCACGGGCAGGCTCGGCGATGATCGACCCTATATAGAAGGTGCAAATCAGGGTAAACAGCTGCTGGAGAGAGTTCACCAGGCCGATTGGCATCATGCTCAGCGTCATCAGGAACAGCCCGGCCATCAGGCGATGCTCCAGACGAAAACGCCGTTCGCTCCAGCGGGCAATCGGATAAAGCAGCGTTAACGACAGGCAGGCTTCGATGGCGTACATCCATTTAACGGCAGCAGGCGTGCCAGCAATGTCGTTAACCATGATCGGCAGCATCAGCATGACCTGCACAGCCAGCATGTAGTAGCCCGTCAATGTCAGCACATAGGTGACAAAACGTTTGTCGCGCAGGACGCGGCCAAGCCCTTCCCGGACAGGTGCTTTGACCGTCGACAGTTTCCAGGCGGGCAGGAACAGGCCATTAAACAGCGCGCACAAAATAAAGAGTACCGCGCCAGCCGCACAGACCAGACGGAAGTCATACTGCAGCAGCCAGCTTCCCAGCAGGGCGCCGACAACCGCCCCGGCACTGTCCTGCATCATGAGAATCGAGAAGAAGCGGCCGCGGTGCTGCGGGCGAATCAGCTTTACCACCAGCGCGGTGCGGGGCGGATCGAACAGCGTGCCCCCGATACCGGAGAGGAAACAGGAGAACCAGAGCAGCCACGGCTCCTGAGCGACCGCCATCGTGGCAAAGCCTGCCGCGCGCAGCAGCATACCGGTCACGATCATCGGTTTAGCGCCAAAGCGGTCGGCAATGGCCCCGCCAAAGACCCCCAGGCCCTGCTGGACAAACTGGCGTAACCCCAGGGCAATGCCAACCATTAATGCCGCCCAGCCCATTTGATCGACAAAGCGAATCGATATCAGCGGGAAAACGACAAAAAAGCCGAGCACGACCAGCATGTTATCGACGAGCAGGAAATATTTACCCAGGCTCCTGGCCTGTGATACGCGGGACATTTTCCCTCCAGGGAAAATAAGATGGTGAGCACGCTAACATTCTGCGGTGTCGCCGCGTTTTTTCCCACCCCTGAACGCGACAATATTTTTTTATCAAAAGGGTGCTTTGATAGAGAGTTCTCATCGAAAAGTGTGAAAAGAGGTGAAAATGGTATGTCACTGTTTTCACAGACGGCGCAGGCGCAGGTATAGTAAAGCTAATGGGTAAGCTGAAGTGACGGGAAGGAGTGGTATCGATGTTTGGCTATCGCAGTAATGTGCCAAAAGTGCGTCTGACAACGGACAGGCTGGTCGTTCGTCTGGTGCATGAGCGTGATGCCTGGCGTCTGGCGGATTATTACGCCGAGAATCGCCAGTTTTTAAAACCCTGGGAACCCGTTCGGGATGAGAGCCATTGTTACCCTTCCGGCTGGCAGGCGCGCCTCAGCATGATTACGGAATTTCACAAGCAGGGCAGCGCGTTTTATTTCGCGCTGCTGGATCCTGAAGAGAAAGAGATTATCGGGATCGCCAATTTTTCAAACGTGGTGCGGGGATCGTTTCACGCCTGCTACCTTGGCTACTCCATCGGCCAGAAATGGCAGGGGCAGGGGCTGATGTACGAGGCGTTAACGGTGGCGATCCGCTATATGCAACGCACGCAGCATATCCATCGCATCATGGCGAACTATATGCCGCATAATCAGCGCAGCGGCAATTTGCTGGCGCGTTTAGGGTTCGAGAAAGAGGGTTACGCCAAAGACTATCTGCTGATAGACGGAGAGTGGCGCGACCACGTTCTGACGGCGTTAACCACCCGGGACTGGACCGCAGGTCGTTAAGGAGAAAAGATGAAGTATCAGCTAAACGGTACAGAAGCGCGCGTGATTGGGTGCTTACTCGAAAAACAGGTCACCACGCCGGAGCAGTATCCGCTCTCCGTCAACGCCGTGACCATGGCCTGCAACCAGAAGACCAACCGCGAGCCGGTGATGAACCTCAGCGAGCATGAGGTTCAGGACGTGCTCGATGCATTGGTAAAACGCCACTATCTGCGCACCGTCAGCGGCTTCGGCAACCGCGTGACCAAATACGAACAGCGCTTTTGTAACTCCGAATTTGGCGATCTGAAGCTGAGCAGTGCGGAAGTGGCGGTCATCACCACGCTGTTGCTGCGCGGGGCGCAGACACCGGGGGAACTGCGCACGCGCGCTTCCCGTATGCATGAGTTCAGCGATATGCCGGAGGTCGAGCAGACCCTGGAAGGGCTGGCTTCTCGCGAAGACGGTCCATACGTGGTGCGTCTGGCGCGCGAGCCGGGAAAACGCGAAAGCCGCTATATGCATCTGTTCAGCGGTGACGTCGATGTCGCTACCGTGGAGAGCGACGCGGGAGCCTCAGCAAGCAATGACAGCCTTGCCGCGCGCGTAGAGGCGCTGGAAGATGAGGTCGCCGGGCTGAAACAGCGTCTGGATGCGTTGCTGGCACATTTGGGAGACTGACGGTGAAAAAATTACGCGTAGGCGTGGTGGGGCTGGGCGGCATCGCGCAAAAAGCCTGGCTGCCTGTTTTAGGTGCAGCGACGGACTGGACCCTGCAAGGGGCATGGTCACCCACCCGAGAAAAGGCAGAACGTATCTGCGAAACCTGGCGCATGCCGTATGCTGCCTCCCTGCAGGATCTGGCCCGCGAGTGTGATGCGGTTTTTGTGCATACCTCAACGGCAACCCACTATCAGGTGGTGAGCGAGCTGCTCAATTTGGGGGTTCACGTCTGCGTGGATAAACCGCTGGCTGAAAATGTTCAGGATGCCGAACGGCTGATTGAGCTGGCCGCGCGCAAAAAACTGACGCTGATGGTGGGCTTCAACCGCCGCTTTGCGCCGCTTTATCAACAGCTGAAGGCGCAGTTGGGCACGCTCGCCTCGCTGCGGATGGATAAGCACCGTACCGACAGCATTGGGCCAAACGATTTGCGCTTCACGCTGCTGGATGACTATCTGCACGTTGTGGATACGGCGCTGTGGCTCGCCAGCGACAATGCACAGCTGCAAAGTGGCACGCTACTGACGAACGAGCAGGGTGAAATGGTCTACGCCGAACATCATTTCGCGATTGACCATCTACAGATCACGACCAGCATGCATCGTCGTGCGGGGAGTCAGCGTGAATCCGTCCAGGCCGTTACCGACAGCGCGTTGTACGACATAACCGACATGCGTGAATGGCGGGAAGAGAAGGGCAGCGGCGTGGTGACGCTACCTGCCCCTGGCTGGCAGAGCACGCTTGAACAGCGCGGTTTTGCCGGTTGTGCCCGCCACTTTATCTCCTGCGTGCAAAATCAGACGGTTCCTGAAACGTCCGGTGAGCAGGCCATTATGGCGCAGCGCATTGTGGAAAGGCTCTGGCGCGAGGCCATGAGCGAATAACTCGCTGTAACATCTGCGGATAGTAATTCGTTGAAATCCGGTTAGACTAAGCGCCGCTTGTTGGCTTTGCCGGGTGGCGCTTACGCTTACCCGGCTCACAAATCCGTATGGTTCTGGAAATTCACGTTAATGAACTTATTAAAATCGCTGGCGGCCGTCAGCTCGATGACCATGTTTTCCCGCGTGCTGGGTTTTGCGCGCGACGCCATTGTGGCAAGGGTATTTGGTGCAGGGATGGCCACGGACGCCTTTTTCGTCGCGTTCAAGTTGCCGAACCTGCTGCGTCGTATTTTTGCTGAAGGGGCGTTTTCCCAGGCATTCGTGCCTATCCTGGCGGAATATAAAAGCAAGCAGGGTGAAGACGCGACGCGCGTCTTTGTCTCTTATGTCTCCGGGCTGCTGACGCTGGCTTTGGCGGTGGTGACGGTACTCGGGATGCTAGCCGCGCCGTGGGTGATTATGGTGACCGCGCCCGGTTTTGCCGATACGGCCGACAAGTTTGCCCTGACCTCGCAGCTGCTGCGCATTACTTTCCCCTATATTCTGCTGATCTCGCTGGCCTCGCTGGTGGGGGCGATCCTGAATACCTGGAACCGCTTCTCTGTTCCGGCGTTTGCGCCAACGTTTCTCAACGTCAGCATGATCGGCTTTGCCCTGTTCGCTGCGCCGCACTTCAACCCGCCGGTACTGGCGCTGGCCTGGGCGGTCACCGTGGGCGGCGTGCTGCAGCTGGCGTATCAGCTGCCGCATCTGAAAAAAATCGGCATGCTGGTGCTGCCGCGCATCAATCTCAAAGATGCCGGGGCGATGCGCGTCATCAAGCAGATGGGGCCCGCTATTCTCGGCGTCTCCGTCAGCCAGATCTCGCTGATTATCAACACCATCTTTGCCTCGTTCCTCGTTTCCGGCTCGGTTTCCTGGATGTACTACGCCGACCGTCTGATGGAGTTCCCGTCCGGAGTGCTGGGCGTGGCGCTGGGGACCATCCTGCTGCCGTCGCTGTCGAAAAGTTTTGCCAGCGGTAATCATGATGAGTATTGCCGCCTGATGGACTGGGGGTTACGTCTTTGCTTCCTGCTGGCCCTGCCAAGCGCGGTGGCGCTGGGTATTCTGGCCAAACCGCTGACGGTGTCGCTCTTCCAGTACGGGAAATTCACCGCCTTTGATGCCGCCATGACCCAGCGCGCGCTGATTGCCTACTCGGTCGGATTGATGGGGCTGATCGTCGTCAAGGTGCTGGCGCCCGGGTTCTACTCGCGTCAGGACATCAAAACGCCGGTGAAAATTGCCATTGTGACGCTGATTATGACGCAGCTGATGAACCTGGCGTTTATTGGTCCGCTGAAGCATGCGGGCCTGTCATTATCGATTGGTCTGGCGGCCTGTCTGAATGCCGGACTGCTGTACTGGCAGCTGCGCAAGCAGGATATTTTTACACCGCAGCCGGGCTGGGGAAGTTTCCTGGTGCGTCTGATCGTGGCGGTACTGGTGATGTCTGCCGCGCTGCTCGGCATGATGTACGTGATGCCGGAGTGGTCTCAGGGCACCATGCCCTACCGTCTGATGCGGCTGATGGCCGTGGTGGGCGTCGGGGTGGTGGCGTACTTTGCCACGCTCGCGGTGCTGGGCTTCAAAGTGAAAGAGTTTGCCCGTCGGACGGCATAAACGCCAAAAGGGGAGTTCACCTTATGGTGCTCCCCACTGCATGATTTGTCGCTGATGCGTCAAATCGAAATCTTTTTCACACCCGCAATACGCGCAGTCGCTGTCTGACCATCCGCACCGTACAGTCCGGTTTCTTTATGCGGTTTCAACACCTCAAGCGCCTGCTGATTACGCTCAATCTGACCTTCCAGTAGCCAGCCGTTATGCTGGTTAAGATCGCGCAGGTGCTGGGTTTTTTCGGTAATGGTCTGCCAGCGCTCAATAATATCGTCATTGGCGCTGCGCTTCGGATCCTGCTCAGCGCGGCGTTGTTGCTCCAGATAATCCAGCGTCGCCAGAAGCGAACTCTTATCTTCAGTAATACGCTGCAGCGCGCTGCCGTTGATGTGACCGGAAGAGAGATGCTGTTGTTCAGCGTCCATTACCGTTTTCAGGTCGTTCAGGACAACCGTCATTTGATCCAGTATTTCTGACAGTCGACTCATACGGTTAGTTACTCTGTAAGAAACTCTGTGCTTCCTGAATCAGGGCATCAGCGATCTTGCTGGTATCCATTTTCAGTTCACCGTTACGAATAGCCGTTTTCAGCGCTTCAACACGTTCCATATTGATATCGTTGGTGCCTGGCTGCATCAGTTTCGCCTGCGCATCGCTCAGGGTCACGCTGGTGCTGTTGGACATTGACGGTTTTTCCAGACGCGTTTTCTGCGCAGGAGTGTCATTCGTTTCGCGAGGTTGTACAGCGCTTACCGGCTTCAGGGCTGATGTACGATCAATGCTCATAGTGTTGTCCTCATCGAGGGTTCGCGGCGTTTGCGCCTGACATCATCATTAGTGGAATATTTATCGGCACGCGCCGCGAAATCTTTAAAAAGATTATAGGTTAATCAGAATATTCCCATCAGAATCGACGGTTCCGCTCACCACCTGGCCTGAGGACATTCTGACGCGGATGTTTTGCGCCACCGCGGCATTGTTTAACGCTTTCCCTTCACTGTTGATACTAAAGCCCTCTCCGTTGGCCACCACCATCACCTGCTGGCCCGCTTTTATCCGCCATGCCTGGCGCAGCATTGAGAGCTGTATCGGCTGGCCTGGTGTAACATCACGCAGGCTGACGGCGTCCTGTGCCTGATTTATTTCCAGCATGGTGCGTGGAGGCAGCTGATCCAGACGGCCGCGTTTTAACGTCACGCTGTTCGTCTGCAGTACGCTGCCGCGCGCAATGGGCACGGCGGCGACAACATAATTGCCCGTCGCCTGAACTGCAACCTGTAAATAGCGTTTTTCGTTGGCGCAGCGTGCCAGCACGTTCACATTCCCCCAAAGCTTTGTGAACCCCACCACGCTGAACGAAGGCTGGTCACACGTCGGGTACAGATTCGGTGGCGTGCGCACGGTAACGGTAACGTCATCGCTAAAGCCTGCCAGCTTCTCAGCAAAGAAAGCCGTCAACTGATCCTGTAAGCCTTCAGCCTGCACCAGCGGGCTAAACAGCCAGAAAATTGCCATCAGGCCACGTTTTAACGTTTGCATCGCAAGTTCCACCGTTTCCAGAGTTGAATGAATTCTACCTGCAGTGGTTTTGCATCAACGCAATAAATAGCGACGCATTTTGCGCTTATTCCGTCGATAGGGGAGACCGGGTGAGATTTAAGCTGTGAACTGAAATTTTGCCATCAGCGGAGGAGACATGCTCGATAAACTCGACGCCGCGTTACGTTTTCAGCAGGAAGCGCTCAATTTACGCGCCCAGCGGCAGGAGATTTTAGCCGCCAACATCGCTAACGCCGATACCCCAGGGTTTCAGGCGCGCGATATTGATTTTTCCAGTGAACTCAAAAAGGTGATGGAGCGTGGACGTGCCGAAGGAACGGGTGTTGCACTTGCCATGACATCCTCTCGCCATATTCCTGCTCAGGCGATGACCGCGCCAGCGACCGATTTACTTTACCGCATTCCCGATCAGCCCTCACTCGACGGTAACACCGTGGATATGGACCGGGAGCGTACGCAGTTTGCCGATAACAGCCTGAAATACCAGACGGGCCTGACCGTACTCGGCGGACAAATCAAAGGCATGATGAACGTCCTGCAGGGGGGGAACTGATAGATGGCCTTGTTGAATATTTTTGATATCGCCGGTTCGGCGTTAACCGCGCAGTCCAAACGCCTGAACGTGGCTGCCAGTAACCTGGCAAACGCCGACAGCGTCACCGGACCCGACGGCCAGCCTTATCGTGCCAAACAGGTTGTCTTTCAGGTCGATGCTGCGCCGGGCGCGGCGACGGGCGGCGTGAAGGTGTCTGATGTGGTAGAGAGCCAGGCGCCTGACAGGCTGGTGTATGAGCCGGGTAACCCGCTCGCGGATGCCAGCGGATACGTGAAGATGCCAAACGTGGATGTGGTGGGTGAGATGGTGAACTCCATGTCGGCTTCCCGTAGCTACCAGGCCAACGTCGAAGTGCTTAATACCGTGAAGAGCATGATGCTCAAAACACTCACTCTCGGCCAGTAAAGGAGACATGCATGTCCATCGCCGTAAATGTGAATGATCCTACGAACTCGGGTGTTAACAACACCAAGAGTACGACGGGTTCTAACTCCCTGACGGGGAGTAACGCCGCCGATCTTCAGGGCAGCTTTCTGACGCTGCTGGTGGCGCAGCTTAAGAACCAGGATCCCACCAACCCAATGCAGAACAACGAACTGACCACGCAGCTTGCGCAGATCAGTACCGTGAGCGGCATTGAGAAACTGAACACCACCCTCGGTTCCGTCTCTGGGCAGATTAACAGCGCCCAGTCTCTGCAGGCGGCAAGCCTGATTGGCCACGGGGTGATGATCCCGGGAACCACGATTCTGGCAGGCACCAGCACCACCGACGGCAATACCACCACGACGACCACGCCGTTTGGCGTTGAGCTCCAGCAGCCGGCTGAGAAGGTGACTGCAACGATCATGGATGCCAATAACGTGGTGGTTCGCACCATTGATATCGGTGAGCTGAAGGCGGGCGTTCACACCTTTACGTGGGATGGCAGCCTGACCGACGGCACGAAAGCACCAAACGGTTCCTACAAAGTAGCGATCAGCGCCAGCAACGGGACAACCCAGCTGGTAGCGCAGCCGCTGCAGTTCGCGCTGGTCCAGGGCGTGATTAAAGGAAGCGACGGCAACAAACTGGATTTGGGAACCTCTGGTTCCACCACACTCGACGAAGTTCGGCAGATTATCTAAGCCTTATCACTTATCAGGAGTAAGTCATGGCCTTTTCTCAAGCGGTCAGCGGCCTGAATGCTGCGGCCACCAACCTGGACGTCATTGGCAACAACATCGCCAACTCCGCGACCTATGGTTTTAAATCCGGTTCTGCATCATTTGCAGACATGTTTGCCGGTTCCAAAGTGGGTCTGGGCGTGAAAGTTGCGGGCATCACTCAGGACTTTAGCGACGGCACCACCACCAACACCGGTCGTGGTCTGGACGTTGCCATCAGCCAGAACGGTTTCTTCCGTATGGTCGATTCCAACGGTTCCGTGTTCTACAGCCGTAACGGCCAGTTCAAGCTGGACGAAAACCGTACGCTGGTGAACATGCAGGGCATGCAGCTGACGGGCTACCCGGTAGCGGGTACGCCGCCTACCGTTCAGACCGGTGCGAACCCTCAGGCGATTACTATCCCGAATACCCTGATGGCGGCAAAATCGACCACCACCGCGACGCAGCAGATCAACCTGAACTCAACCGACCCTGTTCAAACTGCCCCTTTCGATGCGACCAACCCGGACACCTATAACAAAAAAGGGACCGTGACCGTATTCGACAGCCAGGGTAACGCCCATAACATGTACGTCTACTACGTGAAGACGGCCAACAATAAATGGGATCTTTACACTCAGGACGGCAGCGTTGCAGGTTCTACAGCAGCGAAAGCGGCGCAGATGAACTTTGATGCGAACGGCAACCTGGCGGGTGTCTATAACTACGACGCTGCGGGTGTACTGAGCGCAACGCCAAACGCCACGCCGGCCATTAACATCACCACGGGTTCTGTCAGCGGTGCGACGGCGGCGACCTTCTCCCTGAGCTTCCTGAACTCCATGCAGCAGAACACCGGTGCGAACAGCGTTGTGGCAACCAATCAGAACGGCTACAAGCCAGGCGATCTGGTGAGCTACCAGATCAACGACGATGGCACCGTGGTGGGAAGCTACTCTAACGAACAGTCTCAGGTTCTGGGTCAGATCGTGCTGGCAAACTTCGCCAACAACGAAGGTCTGAAATCAGAAGGCGACAACGTCTGGTCTGCCTCTCAGTCCTCCGGCGTGGCGCTGCTGGGTACCGCGGGCACCGGTAACTTCGGCAAGCTGACCAACGGCGCGCTGGAAGCCTCCAACGTGGATATGAGTAAAGAACTGGTGAACATGATCGTCGCGCAGCGTAACTATCAGTCGAACGCGCAGACCATCAAAACCCAGGATCAGATCCTCAACACGCTGGTTAACCTGCGTTAAGCGGCTAACAGGAAAGCGCAATGGATCACGCAATATATACCGCGATGGGCGCGGCAAGCCAGACGCTCAATCAGCAGGCCGTTACCGCCAGCAACCTGGCAAACGCCTCAACGCCGGGCTTTCGCGCGCAGCTTAATGCTCTGCGCGCGGTGCCGGTAGAAGGGCTTTCTCTGCCAACCCGTACGCTGGTGACGGCATCTACCCCTGGCGCAGATATGACGCCTGGGCAGATGGACTACACCTCACGCCCGCTGGACGTTGCCCTGCAGCAGGACGGCTGGCTGGCGGTGCAAACGGCCGACGGCAGCGAAGGCTATACCCGTAACGGGAACATCCAGGTGAGCGCGACGGGCCAGCTGACGATTCAGGGGCATCCGGTGATGGGGGAAGCGGGTCCGCTGACCGTGCCGGAAGGCTCTGAGCTGACTATCGCCGCGGACGGCACCATTTCGGCGCTGAACCCGGGCGACCCGGCCAACACCGTTGCGCCCGTCGGACGTCTGAAGCTGGTTAAGGCGGAAGGCAAAGAGGTGCAGCGTGGCGATGACGGCATGTTCCGTCTGACCCAGGCGGCGCAGGCGACGCGGGGTGCCACGTTACAGGCCGATCCGAGCATCCGCGTGATGTCCGGCGTTCTGGAAGGCAGTAACGTCAAGCCGGTCGAAGCCATGACCGACATGATCGCCAGCGCCCGCCGCTTTGAAATGCAGATGAAGATCATCAGCAGCGTGGATGAAAACGCGGGCAAGGCTAACCAACTTCTGGCTATGAGTTAACAGGACTCCTTATGATCAGTTCTTTATGGATCGCGAAAACAGGCCTGGACGCCCAGCAAACCAATATGGATGTGATTGCCAACAACCTGGCAAACGTGAGCACCAATGGTTTCAAGCGTCAGCGCGCTGTTTTCGAAGATTTGCTTTATCAAACCATCCGCCAGCCGGGCGCGCAGTCTTCTGAACAGACGACGCTGCCTTCGGGCCTGCAGATCGGTACCGGTGTTCGCCCGGTGGCCACCGAGCGTCTGCACAGTCAGGGCAACCTGTCTCAGACCAACAACAGTAAAGACGTGGCAATCAAAGGGCAGGGCTTCTTCCAGGTGCAGCTGCCTGACGGGACCTCTGCTTATACACGCGACGGTTCGTTCCAGGTCGATCAGAACGGCCAGCTGGTGACGGCGGGCGGTTTCCAGGTCCAGCCTGCGATCACCATCCCGGCCAACGCCCTGAGCATCACCATCGGACGTGACGGTGTGGTCAGCGTGACCCAGCAGGGACAGGCCGCGCCGGTTCAGGTTGGGCAGCTCAACCTGACCACCTTCATGAACGATACCGGTCTGGAAAGCATTGGTGAGAACCTCTACACCGAAACGCAATCCTCCGGTACGCCAAATGAGAGCACCCCAGGCCTGAACGGTGCGGGCCTGCTGTACCAGGGCTATGTTGAAACCTCCAACGTGAACGTGGCGGAAGAGCTGGTGAATATGATCCAGGTTCAGCGCGCGTATGAAATTAACAGTAAAGCAGTGTCGACGACCGACCAGATGCTGCAGAAACTGACGCAACTCTAAGGTGTAGCCCGGTGCGGTAAACGCCGCGCCGGCTCCCTGTTTTCGAAGATGAAGGCAATGCAAAAAAACGCGGCGTTTCGTTATCCGATACTGACTGTTCTGGCTGTCACCCTCAGCGGGTGTGCTTTGATCCCGTCCAAACCATTGGTCCAGGGTGCGACGACTGCCCAGCCCGTTCCTGGCCCTGCGCCAGTGGTAAACGGCTCCATTTTCCAGACCGCGCAGCCGATTAATTACGGCTATCAGCCGCTGTTTGAAGATCGCCGCCCGCGTAACGTCGGCGATACATTGACCATTGTGCTGCAGGAAAATGTCAGCGCGAGCAAGAGCTCGTCGGCGAATGCCAGCCGCGATGGCAAAACCAATTTTGGCTTCGATACCGTGCCACGCTATCTCGAAGGGCTGTTCGGCAACGCGCGTGCTGATGTGAACGCGTCCGGCGGCAACACCTTTAACGGCAAAGGCGGCGCGAACGCCAGCAACACCTTCAGCGGTACGCTGACGGTCACGGTTGACCAGGTACTGGTTAACGGCAACTTACACGTTGTGGGTGAAAAACAGATCGCCATCAACCAGGGCACTGAATTCATTCGCTTCTCGGGCGTGGTTAACCCTCGCACCATCAGCGGCACCAACACCGTTCCGTCCACCCAGGTGGCGGATGCGCGCATTGAGTACGTCGGTAACGGCTATATCAATGAAGCGCAAAATATGGGTTGGCTGCAGCGCTTCTTCCTTAATTTATCGCCGATGTAAGCGAGGTGACCCATGTTTAAATCGATCTTCGCCGTGGCGCTTGCGCTGGTGGCAACGTTTGCCCAGGCTGACCGTATTCGCGACCTCACCAGCGTTCAGGGCGTACGTGAAAACTCCCTGATCGGCTACGGTCTGGTGGTGGGTCTGGATGGTACCGGTGACCAGACGACCCAGACGCCGTTCACCACCCAAAGCCTGAACAACATGCTTTCCCAGCTCGGCATTACCGTGCCGGCGGGAACCAACATGCAGCTGAAAAACGTGGCGGCAGTAATGGTCACCGCTTCCTACCCGGCGTTTGCGCGTCAGGGACAGACCATTGACGTGGTGGTCTCCTCAATGGGTAACGCCAAAAGCCTGCGCGGCGGTACGCTGCTGATGACCCCGCTGAAAGGCGTCGACAGCCAGGTCTATGCGCTGGCGCAGGGGAACATACTGGTCGGCGGTGCGGGAGCATCCGCAGGCGGAAGCAGCGTGCAGGTGAACCAGCTGAACGGCGGACGGATTACCAACGGGGCGATCATTGAGCGTGAACTGCCGACCCAGTTTGGCGCGGGCAACACCATCAACCTGCAGCTCAATAATGAAGACTTCACGATGGCGCAGCAGATTGCCGATACCATCAACCGCAGCCGCGGCTACGGTAATGCAACGGCACTCGATGCGCGCACCGTACAGATCCGTACCTCTACCGGCAGCAGCAACCAGGTGCGCATGCTGGCAGATATCCAGAATATGGAAGTGAATGTTCCGGTCCAGGATGCGAAGGTGATCATCAACTCCCGTACCGGCTCGGTGGTCATGAACCGGGAAGTGTCGCTCGACAGCTGTGCCGTGGCGCAGGGTAACCTCTCCGTGACGGTAAACCGCTCCGCGAACGTGAGCCAGCCGACTACGCCATTTGGTGGCGGTCAGACGGTGGTGACGCCGCAAACGCAGATTGATATGCGTCAGAGCGGCGGGTCACTGCAAAGCGTTCGCTCCAGCGCCAATCTGAACAGCGTGGTGCGTGCCCTGAATGCCCTGGGGGCAACGCCGATGGATCTGATGTCCATCCTGCAATCGATGCAAAGCGCGGGCTGCCTGCGCGCCAAACTGGAAATCATCTAATGCTGACCGATAGCAAACTGTTGACCAGTGCAGCCTGGGACGCCCAGTCGCTCAACGAGCTGAAAACCAAAGCAGGAAAAGACCCGGCGGCGAATATCCGCCCGGTCGCCCGCCAGGTGGAAGGGATGTTTGTACAGATGATGCTGAAAAGCATGCGTGAAACCCTGCCGAAAGACGGGATGTTCAGCAGTGATTCAACGCGTCTCTACACCAGCATGTATGACCAGCAGATTGCGCAGCAGATGACTGCGGGTAAAGGCCTCGGTCTGGCTGACATGATTGTCAAACAGACCGAAGCCGCGCAGGGCATTCAGCCTCAGGAGCAGCCGCAGCAGGTGCCGATGAAGTTCGACCTGGAAACGGTGACCAGCTATCAGAACCAGGCCCTGACGCAGCTGGTGCGTAAAGCGATGCCAAAAGCCACGGGCAGTGGCGATGAGCCGCTCTCCGGTGACAGCAAAGACTTCCTGGCGCAGCTTTCTCTGCCTGCGCGCCTTGCCAGCGAACAGAGCGGCGTGCCGCATCACCTGATTCTGGCGCAGGCCGCGCTGGAGTCGGGCTGGGGTCAGCGTCAGATCCGCAAGGAAAACGGCGAGCCGAGCTTCAACATCTTCGGCGTGAAGGCCACCTCCAGCTGGAAGGGGCCGACAACGGAGATCACGACCACCGAATACGAGAACGGTGCGGCGGTGAAGGTCAAAGCCAAATTCCGCGTCTACAGCTCTTATCTGGAAGCCTTGTCCGATTATGTCGGCCTGCTGAGCCGAAATCCGCGTTATACCGCCGTTACGCAGGCGGCGACGGCGGAGCAGGGGGCTCAGGCGCTGCAAAACGCGGGCTACGCGACTGACCCGAACTATGCACGCAAGCTCACCAGCATGATCCAGCAGCTGAAATCCATGGGCGAGAAGGTCAGCAAAGCCTATAGCACAGATATCGAAAATCTGTTCTGAAAGTTCTCAAGTCCCGGTGGAGGTTGCCGATAACCTTCATCAGGACTCGTGTCTGAACGTATAAAAGGAACCCCCATGTCCAGTTTGATTAACAGCGCCATGAGTGGCCTCAGTGCTGCTCAGTCGGCACTCAATACCGTCAGTAATAATATTTCAAGCTATAACGTGGCAGGTTACACCCGCCAGACCACGGTGCTGGGCGCATCTAACAGCACGCTGACCGGCGGTGGCTGGGTGGGTAACGGGGTCTATGTCTCCGGTGTCCAGCGTGAGTATGACGCCTTCATCACCAACCAGCTGCGCGCCGCGCAGACGCAGAGCAGCGGTCTGACGACGCGCTATCAGCAGATGTCAAAAATTGACGATGTGCTCTCCGATACCACCAACTCGCTCTCCACCACCCTGCAGGATTTCTTCAAAAGTCTGCAAACACTGGTGAGCAACGCGGAAGATCCGGCTGCACGTCAGACGGTGCTGGGGAAAGCGGGCGGTCTGGTCAATCAGTTTAAAACCAACGATCAGTATCTTCGTGACCAGGATACGCAGGTGAATACCGCCATCTCAAGCAGCGTATCTCAGATCAACAACTACGCGACACAGATTGCGAATCTGAACGATCAGATTTCTCGTTTGACCGGCGTTGGCGCGGGGGCTTCGCCTAACGACCTGCTCGACCAGCGCGATCAGCTCGTGACTGAACTGAACAAAATCGTGGGCGTGGAAGTCTCCGTACAGGATAGCGGCACGTTTAATATCTCTCTCGGCAATGGTTACAGCCTGGTGCAGGGCAGCAAAGCCAGCCAGCTGGCTGCCGTGAAGTCCAGCGCCGATCCGGCGCGTACGACCGTCGCCTACGTCGATGACGTGGCGGGTAATATTGAGATCCCCGAGAAATTTATCACCACCGGTTCTTTAGGCGGTTTACTGACCTTCCGTAATGAAGATCTGGATAAAGCGCGTAACACTCTGAACCAGATGGCGCTGGCCTTTGCCGATGCGATGAACACGCAGCATGAAGCCGGTTTTGATGCAAACGGTGATGCGGGCGGTAAGCTGTTCAACTTTGGTTCTCCTGCGGTGCTGTCCAACAGCAAGAACGGCGGATCGGCGGTTGTTACGGCCTCTGTGGCGGACAGCAAACAGGTCCAGGCGACTGACTATAAGCTGCAGTTTAACGGCACTGACTGGACGGTCACCCGCACATCAGACAAAACCAGCTTTACGATGAGCCCGGATGCCAGCGGTAATCTGTCGTTTGATGGCCTTAACGTCAACGTGAGCGGTACGGCAAATACCAAAGACAGTTTCACCGTGAAGCCGGTTTCCAACGTCATCATGAACATGGATCTGGCGATCAGCGACGAGTCCAAACTGGCGATGGCGTCGGTACAGAACGGCGGCGAAAGTGACAACCGTAACGGTCAGAAACTGCTCGATCTGCAAAACGGCAAAGTGGTGGGTGGAAATAAAACCTTCAACGATGCGTATGCCTCTCTCGTCAGTACCGTCGGTAGCACCACGGCGTCACTGAAGGTGAGCAGCCAGACGAAAGCCAATGTGGAAACGCAGTTAATCAAGCAGCAGCAGACCATCTCTGGGGTAAACCTCGACGAAGAGTATGGCAATTTGCAGCGTTATCAGCAGTATTACCTGGCGAACGCCCAGGTTCTCCAGACTGCCAGTACGCTCTTCGATGCAATTATCAACATTCGTTAAGGTTGAGGTGAATAATGCGTATTAGCACCCAGATGATGTATGAGCAGAACATGCGCGGGATCACTGATTCCCAGAGCAGATGGCTGAGCTACGGTGAGCAAATGTCCACCGGTAAGCGCGTTAACCGTCCTTCGGACGATCCTATCGCCGCGTCGCAGGCCATCGTTCTGTCGCAATCTCAGTCGCAAAACAGCCAGTTCGCGCTTGCGCGTACCTTTGCAACGCAGAAGGTCTCGCTGGAAGATAACGTGTTAACCCAGGTGAACACCGCAATCTCAAGCGTGCGCGAGAAGTTAGTTTACGCGTCCAACGGCACATTAAGCGATGACGACCGTCTTTCTCTGGCGACCGATATCCAGGGGATCCGCGATCAGCTGATGAACCTGGCCAACACGACGGATGGCAATGGTCGCTTTATCTTCGCGGGATACAAAACCGAGAGCGCACCGTTTGATGCCGTGACCGGGGATTATAACGGCGGCGCAGAGGCCATCTCGCAGCAGGTTGATACGGCGCGAAATATGACCATTAGCCATACCGGACAGCAAATTTTCGAAAGCATTACCAGTAATGCGGAACAGCTGCCGGGCGGTGGATATGGCCAGACCAACATGTTCAAAATCCTGGATTCTGCCATTGCGTCCCTGAAGACACCGATTGAGAACGATCCGGCTGCCGCAACGGCGCAAAACCAGGTGATTGCCAATGCGCAGATCGGCATCAAAAACGCCCAGAACAACGTCCTGACGGTCGTTGCGGATGTGGGAACCAAGATGAACGAACTGGAAAAACTCGATACGCTGGGAGATGACCGTGCCCTGGGTCAGACTAAGCAGATGAGTGATCTGGTAGATGTCGACTGGAACGAAGCGATTTCCTCTTACACCATGCAGCAGGCGGCCTTGCAGGCGTCTTATAAAGCGTTTAGCGATATGCAGGGCATGTCTCTGTTCCAGCTGAACAAATAACATCTTGACCTCTTGGAACATGTCTTGAAACTGGGCATGTTTTACTGCCCAATCCGTCTGGATTGGGCATTTTTTTTATGCGGCTTCCGCCGGTACGGAGGCGACACGCGCGCTTTCTATCAGACGGATGACCAGCGCAATGATGCCACAGACGGTGGCCAGCGCGACCACGCCCGTCCAGCCAGCCAGCGAGTAGATATTGCTGCCTAACGCGGAGCCCAGCGCCATCCCGATAAAGACCACCGTAAAGAGCAGGGCATTAAGACGACCGCGCGCCTGCGGTTCAAGGCTGTAGACCAGGTTCTGGTGAGCGACCAGGCTGGACTGCAGACCCAGGTCGAACCCGACGGCAGAGACGGCGATCAGCATCAGCTGTCCATGAACGCTCAGCGCGGGCATCAGGAACATCAGGGCGAATGAGACGGTCACAAGAACTGCACCAAGCTGCGTGACTTTTCCTGCGCCCAGTTTGTCCGCCAGACCCCCCGCCAGCGGGGCAGCTAACGCACCGGCCGCACCCGCAATACCAAACCCACCCGCAACGGCACTGCCAAGGTGATAGCGTTCCAGCAGCATGACCGCGAGCGTTGACCAGAAGGCGCTGAAGGCAATCGACAGAAAACCCTGAGCCAGCGCCGCGCGGCGCAGCGCCGGATAACGACGCCACAGATGTTCCATTGAGCGCATCAGCGCGGGGTAGCTCAGCGTGGAGTGAATGGCAAAACGGGGAAGCACAAACCACATCATCACCCCGATGAAGGCAATGCTCGCCGCCGCCAGCTGGTACATGACGCGCCAGCCAAACGCTTCGCCCACTACGCCGCTCACGGTTCTTGATAATAAGATACCCATCAGCAGCCCGGTCATTACCGTGCCCACGGTTTTCCCCTGTTTACCTTCTGGCGCAAGAATCGCCGCAGCAGGGACGATATCCTGTGCCATGGTGGCGGCCATGCCGATGAGCAGGCTTGCCAGCAGCAGAGAATGGATCTGCCCGGTCAGGCTACAGCCGAGAAGAAACAGCGCCAGCGCTGCGCTTTTAATCAGAATTAACGTCCTGCGGTCGTGGCGATCGCCCAGGGGAAGCAGGAACAGGATACCGAGCGCATAGCCTGCCTGAGTTAACGTTGGTACCAGACCCATACCTTCAATGCTCAGATGCAGATCGGCACCCATCAGCGGCAGCAGGGGCTGCGCGTAATAGATTGATGCCACGCTGAAACCGGCCCCCAGAGCCAGCATAAAAATCACCCAGCGGCTTACAGCATGGGGAGTCGTTGTTGTGTTCATAAGTTGTTCCTCATTCGTCGTGTGCGGCTATTTTTTATCAGTACGCCTTGCGACGGTAGCGGGCCCGGTGGTAAAACGCTTATACGTTTAACGTATAAGTGAAAATGCAATGAAAAGAGCTGAGCGTATAGACAGGGTGGAGCTAATGCGGACGTTTGTCCGGATAGTGGAGGCGGGTTCCCTCTCTGCGGCGGCACGGCAGCTGGCCACCACCCAGGCCACGGTGAGCAGACGGCTACAGTCGCTGGAGACCATGCTGGGCGTGCGCCTGATATTGCGCACCACCCACACGACGCGGCTGACGGATGATGGCGAACGCTGCTACCAGCACGCTCGTCGGGTGATTGACAGCTGGCTGGCGCTGGAAGATGAGGTGGGGCAGACGGAAGATGAGCCCGTAGGCGTGCTGCGGGTGCGGGCACCCCACGCGTTTGGTCAGGATCAGCTTCTGAAACCCGTAACCGAATTTTTGCAACGTTATCCGCAGCTTTCGATTGAGTGGATGCTCAACGATCGGTCGGCGGACTTCCTCGGCGACAACCTTGACTGCGCTATTCGGGTGGGCGTGGAGGTCGATCCGGCGACCGTATCCGTGCTGCTGGCGGAAGTGCCGCGCTCGGTAGTCGCTTCTCCGGCACTGCTGGCCCGTTTTCCAGCGGTTACCACGCCGGAGGATTTGCAGCAGTTTCCCTGGATAGCGATCAGCTCTTTCTACCAGCGCCACGTGGAGCTTTTTCACGATGCCTCGCCCGCCACCGCGCGGATTGCTATTACGCCACGCCTCAGCACCGACAGCCTGTATGTCGCACGCAATACGGTGCTCACCGGTCTCGGTGTGGCGGTGGTATCCAGCTGGACGGTACAGAATGATATTCGGGAAGGGCGGCTGGTGCATTTGCTGCCGGAGTGGCAGCCAGCGGCGCTGCCGGTGCATCTGGTTTACCCCTGGTCCCGTTATTATCCGGCACGCTTGCGGCGTTTTCTGGAGCTGATGCGGCAGGTCATGCCGGAGGTCTCCGGGATGAGAAGGCCCGTGCAGCAGCCATAAAAAAAGCCGACCCTAAGGTCGGCTTTTTACTTTCAGCGTCGTTATTCGACAGACTGCGGACGCGTTGCCGGTGCAGTCGCCTGATGCGTTGCACTGTGGCCGCCAGCAGCGCCTTTACCATCAAAGCTGAACGCCGGACGAACCCAGTCACTGTGGCGCGGGGCTTCTGGCACGTAATCCGGCGCCGGAGCGCGGGTCATCGGTGCTGTCGCCACGTGGGCAGCGGCTGGCGCAGAGACAACCGGTTCAGGTTTCACTTCAGCCGCTTTCGGTTCTTCAACAACCGGTTCAACCTCAATCTCAACGTCCTGAACGACTTCTTCAGTGGTAGTTTCAACGATAGCTTCAGCGGTGTCTTCCACTGCGGCTACAGGTTCAGCTTCTTCAGCAACTTCCTCAGCCACCACGACATCTTCTTCAGCAATAAGCTGCGGTGCGGCATCAACCGGCGCGGCAATTACTTCCGGATGAGTGGTTTCGACTTCAACTGCCTGAGGTGCTTCCGTTTCAACAACCTGAGGTTCAACCACGGTTGCCGCTTCAGTCACAACGTCTTCTACCGCTGCCGCAGGTGCAATCACCTCTTCGGTTACAGGCTGCTCTTCAACAACCTGCTCCGGGCGAGCAACAGGGTAGCGGATCCAGACTTTGCCGGAAGCCATTTCTGGCGAAGCACAGGCAATGGTCAGCGGCATTGGCGACTGAGTTGGGTAACGCTCGTCACGATAGCGACGACGGCGCTGGCCGCTGACGCGCAGATGACGTGGGGAACGGCGTGAACGGCGCGGCATTCCGGCGTTATCACGGTTTTCACCGTTTTCATCCTGCTCAACGTTGTTTTCAACGACCGCTGGCAGATCAACTTTCGCCAGCTGCGTGCCGGTTGCGTTCTCGCGGGTTTCAACTGCGACAACGGCTGACTCTTCGATTGCTTCGGAGGCGAAGCGGACTTTCTGAGCAAGCTGGCGCTGCTTACGGCGCGGCATAACCTGAGTACGTTCTTCCTGCTCGCCGTCCTGCTGTTCAACAGGCTCTTCGCGGTTCAGGTTTTTGACTTCCTGCTGTGCCTGACGCTTCTCGTCGTTACGACGACGGTTGCGTTCACGGCGCGGCTGCTGGTCGTCACGCTGTTTGCTCTTCTCAGACTCATCGCCCGCCTGCTGGCGAATTTCACGATCTTCAACATTCTGCTGCTGTTTCTCGCGACGGTTGCGACGGTTGTCTTCGCGTTGCTCACGACCTTCGTTATTTTCAGAACGGTTGTCGCGGTTGTCACGACGCTCGCTGCGGTCATTACGATCGCTACGGTCGTTACGATCGCGGCGGTTGTTCTGACGCTTACGGCGGTCCTGCTGGCGTTCAGGCTTGGCCGCTTTTGGCTCTTCCTTCGGCTGTTCTGGCTGAGCTTCTTCTTCAGCAAACATCTTCTTCAGTGCGCCAAAGAAGCGGCTCAGCAGACCCGGCTGCGCCGGCTGGGCTTTCGCTGCTGCTGCTGGTTTCTGCGCTTCAGTTTTAGCCGCAGGTTTTTCCAGTGCCGCTTCCGGTGGGGCTTCTGGCATGATAAAGGTCGCTAACGCAGGCTGCTCAGGCAGTTTGCGCTCGGCTGGCTCTTCATCGGAAGGCAGGGCCATCTCTTCTTCGTGCAGCTTCGGCAGCAGGTAGCTGAGCGTGGACGTCTCTTCACCTTTACGGACACGCAGCACGTGATAGTGCGGAGTTTCCATCTGGTCGTTTGGCACGATGATGCAGCGAACGCCGCCCTGACGCGCTTCAATAGCACTTACCGCAGCACGTTTTTCGTTCAGCAGGTAGGAGGCAATTGGCACAGGAACAATCGCGTGCACCTCTTTGGTATTCTCTTTCAGCGCTTCTTCTTCAATCAGACGCAGAATAGAGAGGGATAGCGATTCGTTATCACGCACGGTACCGGTGCCGGAGCAGCGCGGGCAAACGTGATGGCTGGACTCACCCAGCGACGGGCTCAGGCGCTGACGGGACATCTCCAGCAGGCCAAAGCGTGAGATATGGCTAATCTGGATACGCGCCCTGTCCTGACGCACCGCTTCGCGCAGACGGTTTTCTACCGCACGCTGGTGGCGAACAGGGGTCATGTCGATGAAGTCGATAACAATCAGACCACCCAGGTCGCGCAGGCGGAGCTGGCGGGCGATTTCATCAGCGGCTTCGAGGTTGGTGTTGAAGGCGGTCTCTTCGATATCGCCGCCGCGAGTTGCACGCGCGGAGTTGATGTCGATAGCGGTCAGCGCTTCAGTGGTATCGATAACGATAGAACCGCCGGACGGCAGACGCACTTCACGCTGGAAGGCGGATTCAATCTGGGATTCGATCTGATAGTGGCTGAACAGCGGGATTTCACCGGTGTACAGTTTAATTTTGCTGGTGAAATCCGGACGACCCAGCGCGGCGATGTGCTGGCGCGCCAGCTCAAGCACTTTCGGGTTATCGATCAGAATCTCACCGATGTCCTGACGCAGATAGTCACGGAAGGCACGCACGATCACGTTGCTTTCCTGGTGGATCAGGAACGGAGCAGGGCGGCTTTCCGCTGCTTTCTGGATGGCTTCCCAGTGCTTCAGACGGAAGCTCAGGTCCCATTGCAGCGCTTCGGCTGATTTGCCCACGCCTGCGGTACGCACGATAAGACCCATGCCATCAGGCAGTTCGAGGCTTGCCAGCGCTTCTTTCAGCTCGGTACGGTCATCACCTTCGATACGGCGAGAGATGCCACCCGCACGCGGGTTGTTAGGCATCAGCACCAGATAGCTCCCTGCCAGGCTGATAAAGGTGGTCAGTGCGGCACCTTTGTTGCCACGCTCTTCTTTATCAATCTGAACGATAACTTCCTGACCTTCACGCAGAACATCTTTGATGTTTGGTCGGCCATGGGCGTTGTAGTTTGCAGGGAAATATTCGCGGGCGATTTCTTTCAGAGGGAGGAAACCATGACGCTCAGCACCGTAATCGACAAATGCAGCTTCAAGGCTTGGTTCAATGCGGGTGATTTTACCTTTGTAAATGTTCGCTTTTTTCTGTTCGTGTCCAGGACTTTCGATATCCAGATCGTACAGGCGCTGCCCATCCACAAGGGCGACACGCAACTCTTCTTGCTGAGTTGCGTTGATTAACATTCTTTTCATCGTAACTTACTCGTTATTCTTACATTGACGACAAAGCTGCGGGCAAGGTGACGCTTTCCGGGGTATGAACCGATGGCCTCGTGTCTGTTCACGTCGCCAACCTCACGGTTGTCGCTCGCTTAAGAGGCGCAGAGTGTCGGTTGCCTGTATTTCATACGGAAACACAGCGCAATTATCAGGGGAATTGCCTGGGTAGAACTCTCCAGAGAACAATCCTTATACCGGGAAGTACTGCAACCCGCAGCCCGCTAACTGCCTGAAAGATCAATACGTCTTACGCCATTGCTGCGTGGATGATCGGTCAGACAAAATTGGTCATTCCGTCAACATCCTTACTTAACCAGGATTTAACACGGAAAACAGCCTCATTATTCCACTGCTCGCCGGGTTATAGCAAGATGACTTTTACCAATTATCACCCGGTTACTCACAGTTTCTTCACTTCAGAATGGCGATTGGTTTAATAACCACCAAATCGGTTGCGCGAAACGGGAAGCAGGCCGGATAAAAGTAAATATAAGCATAGAAAAATGAGTGGCGCTAATGGCTGACGATATTTAGAATCGCCACCCATGAAAACAGAGACTCCAGCCGTAAAAATGGTTGCCATCGCCGAAGATGACGCGGGGCAACGTATCGATAACTTTTTGCGCACCCAGTTGAAAGGTGTGCCAAAGAGTATGATTTATCGCATCCTGCGTAAGGGCGAGGTGCGGGTTAACAAAAAACGCGTGAAGCCCGAGTACAAACTCGAAGCCGGTGACGAAGTGCGTATTCCGCCGGTGCGCGTGGCAGAGCGTGAAGAAGAGACCGTTTCACCAAAGCTGCAGAAAGTGGCTGCCCTGAGCGATGTCATCCTTTACGAAGATGACCACATTCTGGTGCTCAATAAACCGTCAGGAACGGCAGTCCATGGCGGTAGCGGTCTGAGCTTCGGCGTGATTGAAGGGCTGCGTGCCCTGCGCCCGGAAGCGCGCTTCCTTGAGCTGGTACACCGTCTTGACCGTGACACTTCAGGCGTACTGCTGGTGGCGAAAAAGCGTTCCGCGCTGCGTTCGCTGCATGAACAGCTGCGTGAAAAAGGGATGCAGAAAGACTACCTGGCGCTGGTTCGCGGCCAGTGGCAGTCCCATGTAAAAGTGGTGCAGGCGCCGCTGCTGAAGAACATTCTGCAAAGCGGTGAACGTATTGTCCGCGTGAGCCAGGAAGGGAAACCGTCTGAGACGCGCTTTAAGGTTGAAGAGCGCTATGAGTTTGCCACGCTGGTGCGCTGCAGTCCGGTGACCGGTCGTACCCACCAGATCCGCGTGCATACGCAGTTTGCAGGGCACCCCATCGCCTTTGATGACCGCTATGGCGACCGCGAATTTGATAAGCAGCTGGCGGGAACGGGACTGTCGCGTCTGTTCCTGCATGCGGCAGCGCTGAAGTTTACCCATCCGAATACCGGTGAAGTCATCCGTATTGAAGCGCCGCTGGATGAGCAGTTGAAACGCTGTCTTAAGGTTCTGCGCGGCTGATTTTGCTTTCCTCCCTCTCCCTGTGGGAGAGGGCCGGGGTGAGGGCATCAGGCCGCAGCGTCCCAGTCACATGGTCAGCGGATTACACTCTTCTCGTCTTAACATCTGACACAAGGCAATCAGCGGTAACCCCACCAGCGTGTTGGGATCGCGACCGTCCAGCTTGTCGAACAGCGCAATCCCCAATCCTTCACTTTTAAAGCTCCCCGCACAGTTCAGCGGACGTTCCCGACGCACATAATCCACAATCTCTTGCTCGCTGAGATGGCGGAAGTGTACGTCGAACGGTTCACACTCCGTTTGCAGATGACCGGTGGCGGAGTTATAGAGCGCCAGGCCCGTATAAAAGGTCACGATAGTGCCTCGCGCGCGCAGAAGCTGCTGGCAGGCGTTCTCCTCCGTATGGGGCTTGCCGGTGATTTCGCCGTCCAGCACGCAAACCTGATCGGAGCCTATAATCAAATGCGAAGGATAGTGTGCGGCCTGCGACTGCGCTTTCTCTTTAGCAAGACGCGTCACCAGATGGCGCGGTGACTCGCCCGGCTGTGGCGTCTCATCCACCTCTGGCGCGGCGCATTCAAACGGGATCCCGAGCTTTTCCAGCAGCATTCGGCGGTAGGGAGACGTGGAAGCAAGGACGAGATTTGGCATATTTTTATCACCAGATATAGCGTATCGATGCCAGCCATTTTAAACTACAGGCCGCAATGTGTGCGAATAATTGGCAAAAGGCAGCTCTGGTTGCCTTTTTCTTTGACTCTATGACGTTACAAAGTTAATATGCGCGCCCTATGCAAAAGGTAAAATTACCCCTGACTCTTGATCCGGTTCGTACGGCTCAAAAACGCCTCGATTACGAAGGTATCTATACTTCCGATCAGGCTGAGCGTATTGCCGAATCCGTAGTCAGTGTGGACAGTGATGTAGAATGCTCCATGTCGTTCGCTATCGACAACCAGCGTCTCGCCGTTTTAACCGGTGATGCAAAGGTGACGGTAACGCTCGAGTGTCAGCGTTGCGGGAAACCGTTTGTACAGCATGTTCACACAACGTATTGTTTCAGTCCGGTTCGTTCTGACGAACAGGCTGAAGCACTCCCGGAAGCGTATGAGCCGATTGAGGTTAACGAATTCGGTGAAATCGATCTTCTGGCTCTGGTTGAAGATGAAATCATCCTCACCTTGCCAGTGGTTCCGGTGCATGATTCTGAACACTGTGAAGTGTCCGAGGCGGACATGGTCTTTGGGGAACTGCCTGATGAAGCGCAAAAACCAAACCCATTTGCCGTATTAGCCAGCTTAAAGCGTAAGTAATTGAGGAGTAAGGTCCATGGCCGTACAACAGAATAAACCAACCCGTTCCAAACGTGGCATGCGTCGTTCCCATGACGCGCTGACTGCAGTTACCAGCCTGTCTGTAGACAAGACTTCTGGTGAGAAACACCTGCGTCACCACATCACCGCTGACGGTTTCTACCGCGGCCGCAAGGTTATCACTAAGTAATCACGCGCAAGCGTGATTAGGCTTAGTGAGGATTTCCCCGTGCAAACGGGGAATTTACCGAACCAGGCTGCGACGATACCTTGACACGTCTAACCCTGGCGTTAGATGTCATGGGGGGAGATTTTGGCCCTTCCGTGACAGTGCCTGCAGCATTGCAGGCACTGAATTCTAATTCGCAACTCACACTTCTTTTAGTCGGCAATCCCGACGCAATCACGCCATTACTCGCAAAAGCTGACTTTGAACAACGTTCGCGTCTGCAGATTATTCCTGCGCAGTCAGTTATTGCCAGTGATGCCCGACCTTCGCAGGCTATTCGCAATAGTCGTGGCAGCTCTATGCGGGTAGCGCTGGAGCTGGTGAAAGAAGGGCGAGCTCAGGCTAGCGTCAGCGCGGGGAATACCGGCGCGCTGATGGGGCTGTCGAAATTACTGCTCAAACCTATAGAAGGTATTGAGCGTCCGGCGCTGGTGACGGTGTTACCGCATCAGCAGAAGGGCAAAACGGTAGTGCTCGATTTGGGCGCTAACGTCGATTGTGATAGTACTATGCTGGCTCAGTTTGCCGTGATGGGATCGGTGCTGGCAGAAGAAGTCGTCGGGATCAACACTCCCCGTGTTGCGTTACTGAACATTGGTGAAGAAGAGACCAAAGGCCTGGACAGCATTCGCGAAGCGGCTGAATTGCTCAAACAGGTTCCCTCCATCAACTATATTGGTTATCTCGAAGCCAATGAGTTGTTGACGGGGAAAACGGATGTTCTGGTGTGCGATGGCTTCACCGGAAACGTAACGTTGAAGACCATGGAAGGGGTCGTGCGCATGTTTCTTTCTCTGCTGAAATCTCAGGGAGAAGGCAAAAAAAGCGCCTGGTGGCTGATTTTATTGAAGCGTTGGTTACAAAAGAGCCTGACGCGGCGATTCAGTCACCTCAACCCCGACCAGTATAATGGCGCCTGTCTGTTAGGATTGCGCGGCATCGTGATTAAGAGTCATGGCGCCGCCAATCAGCGAGCATTTGCTGTCGCGATTGAACAGGCAGTGCAGGCGGTGCAGCGACAAGTCCCTCAGCGGATTGCCGCTCGCCTGGAATCTGTATTAGCTAAAAGTGACTGAGCGTACATGTATACGAAGATTTTAGGTACCGGCAGCTACCTGCCAAAACAGGTGCGTACCAACGCCGATCTGGAAAAAATGGTAGATACGTCTGATGAGTGGATTGTCACGCGCACAGGTATCCGTGAGCGTCGTATTGCCGCGCCAGACGAAACCGTGTCGACCATGGGTTACGAAGCCGCACAGCGTGCTATCGAAATGGCGGGCATTGATAAAGAACAGATCGGTTTGATCGTGGTCGCCACGACGTCTGCCACGCACGCTTTTCCAAGCGCGGCGTGCCAGGTGCAAAACATGCTCGGCATTAAAGGCTGTCCGGCGTTTGACGTCGCTGCCGCGTGCGCAGGTTTCACCTATGCGCTGAGCGTTGCCGATCAGTACGTGAAATCCGGTGCCGTTAAATATGCGCTGGTGATCGGTGCTGACGTGCTGGCGCGTACCTGCGATCCGACCGATCGTGGAACGATCATTATTTTTGGTGATGGTGCGGGCGCGGTGCTGCTGGGGCAGTCCGAAGAGCCGGGTATCATCTCGACGCATCTGCATGCTGATGGCAGCTACGGCGAACTGTTGACCCTGCCTAACGCCGATCGCGTTAATCCGGACAACTCGATTTACCTGACGATGGCAGGGAACGAGGTGTTCAAGGTGGCGGTGACTGAGCTTGCGCACATCGTTGATGAAACGCTGGAAGCGAATAACCTTGAGCGCTCCGCGCTCGACTGGCTGGTGCCGCATCAGGCGAACCTGCGTATCATCAGCGCGACCGCGAAAAAGCTGGGCATGTCGATGGATAACGTTGTGGTGACGCTGGATCGTCACGGCAACACCTCTGCGGCGTCGGTACCGTGCGCATTTGATGAAGCGGTACGCGATGGACGAATCAAACGGGGCCAGTTGGTCTTGCTTGAAGCCTTCGGTGGCGGGTTCACCTGGGGTTCCGCGCTGGTTCGTTTCTAGGATAAGGAATAAAAAATGACGCAATTTGCTTTTGTGTTCCCGGGCCAGGGCTCTCAAACCGTTGGGATGTTGTCTGAAATGGCAGCAACCTATCCGGTCATTGAAGAGACTTTCCGTGAAGCTTCTGATGCACTGGGTTATGATTTATGGGCGCTGACCCAGAAGGGGCCGGCCGAAGAGCTGAACAAAACCTGGCAGACCCAGCCCGCGCTGCTGACCGCGTCCGTTGCGCTGTGGCGTGTCTGGCAGCAGCAGGGCGGTAAAGCACCCGCGCTGCTCGCGGGTCACAGCCTGGGCGAATACTCTGCGCTGGTGTGTGCCGGTGTGATCGCGTTTGCTGACGCGGTACGTCTGGTGGAACTGCGCGGCAAATTCATGCAGGAAGCGGTGCCGGAAGGCACGGGCGGTATGTCTGCCATCATCGGTCTGGATGACGCTGCAATTGCAAAAGCGTGTGAAGAATCTGCTGAAGGCCAGGTAGTCTCTCCGGTTAACTTCAACTCGCCGGGCCAGGTGGTTATTGCCGGCCATAAAGAAGCGGTTGAACGTGCAGGTGCGGCCTGTAAAGCGGCGGGTGCTAAACGTGCGCTGCCGCTGCCGGTCAGCGTGCCGTCTCACTGTGCGTTGATGAAGCCTGCCGCCGAGAAACTGGCGGTTGAGCTGGAAAAAATTACGTTTAACGCACCGACGATTTCCGTTGTGAACAACGTCGATGTGAAATGCGAAACCACGCCGGAAGCTATCCGCGACGCGCTGGTTCGCCAGCT